>JAVEEG010000219.1 GCA_030840585.1 Frankiaceae bacterium | reverse complement strand
GTTGCGGCCAGCACCAGCGCGCCGTTGTCCTCCGCGCCCCGCCGTCGCTCCCGCCACCCTCCTGGTACTGGTGGTTGCCATGCCGACGTGGCCGGTCGCTGCTCCGTCCGGCTGGGTGCGGCCATCGCACGCATCCGGTCGACCGCACCGGCCATCGCGAACTGCGCGCCGCCGAGCCCTTCGACGAAGTAGCCGCGCCGCGCCCGGCCGCTCTCCTCGAACGCCTTCAGCACCGGATACACCGCGGCGTATCCGCCCGGCACGTGCTCGGCCATGACCGCGCCGCGGGTGACGATGCCGTGCCGGTCCAGCAACGCTTCCGCTGCCGCGTGCGCCCGCCGGGTCGCGTCGGTCTCGCGGGCGGGCAGCCGCGACCACCGACCGGCGGCCGCCGGCGGGCCGCTGCGGATCGGCATCACCGGACGGCCACGGCGTCCGGGCCGGGACCGCGGTGATGAGCGCGTCCGGCTCGCGCCGTGCAAGTTGCGCAGCGGCGCCAACGTGTCGTTCGTGACGTGCCCGGACCAGACCAGATCCCAGAGCGCATCGGTCAACGCGCCGTCGTCCAACGCGCCCAACCGGTCGGACAGGCTACGGAAGAACAGCGCGCCGCCGCCGTCGAGCGCCTCGAGCACTTGCCGGTGCAGCGGCGGCATCTCACTGTCGGCGTCCATGGCGGGCATCAGCAGCGGAGCATTGTCGGCGAGGTACAGCGCAACCCAACCGTCGTTCCCGGGCAGCGACCCTTGGCCGGCCCAGAGCACGTCGCCGGCACTGGTCAACTCGTCGAGCAGGGACGGTTGGTAGTCCGAGATGCGCGACGGCAACACGACCGTCTCCAGCATCGATGCCGGCACGGCCGCGCCTTGCAATTGCTCGATCGCGCGGACGAGACCGTCGAGACCGCGAGCAGCATGTACGCCGACGCCTTGCCATGCCGGTAGGAATCGCGCGAGCGCCTGCGGCGGCGCCGGCTCGACCTCGCGGCGCAACTTCGCCAGCGACCGTCGCCGCATCGCCCGCAACACCTCGGCGTCACACCATTCGAGCCCGACCCCGCCGGGGCGGAACTCGCCTTGCACGAGCCGCCCACTGCTAGCAAGCCGGTGCAGGCCGTGTTCGACGACGGCAAGGCCGAAACCGAACCGGGCGGCAATGTCGATCGGATGGAACGGACCGTGGGTGCGCGCGTACCTAGACAGAAGATCGCCCAACGGATCCGGGACCGGTTCGAGAAATGCCTGCGGCACACCGACCGGCGTCGGCGTACCGAGGGCGTCGCGCAACCGGGCCGCGTCCTCGACCGCGATCCATCGTTCCTCGCCGCCGACCCGGACGCGAAGGGCGCGGCCGGACTCTTCCAGCGTGGCCGCCATCGTCGGTGTCGCACCGCGCGCGATCAGCTCATCGGTACTGAGGTCGCCCAGCAGTCGCAACGCATCGGCGACGTCCTCGGCGTCGCGGATGCGGCGGTCCTCGGTGCGACGCTGCAACTCGGCCTCGACCTCGTCGACCGCATCCGGATCCAGCAGTTCGCGCAGCTCCGCCGTACCGAGCAGTTCGGCGAGCAGGGTGGAATCGAGCGCGAGCGCTGCGGCACGGCGTTCGGCCAGCGGTTGATCGCCCTCGTACATGAACGCGCCGATGTAACCGAACAGCAGCGACCGTGCGTAGGGCGACGGTTGCGAGGTTTCGACATCGACGATCCGAACCGTGCGTTCGGCGACATCGCGCATCAGCTGCACCAGACCCGGTACGTCGAAGACGTCTTGCAGGCACTCGCGCATCGTCTCGAGCACGATCGGGAACGAGCCGTACTGCGACGCCACGGACAACAGCTGCGCCGAACGCTGCCGTTGCTGCCACAGCGGTGTGCGCCGGCCCGGGTTGCGCCGGGGCAGCAGCAGCGCGCGGGCCGCGCATTCACGGAACCGGGACGCGAACAGCGCTGAGCCACCGACTTCATCCGTCACCAGCGGCTCGACCTCGTCGGGATCGAAGACGGCGAGTTCGGGTGGCGGCGTCTCATCGGTTTCGGGCAACCGGATCACGATGCCGTCGTCGGTATGCATGGCTTGCACGTCGACGCCGTACCGTTCGCGCAGCCGGGCCGACAGCGCGAGCGCCCACGGTGCATGCACCTGCGCGCCGAACGGTGAGTGCACCGCGACCCGCCAGTCACCGAGCTCGTCGCGGAACCGCTCGACCAGGATGGTCCGGTCGTCCGGGACGTGACCGGTGGCGGTGCGCTGCTCGTCGAGATAAGCGAGCGTGTTGTCCGCGGCCCACTCGTCGAGACCGATGTCGCGCAGCTCCGCGCGGGCGTCGTCGCGCGATCGCCGTCCCAGCTCGCGGACGAACGCACCCAACGCGCGACCAAGTTCGACCGGACGGCCGGGTGCGTCACCATGCCAGAACGGAAGCTTCCCCGGCTGTCCTGGCGCGGGGGACACCGTGACCCGATCGTGGCTGATGTCTTCGATTCGCCACGAGGTCGAGCCGAGGGTGAACACGTCGCCGACGCGCGACTCGTACACCATCTCTTCGTCGAGCTCGCCGACTCGGGAGCCCTTTTCACCGACCAGAAATACGCCGAACAAACCGCGATCCGGGATCGTGCCGCCGCTGGTTACCGCCAGACGTTGCGCACCCGGCCGGCCGGTGAGCACGCCGGTCACCCGGTCCCAGACGATTCGCGGGCGGAGTTCGGCGAACTCGTCGCTCGGGTAGCGCCCGGCGAGCATGTCGAGGACTGCGTGCAACGCACTGTCGGGCAGGGACGCGAACGATGCCGTACGACGCACGAGTGCCGCGATGTCGTCGACCGTCCATGGCTCCATCGCGAGCATGGCTACCACTTGTTGCGCGAGCACATCGAGCGGGTTGCGCGGCAGCCGCAGCGCTTCGATGCCACCGTTCTGCATCCGTTGCGCGACGACCGCGGCCGGGATCAGATCGCCGCGATGCTTGGGGAACATGACGCCGTGGCTCACCGCGCCGACCTGATGGCCGGCCCGGCCGATCCGCTGCAACCCGCTCGCCACCGACGGCGGCGACTCGACCTGCACGACGAGGTCGACCGCGCCCATGTCGATGCCGAGCTCGAGGCTGCTCGTCGCGACAACACACGGCAGGTCGCCGCGCTTGAGCGCCTCCTCGGTGAGAGCACGTTGCTCGCGGCTGACGCTGCCGTGATGCGCGCGAGCGATCTCGACCGGCGCGCCCCGCGCCGTACCCGCTTGGGCCATGACCTCCGCAGGCGCGCCGGCCTCGGGCAGCTCAGCGCCGACCCGGCGTTCGTACGCAATCTCGTTCAGCCGGTTGGTCAGCCGTTCGGCGAGCCGGCGGGAGTTGGCGAAGACGATCGTCGATCGGTGCGCCTCGACCAGGTCGACGATCCGTTCCTCGACTGAGGGCCAGATCGATCGCCGGTTGTCGGCGCCGGCCGCGCTGCCCGCGTGGTCGTCGGCGATGACCTCGCCGAGTTCGGTCATGTCCTCGACCGGAACGACGACATCGATGTCGATGGTCTTCTCCGCCGGTGGCTGCACGACCGTGACCGCGGCGGCACCGCCGAGGTAGCGAGCAACCTCATCGACGGGCCGGACCGTGGCGGACAGGCCGATCCGCTGCGCCGGCCGGTCGAGAAGGGCGTCGAGACGTTCGAGGCTCAGCGCCAGGTGCGCGCCGCGCTTGGTCCCCGCGACGGCGTGCACCTCATCCACGATCACGGTGTCCACCCCGCGCAACGCCTCGCGCGCCTGGCTGGTCAACAACAGGAACAACGACTCCGGGGTGGTGATCAGGATGTCTGGTGGCCGGCGCGGGAACGCCCGCCGATCCTCCGGGCTCGTGTCACCCGTCCGCATGCCCACGGCAATGTCGCGGACGGTCTCACCCAGCCTGGTCGCCGCATGCCGGATCCCCGCGAGCGGCGCGCGCAGGTTGCGCTCGACGTCGACCGCGAGCGCCTTCAGCGGTGACACGTAGAGGACGCGGCATCGCCGCCCGATGTCGTCCGGTGCGGGCTGAGTGAGCACGGCGTCGAGCCCGTGCAGGAACGCGGCGAGCGTCTTGCCAGAGCCCGTCGGCGCGATCACCAGCGCGTGACCGCCGGTGGCGATCGCGTCCCACGCCCCGGTCTGCGCCGCCGTCGGCGCGGCGAAGGACGCCCGGAACCACTCACGCGTGGCGGCGGAGAAGCGGTCGAGGGCGTCCATGCCGACCATTCTCGTCCCGCGGTACGACAGCGAGTCATCGCCGCGGTCGGCTGTGCATGACGGGCGCGCTCCCCCCGCGTGTGGACGGCGCCGCTGGCTCAGGAAGCAGGTTCCGCCGACTGAAGGCCAACACCGAACCCGCGGTAGCTCGCGACCGCCCACAGGACGGCTCCGTCGGCGCGCAGCAGGCCGCCCGGCACGACCGGCACCTTCGTGATGCCGGCGACCTTGCCGGTGTGCGGATCGAAGCCTTCGAACGAGGTGCCAGCCGGGTCTGACCACACGACGCCGGCGCCGGTGGTCAAACTCCGCACGTATCCGGACACGAAACCGCGCCGGCCACCGAGGTCTGCCGGGTAGGCGCCGACCGAGCTGGCGTCCGCGACGTACAGCTGGTCGTTGCCGTACGCCATCAATCGCGCGCCGGGCACCGAGATGGTCGCGAGCGGCCTGAGCCGATCCGCGGAGAGCTGGTGCAGAACCGTGCCGGCAGCGTCGTCGCGGGTGACGACGTACACGCTGGTGCCGCCGATCGCGAGGAGGTGCGGGCCGGCCAGCCGGCCGGGCAGCACGCGCTCCACCGGGGGAGCCGAACTGCCGGCGGTATAGAGCCGCAACCGCGTCGCGCTGCCGTCGTCGACCGCGACCCACGCATGGCTACCGTTCGCGGTGACATTGGGACCGACATCTCCGCTCGCGTCGCAAGGCAGCGGGAAGGTTGAGACGATCTGCCCGCGGGTCGTCTCGCGCAGCTGCAGCGCGCACTG
This sequence comes from Frankiaceae bacterium, assembly GCA_030840585.1. Taxonomy (GTDB): domain Bacteria; phylum Actinomycetota; class Actinomycetes; order JAFAQI01; family JAFAQI01; genus BP-197. The sequence continues at coordinate 3,656 of JAVEEG010000219.1, read as the reverse complement.
CGTGTCAGCGGCGCCGGGGCGCAGCGCGACCCAGAGTCGCAGTGGCGTCGCGGCGAGGTCGCTCGCCACACCGGTAGACATCGACGTGACCTGCCGGGACGCGGCATCCACTCGGGCGAGGACGTCGGTGCCTGGCGTGTCGGTCGCCGGACCGGTCACCCACACGAGCCCGCCGGAGGCCGCGATCGCTGCGGGCGCGGCCATCGTCCGCGGGAGGGCGGTGAGCGATCCGGGCACCCAGACGCCGGGCGTCTCGCTGGTGACCTGGCCGGGCGCGAGCCGCGCGCCGCGGTGCAGCAGCGCAGTGCCGGTGAGTGCGGTGGCCGCGACCGCGACGAACGCGAGACCGGCCGTACCGGCGAACCGGGCGCGGCGCCGGCGCCGTACGCCGCTGTGGATTGCCTCGACCGCGCCGGCCGGCACCCGTACGGCGAGGTGGTCGTCGGTCAGCAGATCCCGCAGCCGCTGCTCGACGTTCACGACGTCTGGGTCGACCATGTCGCCTCCGGCTTGGGCTCGGCGCGAGCGGCGTAGGTCTCGTCAGCTGCCAGCGCGGTCCGCAGCTTGGCCAGCGCCTTGCTCGACTGGCTCTTCACCGTTCCCGGCGCGCACCCGAGCGTCCGGGCGATCTGCTCTTCCGACATGTCTTCGTAGTAACGCAGCACGAGCACGGCGCGTTGCCTCGGCGGCAAGGTCGACAAGAGCCGCCACAAATCGGCGTCATGTGTCGCGGGGTCAACGTGAGATCGAGGCTCCGGCACGGCATCCACGAGCGATTCGCGCCGCAGCTTGCGCCAGCGGGACGTGCGGCCGTTGACGATCGCTCGCCGTACGTACGCCTCGGGATCGTCGGTACGGCGCAGCTTCGCCCAGCGAACACCGGTGCGCTCAAGAGCGTCCTGGACCAGATCGGCCGCGGTGTGCGGATCGCCGGTGAGTGCGTGCGCGAACCGCAGCAACGCGAGCATGCGGGCGCGGACGAAGGCGTCGAACGCCACTTCGTCAGCCACTACTCGGCCACCCCCAGGCCCTTGAGGATGTCGGCTAGACGCGCGAACGGCGAGGACGGTTGCCTCGACGCGCTGGCTAGCGTGGGCGGTGTGCGGATGACGGAGTTCTGGGACCGGATGCGTGGCCGGTTCGGCCCGGCGTACGCCGCGTCGGTGGCGCGCGATCAGGTCATCCGTTCTCTCGGCGACCGCACCGCGCATGAGGCGCTGGCCGCGGGCGAGGACCCGAAAGTGGTGTGGCTCGCGGTCTGCGAACACTTCGAGGCCCCGGTGCGCGACCGGCACTGAAAGCAGTCGGTACGACGCGCGGCGTGTCGTCTTGTTTCGAACACGTGTTCGCCTACTGTGGAAACCACGCGGGTGTCCACAGTTTGTCTTCGGCGGCCGATTTTGTCGCCGGGTCCGCCTAACGTCACCCGCGTCCAAGACCTACGGCCGAGGGGTGCACATGGCAGGGATCGACCGCGACAAGGCGCTGTCCACCGCGCTGGCGCAGATCGAGCGGGCGCACGGCAAAGGCGCGGTCATGCGCCTGGGTGACGAGACCCGCGCCCCGATCGAGGTGATCCCGACCGGCGCGATCTCCCTCGACGTCGCGCTCGGCATCGGTGGCCTGCCGCGCGGGCGCGTCGTCGAGATCTACGGGCCGGAGTCCTCCGGCAAGACCACGGTCGCGCTGCACGCCGTGGCCAACGCGCAGCGGGCCGGCGGCATCGCGGCGTTCATCGACGCCGAGCATGCCCTCGATCCCGAGTACGCGAAGGCGCTCGGGGTCGACACCGACGCGTTGCTGGTGTCGCAGCCCGACACCGGCGAGCAGGCGCTCGAGATCGCGGACATGCTCATCCGCTCCAGCGCGCTCGACATTCTCGTCATCGACTCGGTTGCCGCGCTCGTGCCTCGGGCCGAGATCGAAGGCGAGATGGGCGACTCGCACGTCGGTCTGCAGGCCCGGCTGATGAGCCAGGCGCTGCGCAAGATCACCGGCGCGCTGTCCAACACGGGCACGACGGCCATCTTCATCAACCAGCTGCGGGAGAAGATCGGTGTCTTCTTCGGCTCGCCGGAGACGACGACCGGCGGCAAGGCGCTGAAGTTCTACGCGTCGGTCCGGCTCGACGTGCGCCGGATCGAGACGTTGAAGGACGGGCAGGACGCGGTCGGCTCGCGGACCCGGGTGAAGGTCGTGAAGAACAAGGTGGCGCCGCCGTTCAAGCAGGCCGAGTTCGACATCATGTGGGGTCAGGGCATCAGCCGCGAAGGCTCGCTCATCGACCTCGGTGTCGAGCAGGGGATCGTGCGCAAGGCCGGTGCTTGGTACACCTACGACTCCGATCAGCTCGGCCAGGGCAAGGAAAACGCACGCGCGTTCTTGCGGGACAACCCCGACCTCGCCGACGAGATCGAGAAGAAGATCAAGGAGAAGCTCGGCATCGGCGCGCGGGTCGACGCACCCGCCGACGGCGCCGTCGACGTGGCCGGGCTGGATGCGGACAAGCCGATCGACTTGATGCCGGACGCGGTACCGGTCGACTTCTGATGCGCGCGGCGGCCGCCCGGCGGTCCGTCAACGCCCGGTCGGCCAACGGGCGGTCCGTCAACGGGCGGGCCGGTGCGGACGGTGGCGACCGGTCGGCGGGGCCGGCCGGGCCGGCAGCACCGGACGCGCTTGAGGATCCCGAGAACGCCGCTCGGCTGATCGCCTTGCGGTTGCTCGATTCCCAGCCCCGCACCCGGGCTGAGCTCGAGCGGGCACTGGCCCGTCGCGGCGTTCCCTGCGACGCCGCGACGGCCGTGCTCGACCGCTTCGTCGAAGTTGGCCTCGTCGACGACGACGCGTTCGCGCAGGCGTGGGTGACCAGCCGGCACAACGGCCGAGGTCTGGGCCGGCGGGCGTTGGCCAGCGAGTTGACTCGCCGGGGCGTCGCGGCCGACACGGTCGCCGCGGCCGTCGCCACCGTCAGTACCGACGACGAGGAGGTCGCGGCCCGGGCGCTGGTGGCGCGCCGGCTGCGCACGATGGACGGGCTGCCGGCCGAGACCCGGGTACGACGCCTGGTCGGGATGCTGGGCCGTAAAGGGTTCGGCCAAGGCCTCGCCGTTCGGGTCGCCCGAGAAGCGGTCCGCGGCGCGGACGACGGCTGACGCGAGCGCGGCCGACGCGAGCGCGGCCGACGAGAGCGCGGCCGGACGAGAGCGGGCCGCACCGGACCGCGGACTGATCGGCGCGGGCCTGGCGACGAGGCAGCCGCGGCCCGGCGCCGCCGGCCCGTAGCGGAACGGTGTGACGAGCCGGCCGAGGGACCTGATCTTGCTGTCGGTCACAGCGGCGCGTTAGCCTTTCGGTACGAAGGAGCCCCGTCCGTGCCGTGTCCGCGTCACCGGACCTTTCATAGCGCGACCCACTGATCGCACAACCCAAGACTGAGAGAGCACTACCGACACTCGCCGGAGCCTCACCGCTCCGGATACTGATCACCCGATCGCCGCGGCCTGGCACCGCGGCGGCATTGACGGCCTCCTTGCCGCGTCAGCAGACGTGCCTGCTCACCGGGCTCGCCTGCGCGCACCAAGAGGAGGTGCGGCATGGCTGCCGTAATCGCGGCTCTGATCGTCGTCGGGCTCCTCGTCGTCGTACTCGTCGTC
>JAVEEG010000218.1 GCA_030840585.1 Frankiaceae bacterium | reverse complement strand
CGTTCCGCCGGCAAGGTCCGGATCGAAGGCAAGGACTACGTGATGGCCGACGGCGACGTAGTCGAGTTCCGCTTCAACGTGTGATGTCCCGCCTCGCCCCGGCTGAGTGCGACGAAACTCGTCTCCTCAGCGCGTCATAGGACGAAAAACGTCGCAGTGAACACCAACTCGGGATACGTAGGCATCATCCGGACGGGCCAGCAACGGGTACGGCGTGGCGGCTAATGCTGACTAGTTAACCGGCCGATCATTGGGTAGTTCCTCTCTAGGAACGAACCGAGGTGGCGCCATGACGTTCTCTTGCCCCAGCTGCGGCGACGAGGTGCGCACGCGAGTGCTGGCCGATCCGGTCACGCTCGTCGTGGTCGGTCACTGCGAGCAGCACGGCGTCCAGGAAGTCAGTCGCGTCTACGTCGGCGAGCTCTCCGGTGTCGAGCCGCTGGAAGTGCACGACGAGGTCGCCAGCTATCCGGACGCCGCGGCGCCGGTGGAGCGAGTACACGCGACCTCCGCCTACCGCCCGGGCGGCGAATGCTGTGGCCGCCGGATCGGCGAGTGGTCGTGGTGCCACCTGCCGGCCAACCATCAGGAACCGCACGCCGCCTGACGGTCTGAGTCACCGGGCGAGGAAGAGGTACTCCTCGACGCGGTTGTTGCGGTTGCCCAGGCGGTGGCCATGGGTGCCGAAGCTGTAGACATGGTCGATGCTGACGACGTCGACGCGACGCCACCGCGCGCGCAACATGTCGAGCATCTCCTCGCGGGTCGGCAGGCAGTTGCTGCTGTACGACACGAGTACCTGGTGACCGCCGTCGCGCAACCGGTCGAACAGCACCTCGAACGACGCGTACGCCGACGTTCTCGACTGGAACTCGAGATGCGGGCTGCGGAACTTCTTCGTCTTCGTGTGCGGCTGCAGGTCGAGGTCGCGCCAGTACGAGACGAGCCCTTCGAGGAAGTGATAGCGCCGGGTGTAGTCGCTGTCCGAACGAGTGCTGAAGTACGGCGGATCGACGTACACGATTGATGGCTCGTCGACCTCCATCGATGTAGCCGAACCGTGCCGCGCCTCGTGCCGTAACCCGTTGTCGAACACTGCCGCGTTCCACAGCTGCACCGATGCGCGGAAGTGATCCGCGAGCGGCGTGCGCAGGTCAGCGCGGCCGTCGTCGTACCGCATGCCGACATAGGTGAAGACACCGCGCGGCCGCCGCTTCAGGCACGCGCGCGTCATCGCGGCGTACGCGAGCGACTGCTGATACGGATCGCTCAACATTGCGACGTTCGCGCTGAACGCGTCGAGCAGCGCGTTCTCCTCGTCGGTGAAGTACAGGTCGGCGAAGGTCTCGGCGATGAACGTGCCGGCGTCTTTGTTCGGTGCGAGCAGCGCTGTGCAGTCGTCGGGCGTGAGTGTGACGGTGCTGTTCTCGACAGCGGCTCGCGCCCAGTGGTACGCGAAGGCGAGTACGTCGTTCGTGACGACCCGGTAGCCGCGCGCCTTCATGTGGTGCGCGACGCATCCCGATCCCGAGAACGCGTCGACGAAGGTACGGCGGCGCGAGCGCGCTGCGGCGTCGGCGATGTGACCGAGCAGGCGTTGCTTCGACCCCATGAAGCGCGTGTCCGGGTAGACCGCCGTGACGATGTCCGCGGCTGCGCTAGTCATTGGCCACGATTACTTCGCGGACCGGCCCACGGCCGGACCCGTTCGAGTTGATCGCCCGTCGCGTCGTGACGACGTGGACGTTCCAGTCGGCATAGAGATCGAGCACCCAGGGCGTGTATGAGTTGGACAGCCGCACGTGACAACCGCGCGCGTCGAGATCCTTGAACAGCCGGGCCAGTTCTTCGTGGTCGTCCTCACGGAACTGATCGCGGTGGTAACGGCGGAAGTCGGCGAACTCGCCCACGGGGACGTACGGCGGATCGAGGTAGACGAGGTCGCCCTCGGCCGCGGTCGCGCACGCGTCGAGATACCTCGTGGCGGTCAGCGTGACGCCCTGCAGCGCGGCGGAGGCCGCCCGGAGCAACGCCTCCGGCACCAGGGTCGGGTTGGCGTAGTGGCCGTACGGCGTGTTGAACTCGCCGCGCCGGTTGACCCGGTAGAGGCCGTTGAAGCAGGTCCGGTTGAGGTAGACGAATCGCGCAGCCCGGGCGACGTCGTCGAGCTGTTCCGGTGACTGCGCGCGTACGTGCCGGAAATGCTCCTCGGTATTGCGGTGACCGGCGAGCGCGGTGAGTAGATCGTCGAGCCGGTCGCGGACGACCGCGTAGCAGTTGACGAGCTCCTCATTGGCGTCGTTGAGAAACGCGCGTCGCGGCCGGAGCGCAAAGAACACCGCGCCGCCGCCGACAAAGGGCTCGTAGTAGTCGCCGTACGACGCCGGCATCAGCCCGGTCAAGGCGGGCACCAGCGCCCGCTTGCCGCCGGCCCACTTCAGGAACGGCGCGGTCACGGTCCCGATCCTCCCCCGGCCGCGCCGTTGTCCACAGCTCCGCCACCCGGCCGGGCGCGTCGTCCCGGAATTGTCGGTGCCGTGGGCGACGATGCCTGACATGAACGCCGTGACTGCGCTGCTCGCTCTGATCGCCCTCGCCGCGGGTGCCGCGGCCGGGTGGGCGCTCGCCCGCGCGCGCCTGGCCGCCGCCCAGGCGAGCGTGCTGGCCGAGCGTGACGCGATCGCCGTCGAGCTGCGCGCGACCGAGGCGCGAGTGGCCGGCGCCGAGGCGCGGGCGGCCAGCGCGGAGGCGACGCTCGCGGCCGAGCGGCGCGGCGCCGCCGACAAGATCGAACTGCTCGAACGGGCTCAGGTGCAGCTCAAGGAGACGTTCGACAGCCTCGCGAAGGACGCGCTGCGGCACAACAACGAGCAGTTCCTGGATCTCGCCGACACTCGGCTCAAGCAGGCCGGCGCGCCGCTGACAGAGACGCTGACCAAGGTCGAGACGCAGATGCGCGAGATCGAGAAGGAGCGGGCCGGGGCGCAGCGGGCGCTGAGTGACCAGATCGAGCGGGTCCGGCTGTCCGGCGACGAGCTCAAGCGCGAGACCGCGGCGCTGGTGAGCGCGCTGCGCAAGCCGCAGGCGCGCGGCCGCTGGGGCGAGCTGCAGCTGCGCCGCTGCGTCGAGTTCGCCGGCATGACCAGCCGGTGCGACTTCACCGAGCAGACGAGCGTGCAGACCGCCGACGGCCTGCTGCGCCCCGACCTCGTCGTCCGGCTGGTCGGCGGCAAGAGCATCGTCGTCGATTCCAAGGTCACGTTGGCGGCTTATCTGGAGGCACACGACGCGGTCGACGATCTGGTCCGCGACGAGCGCCTAACCGCGCACGCACGACACCTGCGCACGCACGTGGATCAGCTCGCGGCGAAGTCCTACTGGTCGCAGTTCTCACCCGCGCCGGAGTTCGTCGTGCTGTTCGTGCCCGGCGACGCGTTCCTCGCCGCCGCGCTCGACCGTGACGGCGACCTGCTCGACTATGCGTTCGGCAAGCGGATCCACATCGCCACCCCGACGACGCTGATCTCGGTGCTGCGGACCTGCGCGTACGCCTGGCAGCAGGACGCGCTCGCCGCTAATGCCCGCGAGGTGTTCGACCTCGGCCGCGAGCTCTACCTGCGGATCAGCAAGCTTGGTGCGAAGGTCGAGACCCTCGGCAAGCGCCTGGGCAGCACGGTGGGCGCGTACAACGAGACCGTCGCGTCACTGGAGAGCCGGGTGCTGCCGCAGGCCCGCAAGCTGCGCGACCTCAAGGTCGTCGACGACGAGCTCACCGAGCCCAGGCCGGTGGAAGAGGCGGTGCGTCCGGTGTCCGCGGCGGAGCTGGTGGCGTCGGCCGAGGAGAGCCGGGCTGTCGTCGCGCTGCCGGCCGCAGCCGAGGGCGAGGAGCTGGACCGGCCGGAGGATTACGGCCTGATCGGCGAGCCGGAGCGCAAGATCAACGCGGGATAACCGGGATAGAAGGCGGTTAACCCGCAACCTCGGCGGCGCGCAGGTCCCGGCGTAGCTCCGGCGGCAGCGCGAAGGTGAGGTGCTCCTCGGCCGAGGCGACTTCGGTGACGTCGCCGAAGCCGCGGCCGGCGAGCCAGTCGAGCACCTGATGCACCAACGACTCCGGCACCGAGGCGCCGCTGGTCACTCCAACGGTGCTCACCCCATCGAGCCAGGACTCCTCGATGTGGCTCACGTCGTCGACCAGCCGGGCGTCCCGGGCGCCCGCGTCACGGGCCACCTCGACCAGCCGGACCGAGTTCGACGAGTTGCCCGAGCCGACCACCAGCACCAGATCCGACTGGGCCGCGATCTCCTTGACCGCAACCTGCCGGTTCTGGGTCGCATAGCAGATGTCGTCGCTCGGCGGGTCGGCCAGCAGCGGGAAGCGTTCCCGCAACGCCGCGACCGTCTCCAACGTCTCGTCCACCGACAGCGTCGTCTGCGACAGCCACGCCACCCGCGCGGGATCCCGGACCTCGACGGCGGCCGCACCGGCCGGGCCGTCGACGAGATGGACCCGATCGGGTGCCTCGCCGGTGGTTCCGATGACCTCCTCGTGGCCCTCATGGCCGATCAGCAGGATGTCGTAGCCCTCACGATCGAACCGCCGCGCCTCCGCGTGCACCTTCGTCACCAACGGGCAGGTCGCGTCGATCGTCCGCAGCCGGCGCCCGCGCGCCTCGTCGTGCACCACCGGGGCGACGCCGTGCGCGGAGAACACCACCACCGCGCCCTCGGGGACCTCGCCCGTCTCGTCGACGAAGATCGCCCCGCGCGCCTCGAGCCCGCGCACGACATGCGAGTTGTGCACGATCTGCTTGCGCACGTACACCGGAGCGCCGTACAGCTCCAACGCGCGCTCGACGGTCTGCACCGCACGGTCCACCCCGGCGCAGTAGCCGCGCGGGCTGGCCAGCAGCACCCGGCGCGGGGCGGCGGGGTCGGTGGGCGGGGTCACAGGTCCAGGCTACGCACCGCCGGTTACGGCCCCAGCCGCATCGGGCAGGCTGATGGGGACGGACACTGTGTAGGCCGAGAATTGGGTGGCCCGAGAAATGGGTCGGCTGCGGAAAGGGACTATCACCATGGGACTCGCTCGACAGGCCAGCCGGCTACCGCTGACCGCCATCACCCTCGGCCTGGAGGCGTGGGAGCGCAGCGCCGGCCTCCGCCAGTTCGCGCTCCGGCGCGGCAACGAGGCGCTGCAGATCGCCGCGCACACCCCGCTCGGCCGGCTGCTGCCGAAGCTCGAGCTCGACGACGGCGCGGACGAGGAAGCGGCGCGCATCACAGCCGCCGTACGGGCCGACGCCGAGGACGCAGAGACCGATACGACGGACGACGCGGCGCGGCCCACCACCACACCGAAACCTGCGACGCGCACCGCGCCCAAGGCGAGCACCACCGCGACCGAGGCCAGCACGCCGGCCCCCAGCGAGACCCGAGAGACGACGCTCACGCCGAGCGCGGTCTCGCCCGAGGTCGAGCAGATCGTCGAGGAGGTCGTCGATCAGCTGGCCATCCCGGAGCCGGACAACCGCAACGAGCTGCCCATCACCGACTTCGACAACATCACCCTCGGATCGCTGCGCGCCCGGCTGCGCAACCTGAGCCTCGAACAGCTCGTCACGTTGCGCGAGTGGGAGCAGGCGCACGCGCACCGGCTGCCGGTCCTCACCGCGCTCGACAACCGGATCGCCAAGCTCAGCACCACCGAGGCGTACCCGAACGCTGACGGGCGGGAGCCGGCCGCCCCGAGCCGCCCCGCCTAGGGAAAGCACGACCGGAACGGCGCCCGCTTACAGTGAGCGCCGTGCCGATGACGTCGTCGCCCGAGCAACCGATACCGGTCCGGACTGTCGCCCGCGCGATGGCCGACTGGATCGGCCGGCTCGGCCGGATCTGGGTCGAGGGTCAAGTCACCGAGGTAAGCCGCCGCGGCGGCCAGCCGCGGTGCTTCTTCGTGCTGCGCGACACCGCCGCCGACATGTCCCTGCAAGTCTCCTGCCCGCGACAACTGGTCGACGAGCTGCAGCCGCCGCTCGCCGACGGCGCCCGCGTCGTCGTCTGGCTGAAGCCGGACTTCTGGACGGGCCGTGGCCAGCTCAGCATGACCGCGTACGACGTGCGCCCGGTCGGCGTCGGCGCGCTGCTCGCCCGGCTCGAACAGCTGCGCGCGACGCTCGCCGCCGAGGGCCTGTTCGCGGCCGACCGCAAGAAAGCGCTTCCGTTCCTGCCGGCGAAGGTCGGGCTGGTCACCGGCCGGGAGAGCGCGGCCGAACGCGACGTCGTCGAGAACGCGCGCCGCCGCTGGCCGGGCGTCGCGTTCGCGATCGAAAACGTTGCGGTGCAAGGCCCGTACGCCGCGTCCGAAGTGATCGCTGCGCTACGCCGGCTCGATGACGATCCGGTCGTGGAGGTGATCGTGGTCGCTCGCGGCGGTGGATCGGTCGAGGACCTGCTGCCGTTCTCCGACGAGGCGTTGATCCGCGCGGTCGCGTCCTGCCGGACGCCGGTCGTCACTGCGATCGGGCACGAGACCGACGCGCCGCTCGTCGACCACGTCGCCGACCGCCGGGCATCGACGCCGACCGACGCGGCGAAACTCGTCGTACCCGATGTCGCCGAAGAACTGCACCGGGTCCGGCAGCTTCGGGCCCGCGCGCACCGGCACCTCGCCGGCCGGATCGACGCGGAGTCGCATCGCCTCGTCGCGCTGCTGTCCCGGCCGTCGATCGCCGATCCGCTCGGCCAGCTCGATCGGTACGCCGCCGACCTCGCCGCGGTTCGGGAACGAAGCCGGCGGGCGGCGCTCGCTTGCGTGGCAACTGCGGCTGGCGACATCGCGCATCTCGCCGGCCAGGTCGCCGCGCTGTCACCGCAGGCAACGCTCGACCGCGGGTACGCCGTCGTGCAGCGCGCGGACGGTCACGTCGTACGGGATCCGCTTGAGCTTGCGGCCGCCGAACACCTCGACGTACGAGTCGCCGCCGGCCGGTTCGCCGTCACCGTTGCGGAGGCGTCATGACCGAGCCGCGGCCGACGTACGAGCAAGCCCGCGACGAGCTCACCGAGATCGTCCGGCGGCTGGAAGCCGGCGGGGTGACACTCGAGGAGTCGTTGGCGTTGTGGGAACGCGGTGAAGAACTCGCGCGGATCTGCCAGGAGTTGCTCGACGGCGCGAAGGCGCGGCTGGCCGCGGCCGAACCCGACGAGAGCTAACCGGTCGCGCGCAACGACGCGCACAGCCGATCGAGATCCGCGCTCTTCGCGTTGCCGGTGACGACGACGGTCAAACCGTCGGCAGTCCTGGTCAGCGATCGCTCACCGAGATCCGAAGTACGCAGGTCCCACGTGACGCCCTCGATCGTCGTCGTACCGCTCGTCGTCGCGCCGCGCTTGCCGAGTACGTCGGCGATCAGCGCGTTCGGATCGCCGGTCGTCTCGTCGACGCCCGCGTACCTGCTGCCCGGCGTTGCGAAGCCGATGTGCAACCGCTCGTCTTTCGCTGATGTGCCAGTGAGGTTCGCCGCGTTCGCCCGCCACGACGACGGCAAGCCGACGGGTGCCAGCCCACTGTGATGGGTGACTTGCTTGAAGCCGGCGACGACACCGGAGTAGTCGGTCGCCGGCATCCGGTCCTGGCTGCTCGGCCAGATGAGGTCGCGAACGGGAGTGCCGAATACGACGATCGCCATGATGACCGCCATCAGTCCGAGTGAGCGACCCATGTCGAGCAAGCTGTCGCGCAGGCTTTTCGGTCGTGCGACCCGCTCCGGTGTCGTCGGTGTCGTCATCTGGCTCATCGGCGTGCGAGTTCCGCCATCGCGTCGAGGACTTCGCGGCACTCGTCGGCGGTGTTGTAGAAGTGTGGCCCGATCCGGATACCGCCACCGGGCCGGTAGTCGACCAGGATCTTGCGCTCGATCAACGCCTCGTGCACCTGCTCGGCATTACCCGGATCGATCGTCACGTGACCACCGCGACGTTGCGCGTCATGCGGCGAGCGCACGGTGAAGCCGCGTTCCAACGCGCCGTCCAGCAACAGTTGCGTCAGCGACTGCGACCGCTCGCGGATCCGTTCGATCCCGATGTCGACGATCGCTTGGTATCCGGGTGCGGCGGCATACGCGGCCGGCACGTTCGGGGTGCCGCCGGCGAACCTCCCGATGCCGTCGGCGTAACGGATGTCGTCCCACTCGAACGCGAACGGCGTCGCGTGCGAGATCCAGCCGACCGCCGCCGGCCGCAACGTTTCGACGAGTCGCGGCGACACCGACAGCCAGCCGTTGCCGGGTCCGCCGCAGAGGAATTTCACCGATCCGCCGACGCAGATGTCGACGTCGTTCGCGGCTATGTTCACCGGTAGGCACCCGGCGGCTTGGTAGGCGTCGAGCAGGACGAGCGCGCCGTGCCGGTGCGCGGCGTCGACGACCGGGGCGAGGTCGAGCAACGCCGACGTGCGGAACTGCACGAGGCTTACCGAGACAAGCAGTGTCCGGTCGTCGATCGCGTCGACCAATCGCTCGGTCGACACCGTGATGCCGTCTTCGTCGTACGGTACGACGACCAGCTCACCGCCGTGCCGGCGTACCTGTTCGGTCCAGAAGTAATGCGTGCCCGGCCAGTCGGCGGCGGTCGTGACGATGCGGTGGCGCGGGCCGCCGAGATCGAAGCACGACGCGACACTCGCGAGCGCGTCGGCGACGTTGGCACGCAACACGGTCGTGCCTGGCGTGGCACCGATCGCGGCGCCGACGAGGTCGGCGACCCGCATCATCTCGGGGAACCAGGTGTTCCAGGCGACGACACCTTCGGTGTCCCACAGGTCCGCGTAGTCGTCGAGCCGGCGTCGGGTTTCGCGGTGCATCGCACCGAGCGAGTTATTGATCAGGTACGTACGGCGACCCAGGATCGGATAGTCGGAGCGGCGGTCGAGCAGCTCGGGGTGGGCGCCGTCGGACGTGGTCACAGCCGACATCCTTCCAGGTCCGAAATCCGCCAGCCGCCGTCGGCGCCGTAGGCCATGCTGGACCCGTGCACGAAGACGCCGATCGCTGTTACCGCGCCGTTCGCAGCCGCGACGCGCGGTTCGACGGGCGGTTCGTGACCGCGGTCCGGACGACCGGCATCTACTGCCGGCCGAGCTGCCCGGCGCAGACGCCGAAGCGCGAGAACGTGCTGTTCTTCCCGCACGCCGCGGCGGCGGCCGCGGCCGGGTTCCGTGCGTGCAAGCGATGCCGGCCCGATGCCGCACCGGGCAGCCGCGAATGGGACGTCCGCGGTGACCTCGCGGCCCGCGCGCTGCGCGGCATCCAGAGCGGCGTCGTCGACACCGAAGGCGTCCCCGGCCTGGCCCGCCGGCTGGCGGTCAGCGAGCGGCACCTGCACCGCATCCTCGTCGCCGAGATCGGGGTCGGGCCGTTGCGGTTGGCCCGCACCCGTCGCGCGCAGACCGCGCGGATGCTGGTCGAGCACACCGACCTGCCGCTGTCGACGGTCGCGTTCAGTGCCGGGTTCGCGAGCATTCGGCAGTTCAACGAGGTGATGGCCGCCGAGTTCGGCTGCCCGCCCAGCCAGTTGCGCCGGCGGCCCGTCGGTGCCGGTGAGTCGACCGGCACGTTGACGTTGCGGCTGCCGATGCGATTGCCATTCGCGGCCGCGCCGTTGTTCGCGTTCCTCGGAACGCGCGCCGTACCTGGGGTGGAAGAACTCACCGCGACCGGCTACCGCCGAGTGATCGACCAGAGCGTCGTCGAACTCGAAGCCGCGCCAGCCGAAGATGCGGCGTACGTCGTCGCGCGCATCGACGTCGACGACGTACGGCGGGTTGCGTCGGTCGTGGCCCGGTGCCGGCGATTGCTCGACCTCGACGCGGATCCGCATGCGGTCGATGAGGCGCTGCGGGTCGATCCGTTGCTGCGGGATGCGGTCGAAACGACACCGGGAATCCGGGTGCCCGGCGCGGTTGACGGGTTCGAGCTCGGCGTTCGCGCGATCCTCGGCCAGCAGGTGTCGGTCGCGGCGGCGCGCACGTTGGCCGGCCGGTTGGTGGAGCGGTGCGGCAAACCGTTGACGGTTGCCCGCGGTGCGTTGACGCATGCGTTCCCGGACGCGGCCTCGGTCGCCGACGCGGACCTCGACGGCTTGGGTCTGACCGGTGCGCGGGTCCGGACGTTGCGGGCGTTGGCTCGCGCGGTCGCGGACGACGGCCTGGTGATCGATCCGATCGCCGACCGGGACGACGTACGGCGGAGATTGCTCGCGCTGCCCGGGGTCGGACCGTGGACCGCCGACTACATCGCGATGCGCGCACTCGGCGATCCGGATGCATTTCCCGCGACCGACCTTGTCATCGCGCGGGCTCTTGGCGCTGGTGGCGCGGTGCGGGCCGAGCAATGGCGACCGTGGCGCGCGTACGCCGCGATGCACCTATGGAGAGGATCACAGTGACCGACACCGTTCATGCCACGACACTCGAGACGCCGGTCGGGCGGCTGGCGTTGCTGGTGCACGACGGCGCGCTGGTCGCGGCCGGCTTCACGCCGGTCGAGGATCAGTTCGGCCGGTTGCGTACCACGGCATCGTTGCGCGTAGTCGATGACCTCGGCCCATTTTCCCTGGCGTTGCAGGCATATTTCGACGGTGACGTAAGGGCGCCGGACACGTTGCCGGTCTCGCAGCCGGGCGGCTCATTCCGGCAGGCCGCGTGGAAGGCGATGCGCGACGTGCCGCCGGGCGAGACGATCACGTACGCCGAACTCGCGAACCGAGCGGGTTCGCCGAACGCGGTGCGGGCAGCTGGGAGCGCATGCGCGCTGAACCTGGTCGCGCCGATCGTGCCGTGCCATCGGATCGTGCGCACCGGCGGCGGGCTCGGCGGCTACTACTACGGCTTGACGACGAAGGAATGGTTGCTCGCGCACGAACGCGGCACCACCGGTCTCACGTTGCTATAACCGTCGACTGCAACGTTTGAGGCGCTATCCCGCCCGCTTTCCGCCTCGAACGTCACAGTCGACGAGGAGGGACCGGGGGTTAGCGCGGGGTGCTGATCCGGCCGATGAGTTCGAGCACCTCGTCGGCGAGCCGCATCGCTTCTTCGTACGAGTCCTGCACCGAGACCTCGCGACCGGCTTCGGCGACTACCGTCGTGAGGACGAGGACGAGCGTTTCGCCGAGTGGCTGCTCGTCGGCGCGCAAGAGGTTCGCGTTGACATGGATCCATTCGCGGTAGCGGCGCCGCGCGATGAGTTCGAAGCCGGGCGGACCGCCGCCGGCGAGGAACAGACGCGACAGTTCGCGCTCCTCCCAGCAACCGGCGAGGTACGCCGAGGCGCCGACGACGAACAGCTCGACCGGATCGTGCAGGTTGCCGTCGC
This sequence comes from Frankiaceae bacterium, assembly GCA_030840585.1. Lineage (GTDB taxonomy): Bacteria > Actinomycetota > Actinomycetes > JAFAQI01 > JAFAQI01 > BP-197. Next base: position 11,456 of record JAVEEG010000218.1, on the reverse strand, counting down.
TGCGGGCCGCGCGCACCGCGGCTGCGGCGCGCTCTTCCTGCCGGGTCTGGTAGTCCTCGAACAGCGCGAGGTAGAGGTCGGCCTTGCCGCCAAAGTGGTGGTAGAGGCTGCCGACGCTCGCGCCGGCGCGGGCGACGACGTCGGCGATGTTGGCGTCGGCGAAGCCGGACAGCGCGAACACCTCGTGCGCCGCTTGGTGCAGCCCGGCGCGGGTGGCCTGGGCGCGGCCGGTGCTACGTGCATTTGTCCGGGATTGCACGCGGCCACTCTGCCACATGCCTGCTGCCGCGAGCCAGGATGACCGCTCAGCTCCGGACTGCGTTCAGTGCCGGTCCTACATGTGTGCCCACCCCGCCAGAGAGTCACCATTGACGGCACGCCGTCGGGCGTTCCGCCGACAGCGCCCAGCACGAATGCACCGATCTCCTAACGCGGGCGCGCGCACCACTAGCTGAGGAGGATTACGACACAACCGAGAATCCCAATGAACGCGCCTACGACCGCCACGCGCAACCCGAGTCGGCGACGCGTGGCGACTAACCGTTGTTCATACGCAGCCACCGAAGTCGGATCCAATTTTGGTGGCGGCGCCATTGTCCAAGTGTGCTTCGATGCGGCCGCGCCGATACCGGATCCGACCAGGATAAGGCTGGTTGTAATCGTCGCCAGGACGGCACTCGTTTTGGACACTAGGCCCGGGACAGTTCTGCTCGGCGCACGGCACGCCCTTCGGCGGCTCTGCCTCTCAGGGGTGCGTTCTCATCTCTTCCAGGATGGCGCGAACATGATTCCGACTGACGCGGCGGTAATAAGGATGCCGGCGACCGTCCGGGCTGTCGACTTCCCGATGGCGCTCTCGAGCGTCGGTGTTATCGCTGCCAATGTTGCGATGAGGAATAGGACCTGCAATACGCGCACCGTCGTCTGCCGCACCGGACTCGGTCCCGAGGGCAGCGGCTCGTGCGAAGGAGCGAGCGCGAGGTAACTGTGACGCTTCAAGAATCCGTCGGCCAGCACGGAGAGACTCGCCGGTGGCGTACGACAGTGAAGGCGGACTACCTCCTGCGGGGCAACGTCCACCTTGAGCGCCGGGCTCCACATCCAGTCTTGTTTAACCTGAACCGAGTGCGTGCCAGGATCGACAGGGAACACGACTTCTTCACCCGCGCGAAGAGAACCCGCGTCGTGGTTGTCTATCCAAACCGCTACGGCTCGTAGCTGCCCGAAGCCGGCGGTGTCGCGCCGAACGAGGATGGCCGCCTCGCTGCGATCACCGCCCTGCACGTCTACCACGGGGCACTCCACCGAGTCGCTTCGCAAGTCGCGCTCAACCGCAGTCCGAGGCGATATTCGCGCTGCCTTGGTACGTAAGATAGCCCCCGGCTGCAATCTCAGTCGCCGCAAGCGGAGCTACGACAGCTCCTCCGACAGCGCCGCCCAACGCGATCGCACCGATTTCTATTGCTACACCGTTAACCATGGCTTGGAGCCCAGTGATCGCCAACCAACCGTTGCTCTCCGACCCGAGGGGATTGAACTCACTGGCGACGCATCCCGCGGTGCTGGCCGCACTGGAAAAGAAGTCGCCGATATCGCTCCATTCCCGCCCATTTGGGTCAGCATGGTTGACCGCGTCGTCTCCCGCATAGACATACCGGTCGACGGTATTCGCGTTCGCGATGCTTCCTGCCACCGAATCGCGTTGGGTCCAGCGGTTGATTCCTTGGTTGTAGTAGCGGTCGCCGAAGTGATACATCGACGGCGCCGTGAGCTGGTACCCACCCGCGTATCGGAACGGGTTCGTCGTCGCCAACGTTCCGCTGCTCGTCGCGGTCGCGCCGTACGGGTCGTAGGTGTACAGCGCGGTGTCCGTCGTGCCCGCCGAATCTGTCAGCGCGATCGTGCTACCGAGGCCGTCGAGCGTGTACGCACTGTTGGACGACGTCGTGCCGTCGCCGTTGCGCAACTCGAGCAGATTGCCGCCGGCATCGCGGGTCACGTTGACGCTGTCCGACCGGCGGTTGACGCCCTCAAGCCCGTTGATCAGCGTCGTCGACCCGATCGTCACGAGTTCCTTCTGCCCAACGTCGGCATAGGTGAAGCTGGTCGAGCCGATCGCGGTGTCCTGACCCTTGGTGTTGTAGCTGTACGACGTCGCACCGGTCGGTGCCGAGGAGCAGGTGTTCAGCGCGCTGGTCGTGCTCGCGGTCCAGCAGGTGTTACCCGCGCCGTCGTACAGGTAGTCGGTGTCTCCCGTCGGCCCGGCGTTCGCCGTGCATGCGGACGAGCCGCTGATGATGCTGCCGTTTGTGCTGCCGGACCAGCACAGCTCGTCGGCGTTGTTGTAGCCGAAGAACGTCGTGCTCCCGCCGTTGATCGCGCTGGTGATGTTGCCGGCGTTGTCGTAGTTGTAGCCGAAGCTACGGCTAGTCGAGCTGCCACAGCTGGAGAACGACGCCGTACCGACCCAGCACAACCGACTCGAGCTGTCGTAGCCGTAGAACGTGTCGGTGCCGGACTGGTTAGTGACCTTCGTGCGCAGGTCAACGTCGGTCGTCCCCATGAGGTAGCTGTACTTGCGCTCGACGATCTTCGTCAGGCTCGGCGTCGGGCAGGTGCCAGGGCTGCTGATCGCCGTGCCTGGGCGGTAGGCGGTCACCTGCTTCTCCCGACCGTCGTCGTAGCAGAGCAGCACCTGCTCCCCGGACGGGAAGGTGACGAGGTCGCGCTGGTTGTTGTTCGTGTAACCGATCGTGATGCACTTCGATGTCGGCGCGGTGCAGGTGCCACCGGGCTCGGCGATCTTCGTCAAGTTGTTGGCCGCGTCGTAGGTGTAAGCGACCTGCCCGGTTCCGGTACCGGCGTCGGTGTACGTCGCGACATTGCCCACCCCGTCGTACGTGACGGTCGACGCGGTCGTGCTGATCGACGACGGGAAGCTCTTGGTCAACGGCCGGTTTTGCACGTCATAGGTCCACGACGTGGTGCCGGTGTTGTCGAGCCGCGAAGTCAGGTTGCCGTTGTTGTCGTAGGTGTAGCTGATGCAGGCTCCGTTGGTCGCGTCGGTGTTGCTGCATGTGCCGGAGGTCCCGCCGTCGAAGCGCAACTCGGTGATGCGATCGTTGCCGTCGTAGAAGTACTTGGTCGATCGCAGCGCACCGTCCGTCACCGAGGTCGGCCGACCGTCATCGTCGACGCTGATCGACGTGTTGCCCAGGGGTGCAGGCGGGCTGATCGTGGTCAGATTTCCGTTCGAGTCATAGGTGAACGATGTCTTGTGGTTCGCGCCGTCGGTCGTGGAGCACAGTTCACCCGTCTTGGCTGCCGCGCCCGACGGTCCGCAGTTCGGCACGCTGGTGTCGCCCTGGTAGGCATTCGACTGGTGCGTGCCGCCGCCCGTCTGGCAACCGTTGTGGAGGACGCCGGACACGGTGTACGTGTTGGCTTGGCCTGAGTAGCTGTCCGTCACGTTGCGGTTGCCGTCGTAGCCGAACGCGGTGCAATTGTGCTGCCCGTCGCTGGCACTGGTCGGCTGGTAGTCGGCGATGGAGTTGGTGGCCGACGACGGATAGGTCAACTGAGCCGGGCAGCCGGTCGAGTTGGAGAAGTTGCTGCTGTCGCAGCCGTTCGCTACCCGCTCTACTGAGTCGAGGGCGTCCTGGTTGTTGTGGTGCAACGTGAAGACGTTGCTCACCGCGTCGGTCAGCGACGCCACGTCGGAGTTTGACGTGTACGTCTTCTGTTGCTTGTGCCCATTGCCGTCGAACGTGTACAGGACGCGATCGCTCTTGTCCCAGCAGTAGATCGTGGTGTGCCCGTTCTCGTCAGTCTCGGTCGTCGAGCCGACCACGTTGGCGTCGCTGAGCCCACTACATGAGGAGTTGATCGTTCCTGAAGGGTCGCTGTACGAGAACGTGACGCAACCGGTCGCGGGTGCGCCGGCGCAGTTCCCGCCCGGATCCTGGATCGACGTAACCCGATCCGACGAGTCGTAATTGATCGTCGTCTTGTTGTTGCGCGCATCGGTGTAGGTGCACAGGATGCCGGTCGGAGCGGTACAACTTGTCGAGCCGACACCTGAATAGCCGTAGTTGCTGGTGTGGCTGGCCGGATCGGTATACGACGTCAGGTACGTGTTCGTCCCGTCGTACCCGTACGACCATGACCGGCTCGTGCTGAGGTTCGCGTCGGTCATCGAACTGATGTGCCCGGACGTGTACGACAGCGAATACGACCGACCCTGCGTGTCCGTGACGGAGGTGAGCTGACTGCTCACGGACAGCGGCGTCTGGTAGGTCAGGGTGATGGTGTTGCCGTTCTTGTCCTTCACCGTGTCGTTGAGCCCGTAGCTCCCGAAGTGCAGCTTGATCCCGGACTTGTGGAACTCCACCTGATGGGATCCGTCGGACGAGTCATACGTGAAGAATGCGTTGAATCCGGACGGCCGGACGTACGTGCCCGACCCGGGCGGGTTGCCTTCGAGCCAGTACGCGTCGCCAGACTCGCCGTAGAAGAGCTCACCGTCGTTCCAGCCGTCGTCGGTCTTGACGTCGCGGCCGTAGCCCTGGCTCCACTTGATCGGGAAGCCGCCTCCCGCGCTCGGGTTGGCATCGCCCTGGCTGTTGTACGTCCGTACCAGCTGCAGGGGCACGCCGACGCCCGAGACTTGCAGGTCCTTCTCCTGGAGCACCAGATTGCCGTTGGCTGTGTTGACGCTGAAGCCGGCTCGGTCGTTGAGGCCCCGGCTGTAGTAACTGAAGTAGTCGCGCAAGCCGGTCCGGTAGACGTAGTCGACGTTCAACCACATCGAGCCGCCCTGGGGCCAGGACACGACCGACAGCGTCGTCCCGGACTGCTTCACCTCGAGACCCTTGTTGGTGCCGCCGCCGTACCACGACGCCGCCAACGGCTGCAGCCCGAACCATTGCCCGTCGTCCCCGTCGCCGTCGAGGCTGTTGTTAGGAACGGTCTGCGTGTCGATCGCGGAGCCGGTGACGTCGCCGCCCGCGGCGGTCCACGCGTGCGTGCCGTCGTAGGTGTTCCACGTCGCCGAGGTGGTCCACGCTTGCGCGGACTGGAACGTCTGCACCGAGATCGCGCCGGCGGACGCAGAGAGGCTCTCGGTCTGCAGCGCGCTCTGCAGGATGTCGACGTGCTTGGGCAACGCGGCCGCGACGTCGTACTTCACCAGCAGCCGGTACTCCCCACTGCTGTCGTGGCCGATGTGCTCGGTCGTCGCGGTGCCGTAGCTGGTCGTCGGTGTGCCGGAGTAGATGTAGGTCTCCGCGGACGGCGAAACGCCGACAACGCTCGGGTCGACCGTCACTGGGAAGGCCCGCGCACGCTCGGTCAGCCAGATCGCGTCGATCGACAGCGTGAGCGACCGGCCATCGGGAGCGAGCGTGAACACTCCGGTCGACGTCGCGCCGGCGGCATCGACCACCGTCGCGGCCGGCACTCGCCACACCGTTACGCCGGCCGCGTTCACGACCGAGAGGCCGCCATCGGAAGCCGGACGCAGACTCAACCCGCGCGACAACGACGGCGTGAACGTCCACTGCGATCCGGTGGCGGACGACGCCAGCACCAACGATTCCTTGACGCCGACATCGGTCGCCTGCTCGACGACGTCCGTGTTCGGCAGTGCATCGTGGAACCGCGCGGTCGAACCGTTAACGGCCGCCGTCACCCCGCGCGTGCCGGACAGCACGAAGCCGACCGAGCTCGACCCGGACGAAACCGTCACCGCGTTCCCGGCGAGGGTCGCCGGGATCTGTACGTGCGCGAGCGGGTTCGCTTTGCTCTGCCACCCGCCCCGCACGGCCGCCAGCGTGTCGTCGACCTTCTGCCACGCACCGTGCACGTCCTTGAAGTTGACGGGGTGACCGAAGACGCGAGCCTGGTAGACCCCGCTCGGCAGCCGGTACGTCCGCGACGTCGCCGTCCGCAGCGAGGTCACCTCGCCGTCCTTCGCCATCGGCTGCGGGCCGTTCTTCGCCGCGCCGGTCGCGGTGACACTCGCGGCCGCGCCGGTCGTGGCCAGCCCGGGCACCGGTCCGGCGACAACCAGCATCGACAAGCCCACCGACCCGACGGTCGCCTGCGCGATCCGACGCCGCAGCGACTGTCGCTTGGCGGCTCGATGCGGACTCTGGGTCCCGGTACCAACGCGCGGACGGCCGACGACAGCCATGTGCCACCTCAATCGGAGAGCCGATGGCGGCACATCCCCCGTGACGCCCTAACGAGAGGTGGATACTCAACCCCCGGTTGGAATGCTGTCCAGCCTCGACGGTCGACCGAAACGGACAAAGCGGGACGAGATCGACCAGGAGAATGACTAGTACATCCCGGCAGTAAGGGACGCAATAGGTGATGCCTACGGGCGACCTACGGTTATCCGGTGAACTAGCCCCTTGCGGGCTCCCGCTTACACCGCGCTTGCGTCGATCGGTGGCCTTTCGCGCCGCATCTGCGTAAGCTTCGTGTGTGTAGGCTTCCGCATGTGCCTAGCTACCGGCTGCGTGAGGCGGCGGCGTTGCTGGGGGTCAGCGACGACACCGTACGGCGCTGGGCCGATGCCGGCCGGTTGCCGACCAGCGCCGACGATGCCGGCCGCCGGGTCATCGACGGCGCGGACCTCGCCGCGTTCGCGGTGTCGCTCGCCGACCAACCGGACGGCCCGAGTGTCTCCTCGATGCGCAACCGCTTCCCCGGCATCGTCACCAGGGTCGTCCGCGGTGACGTCGCCGCACAGGTCGAGGTGCAGGCCGGGCCGCACCGCTTCGTCTCGCTACTGACCGCCGAAGCAGTCGACGACCTCGACCTCAAACCCGGTGATCGCGCGGTCGCGACCGTCAAGGCGACCAACGTCGCCGTGGATCTCCCGTGATCCGACGTACGGCGATGGCGCTTGCGCTCGCGGCCGCGGTGTCGGGATGCGGCGGCGCGAAGACACCAACAATCACGGTGTTGGCGGCCGCTTCACTCACCGACGCGTTCAATGCCGAAGCGACGGCCTACGAACACCAGAGCGGTGTACACGTGCGGTTCTCGTTCGCGGGATCGCAAGACCTCGTCGCGCAGCTCAACCAAGGCGCGCCGGCGGACGCGATCGCGACCGCCGACCTCGCGACCCTTGAGAAGGTCACCGCCAAGCTCGGAGCGCCGTCGGTGTTCGCGCGCAACCGGCTCGTCATCATCACCGCACCCGGCAACCCGAAGCACATCCGCACGACCGGCGACCTCACCCGCCCCGGACTCGTCGTCGTACTCGCCGCACCAACGGTCCCGGCCGGGAAGTACGCAACCGCGGCACTGCAGGCCGCGCACGTCACCGTGCATCCGCGCTCACTCGAAGACAACGTCCGCGGCGTACTCACCAAGATCGAGCTCGGTGAAGCCGATGCCGGCATCGTCTACACCACCGACGCGAAGTCCGCCGCCGGGAAGGTCGACACCATCCCGTTGCCGACGTCGCCGGTCGCCAGCTATCCCGCCGCCGCCCTCGACAGCGCTGGTCAAGGCTTCGTCGACTTCCTGAATTCCGAAGCGGGGCAACGGATTTTGGCCAGCTTTGGGTTCCTACCGAAGTGACCAAGACCCGTCCCCCGCTGTCGCTGACCACCGCCGCCGCGGTCGGCGTCGCGTTCCTGCTGCTGCCACTCGCGGCGCTGCTCGACCGAACGCCATGGCACGCGCTGCCGCGACTGCTCACCAGCACCTCGGCCCTGACGGCGCTCAGGCTGTCGATCGAATGCTCGCTCGGCGCGCTCGCACTCTCCCTCCTCGTCGGCGTTCCACTCGCGTGGTTGCTTGCCCGCGTTGAGTTCCCCGGCAAGTCGGTGCTGCGCGCCGCGGTGACGTTGCCGCTCGTCCTGCCTCCGGTCGTCGGCGGTGTCGCGTTGCTGCTCGCGTTCGGCCGCAACGGCGTCGTGCCGCTGTCGCTGTCGTTCACCACCTGGGGCGCGAGCCTTGCCGAGGCGTTCGTCGCGTTGCCGTTCCTCGTCCTCGCCGTCGAGGGCGCGCTGCTCGCGGTCGACGAGCGCTACGACGACGTCGCCGCGACCCTGGGCAGCAGCACGACCCGCACGTTCTTCCGGGTCACGCTGCCGCTCGTGTTTCCCGCGCTCGCCGCCGGATCAGCGCTGGCGTGGGCCCGCGCGCTCGGCGAGTTCGGCGCGACGATCACTTTCGCCGGCAACCTGCCCGGCAGCACGCAGACGTTGCCGCTCGACGTCTACCTCACCCTGCAGAACGACCCCGAGGCCGCGATCGCGCTGTCGACCTTGCTGCTCGCGTTGTCGTTGGTAGTACTGGTCGCGATGCGATCGCGTTGGCGGCTGACCCGATGACACTGCAAGCCGACCTGCGCGCGACCGCAGGCACCTTCACCCTTGCGGTCGCGGGCGAGTGGCACAACGGAGACGTCGTCGCCGTCGTAGGTCCAAACGGCGCCGGCAAGTCGACGTTGCTACGGGCGATCGCCGGCCTCGCCCCGGCCACCGGCGAACTGCGCATCGGCGGCGTCGACGTACTCGACAAAACACCGGCCCGGCGCGGTGTCGGCTGGGTGCCGCAGGACGGCGCGCTGTTCCCGCACCTGTCCGCGGCCGACAACGTGGCGTTCGGATTGTCCGGCCGGCGCAGCCGCAACCAAGCAACGCGATGGCTGGAGCGCTTCGGCATCGGGGAGCTCGCCGACCGCCGGCCCGGGCAGCTGTCCGGTGGGCAGGCGCAGAAGGTCGCGCTCGCTCGCGCGCTTGCCCGCGAACCCGATGTGCTGCTGCTCGACGAGCCGCTCGCCGCCCTCGACGTCGAGGCCCGCACCGACGTACGACGAAGCCTGCGCGCGCACCTTGCCGACTTCGACGGCGTCACCATGCTGGTCACCCACGACGCCGTGGATGTGATGACGTTGGCGAACCGGGTGCTCGCTCTCGACGGCGGCGCGACGGTCCAGGACGACACCGTCGCCGGCGTGACGACCGCGCCGCGGACGCCATGGCTGGCCGCGCTGATGGGCGGCAACGGTTTCTACGGCCGCACAAGCAACAGTGCGGTTGCGCTGCACGACGGCGGCCAACTGGTCGCCGCTGAACTTCCCGACGAAGACGGCGTCGAGGTGCTCGCCGTCGTACCTGCGTATGCCGTCACCCTGCACCGCAACCGGCCCGAGGGCAGCGCGCGCAACGTATGGCCGGCCGCCGTCCGCGACCTCGCCGTCGTCGGCGGCCGGGTACGCGTCACTCTCGACGGTTCCCCCGCCGTGCTCGCCGACGTGACGACGGCAGCCGCCGCGGACCTCACCCTGCGCGAGGGCGTCGGCGTATGGGCAAGCGTCAAGGCGACCGAGGTCACCGTCGTCGTTCTGTGAGCCGAGGCGCCGCTACTATCCGGACATGACCGACGCGACCGTCCCGGGCATGCTGCGTGTCGGCGCCGAACAGCCCGACCGCAACCTCGCCCTCGAGCTCGTCCGGGTCACCGAAGCAGCCGCGATGGCCGCCGGTCGATGGGTCGGCCGGGGTGACAAGAACGGCGCCGACCAAGCTGCCGTCAATGCCATGCGCCAGCTCGTCTCCACCGTGTCGATGAAGGGTGTCGTCGTCATCGGCGAAGGCGAGAAGGACGAAGCGCCGATGCTCTACAACGGCGAAGAAGTCGGCGACGGCGACGGCCCTGACTGCGACGTCGCGGTCGATCCGGTCGACGGTACGACGCTGACCGCGAAGGGCATGAACAACGCGATCTCGGTCATGGCGGTGGCCGACCGCGGCTCGATGTACGACCCGTCCGCCGTGTTCTACATGGACAAGCTGGTGACGGGTGTCGACGCGGCCGACTACGTCGACATCGAGGCGCCGGTCGAACACAACATCCAGGCGGTCGCGAAGGCCAAGCACTGCTCGTCGGAGGACGTCACGGTCGTGGTGCTCGACCGGCCGCGGCACGACGACCTGGTGCAGCAGATCCGCGACGCGGGCGCGCGGATCAAGTTCATCAGCGACGGCGACGTGGCCGGCGCCATCATGGCCGCGCGCGAGGGTACCGGCATTGACCTGCTGCTCGGTGTCGGTGGCACCCCGGAGGGCATCATCGCCGCCTGCGCGGTCAAGTGCCTCGGCGGCGTGATCCAGGGCAAGCTCTGGCCGAAGGACGATGCGGAACGCAGCCGCGCGATCGACGCCGGTCACGACCTGTCCCGGGTGCTCAGCACCGAGGACCTGGTCAGCAGCGACAACGTGTTCTTCGTCGCGACCGGTGTCACCGACGGCGAGCTGCTCGACGGCGTCCGCTACAAGGCCGGCGGCGCGGCCACGCACTCGCTCGTCATGCGGTCGAAGAGCGGGACGATTCGCAACATTTACAGCGATCACCGGCTGACGAAGTTGCGCGCGTACTCCGCGATCGATTTCGAAAAGCACTAACCAAGCGGAACCGCGCCGCCGGTGCCGGCGTCCAACCCGCATCCATTGCGCGGGGAGGGCCAATGCGGGTTAACCGAATCATCCTGCCGATCGCGGCCGCACTGTTTGCGGTGACCATGACGACGCCGGCGTCCGCCACCACGAACAGCCTCGGACTGCACGGCACCATCACCGGCAAGTGGCACGTCGATCCGAACACACTCGCCGACGCCGGTCAGCATTACCTGCTGTTCCGTGGCTACGGCCAGACGTCGCTCGGCGTAACCGGCGCGCGGGGCGAGAGCAGCAGCCTCGGCAACGTCCGCTCGTCCAACTGCGCGGTCAACCTTCGGGTCACGACCGCGACGCCGGAGGGGACGATCAGCGTGCTGATCACCTCGCTCGATCAGTTCTCCGCCGGCGCGTCGTGCAAGTCGTACAACTTCCGTTGGCACTCGACGAAGGTGACCGGGGCCTACGCCGGCAAGTCCGGCTCCGGCACCGGCTCGTTCGGCATGCGCAACCCGGCGACTTCCGGCGGCGACGGCACGTTCAAGGTCTACTTCCACTAACAGAACGAGCGCGAGGTTTCCGGCCGTTGCCCGTTAGTACGGGCAGTGGAAGGGAGCACGATGCGCACTCGACTGATCATCGCCGCCGGCCTGGCCGCCGTCGCGGCCGCGGGGACGGTCCCCGCGTTCGCCGCGCCGACCTCACCGGTTCCCCCCGCCTGCGTCGTCGCCCACGGCCCGTCCGGTGCCGATGTCCAGGTCGGTTACGCCCCTAACGGACCGAGCGACTGCGTCGTCCTTGTCTAGAACTTCCGCACCGCCGGGCGCGCGAGCCACGTCGCGACCAGCACGCAACTACGTCATCGGTGCTGCTGACGACGGCTGATGACAACTCGGGTTCTCCTCCCTAGTTATCCCTGCGTGCTGGTCGCGGCGTCCACCAACGGTTCGAGCACGAACACCGGTATCTCTCGCTCGGTGCGCCGCTGATAGTCCGCGTACGGCGGGTACGCCGCGACCGCCCGCTCCCACCACT
>JAVEEG010000383.1 GCA_030840585.1 Frankiaceae bacterium | reverse complement strand
CCAGCAGCGCGAACAACCCGAGCAACAACAACACGGGTGGCAACAGCGCCCCCCAATCCCAGAACATCACCGGCTCGACCAGCCCGCACAGCACGACCGGCTACAACGCCGCGGCGAACAACGTCGTGAACCCGTCGACGAAGACCGGCGGCACGCTGAACCTGCTCGCCGCGAGCGACTGCGACTCGTGGGACCCGGGCCGTACGTATTACGGCTGGTGCTTCAACATGCAGCGGCTGATCACCCGCACGCTGGTGGGCTACACGAGCCTCAACGGCACCCAGTTCAAGATCGGTCCCGACCTCGCGACCTCGCTGGGCCAGCACAACGCCGACTTCACCAAGTGGACCTACACCCTGAAGCCGGGCCTGAAGTACGAGAACGGCAAGGCCATCTCGCCGATGGACATCAAGTACGGCATCGAGCGGCTGTTCGCCACCGATGTCATCAACGGCGGCCCGTCGTCGTACTTCATCGACTCGATCGCCCACCCGGCGAAGTACGCCGGTCCGTACAAGAACGGCGACCTGAGCTCGATCCAGACGACGAGCAACTCGATCACCTTCAACCTGGCCGGCCCGAACGCCGACTTCGACTACCTGATGGCGCTGCCGGCTTCGGCTCCGGTGCCGTACAAGGTCGAGGGCGGGGCGCAGTTCAAGGGCGCCACGTACAGCAAGCACCCGGTTGCGTCTGGTCCGTTCGAGATCAAGTCGTACACGCAGAACAAGTCGATCACTCTGGTGCGCAACCCGCAGTGGAGTCAGGGCACCGACGACATCCGGCACCCGCTGGTCAACGAGGTTGACCTGGTTGTCGACTCCGACGTCAACGACATCGACAAGAAGCTGCAGGCCGGCACCGCCGACGCGCGGGCCGACAACGGTGTGCAGACCGCGTTCCGGTCGCAGATCCTGACCAACCCCACGCTGAAGGCCAACGCCGACGACCCGGTGCTAGCCGCCACGCGGTACATGGCCGTGATCCCGTCGGTCATCCCGAACATCGACTGCCGCAAGGCGATCTTCTACGCCTGGGACAAGGCAGCCGCGATTCGCGTGTTCGGTGGCCCGACCGCGGGCATCGTCGCCAAGTCGATGACCCCTCCGGGCATCGAGGGCTACGAGCCGTCCTACGACCCGTACCCGTCCGGCACGGATGGCAGCGGCGACGTCGCGAAGGCCAAGGCCGAGCTGCAGAAGTGCGGCAAGCCGAACGGCTTCTCGACCAAGTTCGCGTACGGCACCCCGAGTGAGACGGGTCCGAACCTGTTCAAGGCCGAACGGGCCGCGCTGGGCCGGGTCGGAATCACCCTCGTCTCGGCACCGGGTGACGGAGCCACGTACTACCAGAGCTACATCGGCTCGCCGAAGAACCTCAAGGACGAGGGCATCGGCGTGGCCGTGGCCGGCTGGGGAGCCGACTTCCCGACCGGGTACGGGTTCTTCAACTCGATCACCAACGGCGCGAACATCCTGCCGAACGGCAACTCGAACTACTCGAGCCTGAACGACCCCACGGTCAACCAGGTGCTCAAGGACGCCCCCAAGGGTCAGACGAGCGTTGCCGACTGGCAGAAGTTGAACCACGCGGTGATGGACTCGGCGACGTACCTGCCGTTCCTCTGGGAGAAGACGCTCTACTACCGCAACCCGCGGATGCAGAACGTGACGTCGGACAACGCGCTCGCGTTCGGCATCTACGACTTCGTCAATGTGGGCGTCACCGCGTAGTAGTAGTTCGCTGAATTCATCCAGCAGAGAGGCTAAGTAGGCAAAGGCCGGCCCGGCACACCAGCCGGGCCGGCCGTCGCCTGCGACACCAAGATGATCCAATACGTAATCCGCCGGCTCTTCGGAGCGGTCGTCGTCATCTTCGCGGTCAGCTTGATCACTTTCCTGATCTTCCAGCTGGCCCCGCAGCTGTCCCACACCTCGCCGGTGTACTACTACGTCGGCCGGATTCCCCCGCAGCCGTTCCAGCTGCACCTGCTCGAGCATCGGCTCGGCTTCGACCTGCCCTTGTGGCAGCAGTACTTCCACTACATCAAGGGCATCCTCTTCGGGCAGACCCTGGGCGACGGCAACCAGACGATCCATTGCAGCGCGCCCTGCCTGGGGTACTCGTTCCGGCTGAACACCTCGGTGGTCGAGCTGATCAAGGAAGCCGTCCCGGTCAGCCTCAGGCTGGCGATCGGCGCGGCGGTACTTTGGCTCATCGGCGGCGTGTTCGTCGGCACCATCTCCGGGCTGTTCCCGGGCTCGATCTTCGACCGGATGGGCATGACCGCGGCGCTCGCGGCCGTCTCCCTCCCGATCTTCTTCACCGGCCCGATCCTGCTGCTCATCTTCGAGTACAAGCTCAAATGGCTACCGAACGTCAACTACGCATCGCTGTTCGACGATCCGGTGCAGTGGCTCAAGAGCATGATCCTGCCGTGGGTCTCGCTCGCCTTCCTGTTCGCCGCCCTCTACGCGCGGCTCACCCGCTCGAACATGCTCGAGACGATGGGGGAGGACTACATCCGCACGGCGCGGGCGAAGGGGCTCGACCGCCGCACCGTGGTGATCAAGCACGGCCTGCGCGCCGCCCTCACCCCCATCGTGACGATCTTCGGCATCGACGTGGCCACCCTGATCGGCTCGACGGTGATCACCGAGACCGTGTTCAACCTGCGGGGTCTCGGCTTCCTCACGATCCAGTCCATCCGCCAGCAGGATCTTCCGGTGATCATGGGGGTGACGATCGTCGCGGCCGTCGCCCTCGTCGTCGCCAACGTGCTGGTCGACATCCTCTACGCGGTCATCGACCCGCGGGTCACCTGACCTCTGCGCAGAAAGCACCCCCATGACCTCCTCCTCGACCGCCCCCGCACCGGTCGCGCCGCGCGCCGGCGGCCCGTTCCTCTCCGTCGAGCACCTGAGCGTGCACTTCCCGACCGACGACGGTCTCGTCAAGGCGGTCGACGACGCGTCCTTCGAGGTGGAGCGGGGCCAGATCCTCGGCATCGTCGGCGAGTCCGGGTCCGGCAAGTCCGTGACGAGCCAGGCGATCCTCGGGTTGCAGAAGGGCTCCCGGGCGCAGATCAGCGGCCGGATCTGGCTCGGCGGCCAGGAGCTCGTCAGCGCCTCGGAGGAGGAGATGCGCCGGCTGCGCGGCAGCG
>JAVEEG010000197.1 GCA_030840585.1 Frankiaceae bacterium | reverse complement strand
CATGCCCTCGGTCTCGCGTTCCGGCGACGCGACCGAGCCGGCGTCGAGGTGATCGCGGCCGATCGCGACCGGCGCGCGCAGCACCCCGCGCGCGACGAGGTCGTCGAACGCCAAACCGGCGACATGCCGCTCGCCGTAGCCGAGCCAGCAGATCCGCGACGGGAGTCCTTGCCCCTTCACCTTCTCCCGCGCGAACCGGACCCAGCGCTGCAGCGGATCGTCGTCGGGGAAGGCGGCGAGTACGGCGTCGTCCGTCGCGGCGAGGTCGGCGTCGTCACCGGACAGACAGGCCCAGCGGAACGGGCCAGCGCCGCGCGCGAACAACGGCCGGATGTACGCGACGACGAAACCCGGGTAGTCGAACGCGTTGGCGACGCCGGCGTCCTTGGCCTGGCCGCGCAACCCGTTGCCGTAGTCGAAGACGATCGATCCGGCGGACTGGAAGTCGAGCATCGCCTGGCAATGCGCGGCCATCGCAACGGAAGCGCGCTCGACGTACTCGTTCGGCTTGTTGGCACGCAGCTCGACTGCTTCGTCCAGCGTCATGCCATTCGGGACATAGCCGTTGAGGGCGTCGTGCGCACTGGTCTGGTCGGTGACGACATCCGGTACGACGCCCCGCCGGACGAGTTCGGGGAACACGTCCGCCGCGTTCGCGACCACGCCGACCGACAGCGCGCGACCATCGGCGGCGGCGCGTTGCACCAGCGCGAGACCGGCGTCGAGCGAATCGGCGACCTCGTCGAGGTAGCCGTGGTCGAGCCGACGTTGCGCCCGCCGCGGATCGACCTCGACGCACAACGCCGCGCCACCGTTACCGGTCACCGCGAGCGGCTGCGCGCCACCCATGCCGCCGAGACCGGCGGTGAGCACCCAACGCCCGCGCAACGAACCGCCGAAGTGTTGGTTCGCGACCTCGCCGAAGGTCGCGTAGGTGCCCTGCAAAATCCCTTGCGTGCCAATGTAAATCCACGACCCGGCGGTCATCTGGCCATACATCGTGAGGCCCAGCGCTTCCAGTTCGCGGAAGTGTTCCGGGGTCGCCCACTTCGGCACCAGGTTCGAGTTGGCGATGAGCACCCGGGGCGCGAGCTCGTGGGTCCGCAGCACGCCGACCGGCTTGCCGCTCTGCACCAGCAACGTGTCTTCCGGACCCATCGTGCGCAACGTCTCGACGATCGCGTCGAAGCTGCGCCAGTCGCGCGCGGCCTTGCCGCTGCCGCCGTACACGACGAGGTCTTCCGGTCGTTCGGCAACTTCGGGATCGAGGTTGTTGTGCAGCATCCGCAACGCGCCCTCGGCGCCCCACGACTGCGCGCTGCGATCCGGGCCGCGCGGCGCGCGGACGACACGTGCGGTGCTCATCAGTGCATTGTCCCAGTGACCGCCTCGACCGCGGCGCGCAGTTCACCGTCGCGTACGGCGACGACCGCGGCCTCGATCTCGGGCGCGAGGTAGCGGTCCGGGCCGGCGCCCTCGATGCCATTGCTCCGCAGCGCCGCGACCGCAGCGGCAGTTGCCGGGCTCGGCTCCAGCGGCGCGCGCAGGTCGAGCGCGCGGGCCGCGGTGAGCAGCTCGATCGCGAGAACGCGGGTCAGCCCGTCGACGGATCGCCGTAGCTTGCGCCCGGCAGACCAACCCATCGACACGTGGTCCTCCTGCATCGCCGACGAAGGGATGGAGTCGACGCTGGCCGGCACCGCGAGGCGCTTCATCTCGCTGACGATCCCGACCTGGGTGTACTGCGCGATCATGTGCCCGCTGTCGACGCCCGGCTCGGCCGCGAGGAACGGCGGCAGCCCGTGCGAGCGGTTGCGGTCGAGCATCCGGTCAGTGCGGCGCTCGGAGATCGACGCGAGATCCGCGGCCGCGATCGCGAGGAAGTCGAGGACGTAGCCGATCGGTGCGCCGTGGAAGTTGCCGTTGGACTCGACCCGCCCGTCGGGGAGCACGACCGGGTTGTCGATCGTCGCCGCGAGTTCGTGCCACGCGACTCGATCCGCGTGCTCGATGGTGTCGCGCATTGCGCCGGCGACCTGCGGTGCGCACCGCAGCGAGTACGCGTCCTGCACCCGCGGATCGTCCGGGCCGGCGTGTGACGCGACGATGCCGGAGCCGTTGAGCACGGCGCGCATGTTGGCGGCAGAGATCGCCTGCCCGGGTTGCGGGCGCAGCCGTTGCAGGTCGTCGGCGAACACCCGATCGGTGCCGAGCAGCGCCTCGGCGCTCATGGCCGCGGCGATGTCGGCGTGTACGACGAGAGCGCGCAGATCATGTATCGACAACAGCAACATGCCCAGCATGCCCTCGGTGCCGTTGATGAGGGCGAGGCCTTCCTTCTCGGCCAGCTCGACCGGCTCGATGCCCGCGGCCTGCGCGGCGGCGGCCCGCTCACCTTCGCCCATCAACGTCAACGCCACGTGGGCCAGCGGGGCGAGATCGCCACTGCAACCGAGCGATCCGAACTCGCGGACGACCGGCGTGATGCCTTCGTTCAGCAGCGTCGCGAGCCGTTCGGCGACGACCGGACGAACGCCCGTCCGGCCGGATGCAAGGGTGCGCAACCGGAGCAGCATCATCGCCCGGACGACGTCGCGTTCGACTACCGCGCCACTGCTCGCGGCGTGCGATCGGATCAGCGAGCGCTGCAGGTCGGCGCGGCGTTCGACGGGTATGTGCGTCGTCGCGAGCGCGCCGAAGCCGGTCGAGATGCCGTACGCCGGACGGTCCGCGGCCGCGAGCGCTTCGACCTGTTCGCGCGACGTCGTCATGGCGTCGATTGCGGCCGGCGACAGTTCGACCGGCACGTCCTCGCGGGCGACCGCGAGAACCTGTTCCGGGGTAAGCGGTTCCGGGCCGACGAGAACGTGCATCAACCGACGAGCATCTTGGTGATCGCCGAGGCCATCGCGGCGGCGGCCTTGAGCTGCCAGGTTTTCGACGTGAGCAACTTCGCGTCGGTCGAGTTGCGCATGTTGCCGCACTCGATCAGCACCTTGGGCTCGGTGGTCAGGTTGAGACCGGCGAGGTCCTTGCGGTAGGCGAGGCCGTTGGTTCCGTCGTACGTGCTGACCGGCATACCGGCCATGCCGATCATGCGCGAACGGAGGTAGCCGCCGAACCGCACCGACGCTTTGATGACGCGATCGTTCGGGCCGTCGGCGACCGGCAGCAGGACCGCGAACCCGCGACCGCCCGACGGACCGCCGTCGGCGTGAATGTCGATCGAGATGTTCGCGTGGTCGTGGTTGAGCAGCCGGGCGCGCTGGTCGACACATGGCCCGATGCCGGTGTCGGACGAACGCGTCCACACGACGGTCGCACCGGCCGCGCGCAGCTTCTGCGCGAGGTAGTTCGCGACCGCCCAGTTGAACGCGTGCTCGGCGTAACCGCCGTTGGTCTGCGTCCCGGTGGTGTCGCAGTCCTCCCACTCGCGGCCGTTCCAGATCTGCTTCGACATGAAGCTGGGGCTCGTGTAGTTGCGGCCGTTGTGACCGGGGTCGATCCCGACGATCTTGCCGGAAAGCACGCCGGCGGCCTGCGCGGGCGCGGCCGGGACGAGCACCCCGGCGAGCGACGCGACGAGGGTGATGGCGGCACACAGAGTTCGGCGCATGTCGGTCAGCCTCTCAGGGATCCGTCTCGTTCGCGGCTCGGCGGGCGAACACGTCCGCAGCGCGCCGCGTGAGCGCGCCCGGTGCGTCGGCCAGCGGTGCACCGTCGATCGCCCGGATCGGTTGCACGCCGCGCGTCGTCGAGGTGATGAATGCCTCGCGGCTCCGGTGAAACGCGGCGATCGGAGTGGCGAGCTCGTGCACCGGTACGCCGTCGGCGCGCAGCCACTCGATCACCAGCTCGCGGGTGATCCCGGCGAGGCAGCCGCTGGTCAACGGCGGGGTGACGAGGGCGCCGTCGTACTCGAAGAAGACGTTGCTGCCGGTGCCTTCGCAGACCTCGTCGCGAGTGTTCGCGAAGATCGCCTCGGCCGCGCCCCGGTCGTGTGCGTACCGCAAGGCGACCACGTTGTCGGCGTACGACGTCGTCTTCAGCCCGGCGGTCGCGGATCGTTCGTTGCGAGTCCAGGGCACGACGGCGACGTCGGTCGTCGGCGGCCAGTCGGGCAGCGGACCCGTTGCGATCAGAACGGTCGGCCCGTCGCCGCCGCGATCGGATCCGTACGGCGAGGGTCCGCCGGTGACGGTGATCCGCAGCCGGGCTCGGTCGCCGATGCCGGCGAGCACCGCGTCGACGCCGCTACGTATGTACGGCTCGTCGATGTCGAGTGCGAGGCCGCGGGCGGAGTCGCGAAGGCGACGCAGGTGCCGGGTCAGCGCGAACGGCCGGCCGCCATTGACTTCGACGGTCTCGAATACGCCGTCGCCGACGACGAGCCCGTGGTCGTCGGCGCGCACGACCGGCGCGGTCGGGTCGGCAACGAGTTGGCCGTTGACCCACAGCGTTCCGTCGGTCATGCGGACACCACGTCGATCAGTCGGTGCACCTTGAGTTGGGTCTCCTCCCACTCGCGTTGCGGGTCGCTGCCCCAGGTGATCCCGGCGCCGGTCCCGAGCAGCAGTCTGCCGTCCGACCACTCGAATGTGCGGATCGCCACGGCGAGCACGCCCTGGCGGTGATCCGCGTCGACCCAGCCGACAGCACCGCAGTAGGTGCCGCGGGGGGTCGGTTCGAGCTCGTCGATGATGCGCAGCGCGCTGGACTTCGGCGCCCCGGTGACCGAGCCGGCGGGGGCGGTCGCGGCGAGCAGGTCGGCCCAGCCGGCGTCCGGTCGCAGCCGGGCCCGGACTCTGGACACGAGGTGCACGAGGCCCGGATGTTCTTCAACCGCAAGCAAATCCGGCACTTCGACCGAGCCGGTGACCGCGACCCGACCCAGGTCGTTGCGGACCAGGTCGACGATCATCACGTTCTCGGCTTTATCTTTCGCGGTCAGTTCGGCGGCGGTCTTCGCAGTGCCCTTGATCGGTCCGGACACGACCGCGTCGCCGTCGCGACGGAGGAACAGCTCCGGGCTCGCGGACGCGACCCGGACGGCGGCGCTCGGCAGGTTGACCGTCGCGGCGTACGGCGCCGGGTTGCCGCGGCTCAGCGCGGCGGCGAGGGCGTACAGGTCGGGTGGTTCGCTGGCCTCGGCGGCAAGGATGCGGCAGACGTTGACCTGGTAGACGTCGCCCGCAGCGATGCGTTCGCGCACGGTCGCGACGGCGTCGACGTACTGCTCGCGGTCCAGGCTCGAAGTCCACGGCCCGACCGGTGTGGTCCACCGGGCGTTGGTGTGGTCGGTCCAGGGCGTCGCGGTGGCGAATCGGGCGCAGACGAGCCGGCCCTCGAAGGTCTGTACGACGATCCAGCGGCCGTACGTGTCGAGGGCGCGCGGGTCGTCGGTGAGCTCTTGCAGGCCGGTGTGGAGGCAGCCGCCGGCGATCGCCCAGTCCTCTTGCGTTGTCGTCACGGCCTGAGCGCGAGGCCGGCCGCGACCTCTAGGACGCAGAGCGCGGCCAGCCGGACGGTCCGCTCGTCGGCGGTGTCACGGGTGGCGTCGACCTCGGCGATGTCGACGGCGCGGACCCGGCGGTCGAGGCCGGCGAGGAACGCGGCCTGCATGAGCTCGGCCGCGGCGAGGCCGCCGGGCCGGCTGGCCGGGCAGGCGGGTGCGACCGCGCGGTCACAGACATCGACGTCGAGGTCGACGTAGATCGGGTTGTCCGGCCGGTCGCCGCCGGCGATGTCGAGGGCCTGCCGCATGCAGTCCTCGATGCCGCGGCGGGCGACGTCGTACCGGCTGATGACGGTGATGCCGAGCCCGGCGGCCTCGTCGGCGTAGGACTTGCTGTTGGCCCAG
>JAVEEG010000344.1 GCA_030840585.1 Frankiaceae bacterium | reverse complement strand
CGGCCGTACATCCGGGAGTACCGACCGATCCTGATCGGTGTCGACGGAGGGGCCGACGCGCTGCGCGAGTTCGGTCTCAAACCCGACCTGATCGTGGGCGACATGGACTCGGTCAGCGACGAGACCTTGCGCTGCGGCGCCGAGGTCGTCGTGCACGCCTACCGCGACGGCAGCGCGCCCGGCCTGACGCGGGTCCAGGAGCTCGGGATCGAGCCGGTCGTGTTCCCGGCGGCCGGCACGAGTGAGGACGTCGCACTCCTGCTCGCCGACGACAAGGGCGCCTCGCTGATCGTCGCGGTGGGGACGCACGCCACGCTCGTGGAATTCCTCGACAAGGGCCGCTCCGGCATGGCCAGCACCTTCCTGACCCGGTTGCGGGTCGGCGGCAAGCTGGTCGACGCCAAGGGCGTGAGCCGGCTGTACCGCAGCCGGATCCCGGTCACCACGTTGGTGCTGCTCGTGTTCGCGACCGCGCTGGCTTTCGTGGTCGCGCTCTACGTGACGCCCGGCGGAGCGCTGTACCGCGAGTACTTCGCCCACGACTGGGACAACTTCACGCGCTGGCTACACGGGCTGTTTTGACAGGGCCGCGCCGTTGATCGACTTTCGCTACCACATCGTCTCGATCATTGCCGTCTTCCTTGCGCTCGCGCTCGGGCTCTTCCTGGGCAGTACGACGCTGCAGAGCACCGTCACCCGCAACCTGCATCACCAGGCCGATGCCGTCACCAGTCAGAACCGGTCGTTGCAGGCGGACAACCACCAGCTCAGCACCGAGCTCAGTGATGAGCAGGCCCTGCTCGGGCTCGTCGGCCCGTACGCCGTTCAGGACCGACTGACCGGGCAGAGCGTGGCGGTCGTCTCGGCGCCGGGTGTGAACAGTGACGACCGCAAGGCGGTCGAGACCGCGCTCCAGCAAGGCGGCGCCACCATCTCGGCAGACGTGCAGCTGCAGTCGGCGTACCTGGACCCGACCCAGGACGCGTTGCTCGGAGGTCTCGCGAGCCAGCTGAGCCTGCCCCGCCACCCGCTGCCGCCTGGCACCGGCTCGACCCAGGTGTCCTCCGAGCTGGCCGACGTGCTTACCGGCCGGCCCGGGCATAAGCCGGTCTCCAAGGCGCACGTCGACGCCACGTTGAGCGCGCTGTCCGACGGGAAGTTCATCAGCGTGAGCGGGAGCCCGCCAACCCATCCCGCGAGCCTCGCCGTGCTGCTCGTCCCCGCTCCCAGCTCCAGCGTGTCAGCCACGACGGCGCAAGCGCAGAACGCGATCCTGCTCGCGCTCGCCCAGCAGCTCCAGCACTCCACGACCGGATTGGTCGTCGCGGGCCGAACGCCGTCGCCGCCGGTGGCCGGCGGCATGCTCGCGGCGGTGAACTCCGACAGCGGGCTTTCCAAGACGGTCTCGACTGTCGACCTGGCGAGTACCGACGTCGACCAGGACGCGATGGCCGGCCGGATTGCCGTCGTGCTGGCGCTGGCCGACTCGGCCGGCGGAAAGCGCGGCACCTACGGGCTGGGGCAGAACCCGCCGGTACCAACGCCGACCGCGTCGCCGTGACCGGCCGTCGGCCGGCGCCGCGAGCTTGGATCGGCGGTGCGGTGACGGCTGGGGTGGTGACCGCCGGTTGGCGCGCGGCGTCGCGGCGTACCACCCTTGGCGACCCCTGGCGACGCCGCAACTTCCGCGACCGTGAGGTCAGTTTGCTGCTCGGACCGGTGATCGGCGCTGGTGCCGCCGCTGGGGTGCTTGCTGCCGGGCCGCGTTCGGGCCGGACGGCGCTGGCGGTGGTCTCGAGCGCGGCGGCGATCGGGGTGTACGACGACCGGTACGGCGACAGCCATGCTCGTGGGCTCGGCGGCCACGCACGGGCGCTTCGCGAGGGCCGGGTGACGACCGGCATGGTCAAGCTGGTCAGCCTGATCACGGTGGCTGCGGCTGGGGCGGCGGGCCGGTATCGGAGTCCGGTCGACGTCGCGCTCGGCACCGTGCTCGTCGCCGGCGGTGCCAACCTGATCAACCTGTTCGACCTGCGACCCGGCCGTGCCGCCAAGGCCAGCCTCTTGCTCGCGGCGGCCCTCGGCGGGTCGGCGGATCCGGAGGGCCGCACCGCTGCGGTCGTCGCGGCTGCTGCTGCCGCCGCCGCGCTCCCGGCCGACCTGGGGGAGCGGGCCATGCTCGGCGACTGCGGCGCGGGCACGCTCGGCGCGTTGCTCGGCTGGTCTGCGGCAGCGACCGGATCGCGCCGCCGTCGCGCGCTGATCGCGGCCGGAGTTATCGGGCTCACCCTCGCAAGCGAGCGGGTGAGCTTCAGCGCTGTCATCGACCGGCAGCCGCTGCTGCGGGCCGTCGACCAGCTGGGCCGGCAGCCGGCGTGAGCGAGTACCGAAGCGAAGCGAAGGTGGCTCGCTCCCATGAAATTAGCGTCTCTGCACTGGTGCGCCCGGCTAGGGCGCACCAGTGAGCCGTCCGGCGCCGTCGGCCAGCATTGCCCGTGCCGCCGTCCTGATCGCCACGGTGACGGTTGCCGCCCGCCTCGCGGGTTTCGCCCGGGTCGTCGTGTTCACCCGCATCGTCGGCCCGAGTTGCCTCGGCGACACGTATTTCACCGCCAACACCGTGCCGAACATCGTCTTCGACATCGTGGCCGGCGGCGCGCTGTCGAGCCTCGTCGTGCCAGTCCTTGCCGGGCCGGTCGCGGCCGGTGACCGCTCGGTCGTCGACCGGACGACGTCGGCGCTGCTGACCTGGGCCGCGACGATCCTCGTGCCGATGACCCTGCTGGCTCTGGCGTTCACCCGCCCGCTGATGCACCTGCTGGTTGGCTCCGGCCACCCCGGCTGCTCCGCGAGCGCCGAGATCTCCGTCGGCGCCCGCATGCTCGTGGTGTTCATGCCGCAGGTGTTGCTGTACGGCGTCGCGGTAATCCTGATCGGCGTGCTGCAGGCTCACCGGCGATTTCTCGGCGGCGCGCTCGGGCCGCTGATCTCGAGCCTCGTCGTCATCGCCGCCTACGCGACGTTCGGTGTCGTCGCCGTACATCGAGAAACCCACTTGTCGACATTAACTCGCGGCCACGAGTTGGTGCTCTCAGTCGGTACGACGCTGGGCGTCGCCGCGCTGCTGTTCACGCTGCTGATCCCCGCCTGGCGGACCGGCACCCGGCTGCGCCCGACGTACCACTTCCCGCCCGGGGTGGCGACGACGATCCGCGCGATGGCGATCTCCGGTGCGCTCGTGATCGGCACGAGG
>JAVEEG010000348.1 GCA_030840585.1 Frankiaceae bacterium | reverse complement strand
GGTCACGCTCGGTCAGGAGTTCGCGGGCTACGCGGCGCAGGTCCGTCTCGGCATCAAGCGCGTCGCCAACACGCTGCCCCAGGTCGCCCAGATCCCGCTGGGCGGCACCGCCATCGGCACCGGCCTGAACACGCATCCCGAGTTCGCCGAGCGCGTGCGGGAGAAGCTCGGCCTCGGCGAGGCGCCGCGCGACCGCTTCGAGGCGCAGGCCAACCGCGACGCGCTGGTCGAGCTGCACGGCGCGCTCAAGGTGATCGCCGTCTCGCTGACCAAGATCGCCAACGACCTCGCGCTGATGGGCTCGGGCCCGCGGGCGGGCATCGGAGAGATCTTCCTGCCCGAGCTGCAGAAGGGCTCCTCGATCATGCCGGGGAAAGTCAACCCCGTGATCCCCGAGGTCGTCATGCAGGTGGGCGCCCAGGTCATCGGCAACGACGTCGCGATCACGATCGGCGGGCTGCAGGGCAACTTCGAGCTCAACGTCCGCATCCCGCTCATCGCCCGCAACCTCCTCGGCTCGATCCACCTCCTATCGACCACGAGCGAGCTGTTCGCCGCCAAGTGCGTCGAGGGCATCGAGGCCAACGTCGACGGCTGCCGGCGCTCCGCGGAGTCGACGCTCGCCGCGGCGACGGCGCTGAACCCGTTCATCGGCTACGACAAGGCTGCAGTGATCGTCAAGGAGGCCGCGTCCTCGGGCCGGCTGCTGCGCGAGGTCGCGCTCGAGAACGGCGTCGACGAGGCGACGTTCGACGAGGCGATGGACCTGCGCAGGATGGCGCGCGGCTCGGCCGCCTGAGCGGCTGCCCGACTTACGTTGTTCTCATCTCGCCGCCGTACCGTCGTCGCGTGACCACGAATCGTTCCCTGCGCTCCGTCGCCGAGCTCGTCGTCATCGTCGCGGCCGCGCTGTTCTTCGCGCTCGCGATCCAGGCCTACGCCGTCAAGCCCTACGTCATCCCGTCGGAGTCCATGCTGCCGACGCTGCACGTCGGCCAGCGCCTGCTCGTCGACCGCTTCTCGCATCGCATCGGCGGAGATCCGAAGATCGGCGACGTCACGGTCTTCATGCCGCCGGCGGGCGCCGACAACGCCGCCGACCAGTGCGGCGCTCCGGGCGAGGGACCGTCCAACGACGGCGGCGCCAGCCGGCGCTCGTGCTCCAAGCCGACCGCGGCGGTGGGCGGCAAGGCATTCGTCAAGCGCGTCGTCGGCCTCCCCGGCGACGTCATCTCCGTCGCCGGCGGCCACGTCGTGCGCAACGGCCAGCGCGCCCGCGAGCCGTTCGCGGCCTCCTGCGGCGGCGGTCCCGAGTGCGACCTGCAGCCGATCATCGTCCCGGCAGGGCACTACTTCCTCATGGGCGACAACCGCGGCGACTCCGACGACAGCCGCTACTGGGGCCCGGTCCCGCGCAGCCAGATCATCGGCAAGGCGGTCGTGACGTACTGGCCGCCCGACCGCCTCGGCGGGATCTAGCGGTTCCGGCCGACGTCACAAGCAGAACGCCGTGAGCTCGCGCGCGACCCCCACCGGGTCGTCGTAGGCGATGAGAAAGCCGGTGCCCGGCAGCACGCGCAGCTGCGCGTCGGGCAGGAGGTCGAGCGCCTCCTCGGCGCCGGCCAGCGGGTGGTAGGGGTCGCGGTCGGCCCACAGCAGCAGGACGGGCGCCTCCAGGCGCGGGTAGGCCTCCAGCAGCTGCGTCTGCGCGCCCGCCGGCCAGCGCCGCACCCAGCGCGACCACGAGCGCGCGAGGTTCGCGTTGCCGCCGATGTCGTCGGTCGCGTGGCGCAGGAGGTCGCGGGCGGCGGGGTTGCCGCGCGCGGTGAGCTTCATGCCCTGCTCGGGCCGGTAGGCGAGCCGGGCGGCGTGCGAGGCGATGCGGTCCAGGCCCGGCAGCGCGGCCGCGGGCGCGATCGCCCGCAGCGGCACCGGCAGCCGCGAGCGCCGCGGCGGGCGGTGCAGGCGGTTGGGCATGAGCACGAGCCGCGCGGGCGAGAGCTGGCCCGTCACCACGGCGCGCAGGAGGATCTCGGCGCCCGCGCCGTGCCCGCCGACGAGCGGGTGCGGCCCGCAGGTCTCGCGGCAGAACGCCGTCATGACCTCGGCGAGCCAGTCCAGCGTGTAGGGGTGGCGCGGGCGGTCCTCGGAGTCGCCGTGCAGCGGCAGGTCGGGGAGCACGAGCCGGAAGCGGTCGGCGAGGTGCTCGACGGCCGGCGCGAACTCGCGGTGCGACAGCGCGGCGCTGTGGACGAGGCAGAGGCTCGGGCCGACGCCCGCCTCGCGGTAGGCGATCCGGGCCCCGTCGCGGTGGTGGTACAGGCGCAGCTTCATCCGCTGCTCGCGCCCGCGCGCAGTCCCCGCGCACGCGCGGCGCGGGCCGCCGCGGGCGCGTCGTCGGGCAGCGCCGTCGTGCCCTCGACCCGTCGCCCGAGCTGCGTCGCGAGACCCTGGTTGTCCGCGACCCCGTTGCGCACCGCGGCCGTGAGGTAGCCCAGGCCGGCCGCCGCAGCGGGCTCGGCGGCGAGGCGGGCGCGCAGCGCGTCGGCGGCG
>JAVEEG010000352.1 GCA_030840585.1 Frankiaceae bacterium | reverse complement strand
CTCTCGCGGCTGGAGGCGGGGTCGCTGGAGCTGCGCCCGGAGGAGACCGACCTCGCCGATCTCGCGCGCGCCGTGTCGGCGGAGTTCGGGCCCGCGCTCGACAAGCACGCGTCGACGCTCGAGCTGCAGCTCGGATCGGGGCCGATCGAAACCGTCTGCGATCCTGAGCGCGTGGCCCAGGTCCTGCGGATTCTCATAGACAACGCGCTGACCCACACGCCACCGGGTACAGGGGTCGTCGTGAGCGCAGAGCGCGACAACGGAGCCGTGCGCGTCGCCGTCCGCGACAACGGGCCGGGCATCGGCCCCGACGCCGCGGCGCGCGTCTTCGAGCCGTTCTTCACCTCCGACGACGCGCAGGGCTCGGGCCTCGGCCTCGCGATCGCGCGCGAGCTCGTCGGGCGCATGCGCGGCTCGCTCGAGGTCGACGCGGCGCCGGGCCGCACGACGTTCTCGCTGGAGCTCCCGGCGTAGTGCTGCGCGCGCTCGCCGCCGCGGGCCTCGCCGCGCTCGCCCTCGCGAGTTGCGGCGGCGGCGGGGACGACAAGGCCGACAAGACGGCGACCGGCGCGACCCGGACGGTCGACCGCACGACGACCGTCGAGGTCGTGCGGCGCGCCCCCGGCGACGACGCCTTCGACCCGGCGGCGATCTACGACCGCGAGGCGCCCGGCGTCGTGACGGTCTTCAGCGTGCTGCCGGCCGGCTCGGACAGCGGCGGCGGCAGCGGCGGCCAGGGCCTCGGCTCGGGCTTCGTCGTCAACGACCGCGGCGAGATCGCGACGAACGCGCACGTCGTCACCGACGGCGAGGGGAGCGCGATCCGCACGGCGAAGGAGGTCTACGTCGCATTCGCCGACGGCAACGAGGTGTCGGCGAAGATCGTCGGCTTCGATCCCAACGCCGACGTCGCGCTGCTGCGCATCGACCCCTCGGGACTCACGCTGCGCCCGCTGCCGCTCGGCACCGCCGCGGACCTGCGCGTCGGGTCGCCGGTCGCCGCGATCGGGTCGCCGTTCGGGGAGCCGCAGTCGCTGTCGGTCGGCGTCGTGTCGGCGGTCGACCGGCAGATCACGTCGCTCACGGGCTTCCAGATCGCGGGCGCGATCCAGACCGACGCCGCGATCAACCACGGCAACTCCGGCGGGCCGCTCGTCAACGCCCGCGGCGAGGTCCTCGGGATCAACTCGCAGATCCAGTCGGCGTCCGGCGGCGGCGAGGGCGTCGGCTACGCCGTCCCGGCCGACACCGTGCGCCGCACGCTCTCCGCGCTGCGCCGCGACGGCACGGTGCACTACGCCTACCTCGGGGTCGCCACGACGCGGATCTACCCGCAGCTCGCGCGCCACTTCGACCTGCCGGTGGACACCGGCGCCTGGGTCCAGGAGGTCGTCCCCGGCGGCCCCGCGGACGACGCCGGGCTGCGGGCCGGCAGCAGGACCCAGCGCTTCCAGGCGCGCACCGTCACCGACGGCGGCGACATCATCACGGCCGTCGACGGCCACAGGCTCAAGGACGAGGAGGCGCTCGGCGTGCAGCTCCTGCGCCTGCGTCCCGGCCAGAAGGTCACGCTGCGCGTGTATCGCGACGGCAAGGCCCGCAACGTCCGCGTGACGCTCGCCGAGCGCCCGCGCCAGACCGACGCCGCCGTGCGGCCCTAGACTCGGAGGAGCAGATGCAACCGTCCAACGGCTCCTCCGGCGGCGCGCCGCTCGTGCTGGTGTCCAACCGCGGACCGGTGACGTTCGACGTCGACGGCTCGTTCACGCGCGGCAGCGGCGGCCTCGTCACCGCGCTCACGGGCCTGGCGTCCCACCGCGACGCCGTCTGGATCGCGTCGGCGATGACCGAGGGCGACGTGCGCAAGTCGCGCGAGCGCAACGGCCGCGCGTTCGAGGTCGACACGCCCGCGGGCGAGTTCCACGTGCGCTTCGTCGTCTCCGACGCGG
Organism: Frankiaceae bacterium; assembly: GCA_030840585.1. Taxonomy (GTDB): domain Bacteria; phylum Actinomycetota; class Actinomycetes; order JAFAQI01; family JAFAQI01; genus BP-197. The sequence continues at coordinate 1,144 of JAVEEG010000352.1, read as the reverse complement.
AGGCCTACGACCGCTTCTACAACGTCATGGCCAACCCGATGCTGTGGTTCATCCAGCACTACCTCTGGGACCTCTCCAACGCGCCGGACATCCGCGAGAACGAGGTGGAGGCCTTCGACAACGGCTACAAGGTCGTCAACAACGATCTCGCCTCGGCCGTCCTCGAGCAGATCGAGGGCGAGGAGGAGCCGGTCGTCATGGTCCACGACTACCACCTCTACACCCTGCCGGGGGTCGTCCGCGCCGCGCGCCCGGATGTCTTCCTGCACCACTTCATCCACATCCCGTGGACGCAGCCGGACGCCTGGCGGGTCCTGCCGCGGAAGATGCGCAACGAGATCTACGAGGGCGTGCTCGCGAACGACATCGTCGGCTTCCACACGCGCTCCTACCGCTGGAACTTCCTGCAGTGCTGCCGCGACCTGCTCGACCTCGAGGTCGACTTCGAGCGCGGCGTCGTCCACCACGACGGCCGCGAGACGTGGGTGCGCGCCTACCCGCTGCCGATCGACTACGAGGCCACGCGCAAGGTCGCGCGCAGCGAGCGCACGCAGGAGTTCGAGAAGGAGCTGCAGCGCCGGCGCCGGGACCACATCATCCTGCGCGTCGACCGCGCCGACCTCTCCAAGAACGTCCTGCGCGGCTTCACGGCCTTCGACCAGTTCCTCGGCGAGCACCCCGAGTTCCACGAGCGCGTGACGTTCATCGCCCAGCTCATGCCGTCGCGGATGGACGTCCCCGAGTACCAGGAGTACCTCGAGCGCATCGAGGCGCTCGTGGCGATCGTCAACCACCGCCACGGGACGCCCGACTGGATGCCGATCCAGCTCAAGCTGCGCGACGACCTCGAGGAGGCCGTCGCCGCCTACAAGCACTACGACGCGATGATCGTCAACGCGATGTTCGACGGGATGAACCTCGTCGCGAAGGAGGGGCCGCTGGTCAACGAGCGCCACGGCGTCTCGATCCTCTCGGAGAACACCGGCGCCCACGAGGAGCTCGGCGAGTTCGCGCTGAGCGTCAACCCGTTCGACATCAAGGACACGGCGGACATGATCTACCGCGCGCTCACGATGAGCCCGGAGGAGCGCGAACGGCGGTCGGACGGGCTGAAGGCCGCGGTCACGGCGCGCGACCCGGGCGA
>JAVEEG010000155.1 GCA_030840585.1 Frankiaceae bacterium | reverse complement strand
GCCCTCCGGTTGCTCGGTCATGGCTCCATGGTCCCCGACAAATCAGATGCGGCTGCGGGCGGGATCGGTCAGGCTGGGCCGGTGACTGCGCAGATGACGTTCCGGCCGCTGACCGTTGACGACGTCGAGGCAATGGTCGAGCTGAACACGCTGTGCGAGATGGCCGAGGCCGGCCACCCCGACCACGAAGTCATTTCCTGGATCCGCGACGGCGCCGGCGACTACACGTCGTACGGCGTCTTCGACGAGCACGGGCTGGCCGCGGCCGGCTGGCTGGACACCGAGCCGAGCGGGCACTTCGGATTCGAAGGCGACGTCCGGGTCCGGCCCGGGCTGGACAAGTCGGTTGGCGATCCGCTGCTCGAAGCAGTACGGGTCGCGGCCGCCGCGGCCGACCCGATCCGGCCGGTGCACTTCTTCGCCAACGCGTCGGCCGACCGCGCCCTGGCCTGGATGCAGGCGCGCGGCGCGACGTTGATCCGGCACTTCTGGCGGATGCGGATCGACCTCGACGGCAGCCCGGTCGCCGTACCGCCGCCGCCCGCGGGCGTCATCGTACGCAAGGTCCGCGACGACGACGCGGACCTGCGCGAGGTGTTCCGAGTGGTCGACACCTCGTTCGAGGATCACTTCGGGCACGAGGGCGGCCGGCCGTTTGAGCAGTGGATCGGGTCGCTTCGCAAGCGATCGAATCTCGACCTGACGCTCTGGTGGGTCGCCGAGGTCGACGGCGCGCCGGTCGCCACTCTGATCGGCTGGCGGCTACCGGATCACGAGGTCGAGTGGACCGGTCACGTCGGCACTCTCGGCACGCTGCGCGAAGCCCGCGGCCGCGGCATCGGGTCGCTGTTGCTGCGGACCGCGTTCGCCGAGTTCGCCGCGCGCGGGCTGCGCAAGGTGACCCTCGGCGTCGACGCCGCGAACCTCACCGGTGCGGTACGGCTGTACGAGTCGGTGGGGATGCGGGCCGACCACGAGTGGGTGCTCTACGAGTTCCCGCCGCTTGTCGCCTAGCGGCTCCTTCTGACCCAGGCCGCGACCCCAGTGCTAGCCAGCGCGATGCCTACCTATGCGTACGCGACTGTCGAACGGTGCGAGGACCGCTGATGGGCCCCGCCGAGGACCGTTTGGCGGGCTCTGCACCAAGATCCGATCGAACTCCGCCGCTGACGCAGGTCAAGTTCGCGGCAAATACTACGCAGTGTCACGATTGTCTGAATCTGATGCCCTGGGGATTCTTGAACTTCACGTACCGACCCCTCAGGATGTAATACACGCATTATTGGTGCGTATGTGGATGTGTGCGGTCGAACCGCACCATGTGGGGTTGGAGGTTCGGAGGCCTCATTCTAGACCGTCCGGCCGGTGCCGCATTGGGCCCGAAATGCACGGCCGGCTCGGTACGAATGCGCCGCCCTCGGGCCATGCCGCGCTCCGCAGTCGTGCAGGGATTCGACGTACCGCGTCGAACCCATCCTGAGAACGAAGGAGTAACGCGATGCGCTTCACCCGAACGGCACTTGCGGGCGTCGCCGCCGCCGGCGCGCTCAGCACTGCGATGCCTGCGCACGCTCTCGTGCAGCCGACGATGAAAGTCACTATCACCAATTACGGCTCGTACCACAAAGTCTGCGGCACCGGCACGGCTAGCGCACAGCTCTACGCGGCTGGGCAATGGGTGCTCGCTATCCACGGGTCCCGATCCGACGGCTCCGCGATCAACCAGATCATCACGGTGCCCGGCCGAACCATCACGACGACCACCGGCTGCATGAATGTCCTCAAGCTCGGCACCGCCCAGGGCGAGTACGAGGCCAGCCTCACTTACGCTGGGGCGGGTACCGACGTCGCCGGTGAGGCCATCGGCTATGGGTCATGGCAACCAGCCGTGGCCGACATCACCATCGACTCGATCTAGAAACAGCGATCGTGGCAGTGAGGGCGGCGCAGACCAGGCTTCGCGCGTTTCGCGCGACGGTCATCTGTGCCGTCCTCGCTGTTCCCGCGCTTCCTGGCGTTCCAAGCTTCGCCCGCGCCGACTGTTTCGATGCAGGCACGACGGCGACCTTTCAGAACACGCAGTACCGAGTGTGGTCAGGTCTGCTCTCCGGCTCTCGCGCCCCTGATGTCGTACAAGACCGCCGTTCCTCCTCAGGCCGCACGATTGAACGATGGGTGGGTGCAACGGGGCATAGGCGATGGCGTCTGGACATTTCTCCTGACGGTGGCCTGTCGGTGATGGGGGGTCGGCATGGGGACGAACTCCGTGTCACGACCGATATCGACCCCTGCGGCGGCATCGGCGTCCTGAGCCTAGATCCGCGCACTGGGCATGTTCTGACCCGGACGAGGCTGGCCTCCGTCGCGACTACCGATCTGCCTGACACCGACACCTATAACCTCCCTCTGGGCGACTTCAACGGTGATGGCCACGCGGATGTGGCGCTGATCCGTACGACGCAGAACCGCCCTACGCCTATCCCGGTTGTATGCTTCGCGGAACCGTCGGGCCAATGCATGGCGCCTCCGGTGTCTCCGTGGCACGCTCGAGCGGACGTCGTGGACGGCCGTACGGGGCGGGTGCTACTCGGCAAGGATCTCGGTGAATATCGGGCCCCCCTGCCCACGGGCGCATGGATTCCGCGTGCCAAGTCCGACGCCCTCGCAATCGTTACGCCGACCAGCGTCACTGGTGCTGACGTGGGCCTGTTGACCTCCCACGGTCAAGCGTGGCGAGTGACGGTCTCGGGTGGGAGCAGTGACGTCATGCTTATCCCGGTCACGAACGGCGTGGCCGTAATCGGGCAATCCTCCGCCCAATTCAGCGGAGCGCCGATTGTTACAACCGTGACAGTTCTCGAGGCCGCCACAGGGCGGATGCGATGGTCGAAGCAGTTCGTGGGGCAGATCGATGCCCAGTCTGCCGGAGACGGCGGCCTTCTCTTAACCGATCTCGTGAGCGGCACCGCGATCAAGGCCGCCGCCGGAACCGGAAGGACGCTTTGGCAGCGAGGGCCCGAGGGCGCTTACCGGCTGTGGCCAAGCGTCCTAAGTGATGTCGATGGTCGCGGCAGTCCAGATGTTGCCTTCGCCCTCTTGAACAGTTACGTGATCGTCTCGGGAGAGGACGGCCGGGAACTCCTGACGCTCGGAGCGGACGACCGGCCCTATGGCCTGGGCGACGTGACCGGTGACGGTTGCAGCGATCTCGCCGTCGTGACGGGTGCGGACTCCGCTACGCCCACCGTCCGTCTCATTCGCGGCCGAGCCCTTGCAACCGCATGGACGCAGATTGTGCCATTTGGAGACCACGCTAGCGTCCTTGCTCTTACCGGCCGCGGGGGGCTCGGGGGGACCGTGCTCTTGCATGCCGTCAGCGGGCCCACCGTCGCGCTCGCCGGCGCGACTGGGCGACGTCTCTGGTCGGTCGCCGCGCCCAACTAGCTCGTAGCCCATCAGTGCTACGCGCATCAAAGAGCCGCGATCATCTCCGGCTGTGCCGCAGCGCCCGCTACCAGCAGCACCCGTGAGCCAGCGCGCCCGAGCGCGATGGACGCGTACCAGTTAACAGTTACGACGACGAGAGCAGTGGGCCTTCGCCGGCCGGGTCGATGATGTCGGCCTCGAAGAACGTGTAGCGACCGTCGAGCACCTTCATCGCGGCGTCGTAGTTCTCCACGTCGTCGTTGAACCACAGGTCGTGGAACAACCCGTCGACCCGGCGGCGCGCCTGCGTGCAGAACAGTTCCGCCAGCTCCACGTACTGGGTCGCGTTCGCCGGGTCCTCGGTGCGCAACGTCTGCGCGTACACGCACGCCGACGCGATGCCGTAGAGCTCGGCGCCGATGTCGACTATGCGGCCGAGGAAGGCCTGCTTCTTCTCCAGCTTCGCCTGCCAGCGGCTCATCCCGTAGAAGGTCGACCGGGCCAGCTTGCGGCAGTTGCGCTCGGCGAACCGAAGGTGCTCGGCGAGGTCGCCGAACTCGGCGTACGACGTCGGGTTGGTGCCCTGCCCGGCGGCGAGCTTCGGCAGCCACTTGGCGTAGAAGCCGCCGGCCTTCATCGCCGTCTTTGCCTTGTCACCAAAGGGAATGTCGGGCTCGATGATGTCGCCGGCGATGGCGAGGTGCTGGTCGACCGCCTCGCGCGCGATCAGCAGATGCATGATCTCGGTCGAGCCTTCGAAGATGCGGTTGATCCGCATGTCACGCAGCATCTGCTCAGCGGGCACCGGCTTCTCACCGCGCGCCTTCAATGACTCGGCGGTCTCGTAGCCACGACCACCGCGGATCTGGATGAACTCGTCCATCGCCTTCCAGCCGAGCTCCGAACCATAGAGCTTCGCCAGCGCGGCTTCGATCCGGATGTCGTTGCGCTTCTCGTCAGCGAGCCGCGACGACACGTCGAGCATCGCCTCGAG
>JAVEEG010000131.1 GCA_030840585.1 Frankiaceae bacterium | reverse complement strand
CGCGACAGATGAGTCCGGCCCAGTGGGATCGTCGTACTGTTATGGGCACCAGCGGTCGCCACGGGGAGTAGTTGTGAGCACTGACATCGCGGTCGATGCCGACCTGCGCTGCCTTGAGAACTACCGGATCGAGCTGGCCGGTTACTGCTACCGGATGCTCGGTTCGACGTTCGACGCCGAAGACGCCGTGCAGGAGACGTTGGTGCGGGCGTGGCGTGGCTGGGACTCGTTCGAGGGCCGGTCGGCGGTCCGCTCGTGGCTGTACCGAATCGCCACCAACGTGTGCCTCGACATGTTGCGCAGCCGGCAGCGCCGGGCGCTGCCGATGGATCTGTCCTCGCCGGTGCCGGCGACGACGCACGTCGGTGAGCCGCTGCCGGAGTCGGTATGGATCGAGCCGATCCCCGACGGTGCGGTCGTTCCGGTGACCGGTGATCCGGCCGAGCGGGCCGTGCTGCGCGACTCGATCCGGTTGGCGTTCGTGTCCGCGTTGCAGAACCTGCCGCCGCGCCAGCGCGCCGTACTCATCCTGCGCGAGGTGCTGTGCTGGCAGGCGAGTGAAGTCGCCGAACTGCTCGACACTTCCGTCGCGTCGGTGAACAGCGCGTTGCAACGAGCCCGTACGACGCTCGCCGCGGCCAGCGTTTCCGCCGCTGCGCCGGCCGACGGACTCGGCGCGCACGAGCGCGAGTTACTGACGAAGTACGTCGACGCGTTCGAGCGCTACGACATCGACACGTTGGTGACGTTGCTGCACGAGGACGCGAGCATCTCGATGCCACCGCTGGCGCTCTGGCTGCGCGGTCGCGACGATCTGTACCACTGGTACCTCGGCACCGGCATCGGCTGCAAGGGTTCCCGGCTGGTGCCGACGGTCGCCAACGGCTACCCGGCCTTCGGCCAGTACCGCGTCAACCACGAGGGCCCGGGTCACGTGCCGTGGTCGCTGCAGGTCATCGAGATCGCCGGCGACCGGATCGGGCACGTGCACCACTTCCTCGACACGTCGCTGTTCGCCCAGTTCGGTTTGCCGGCGTCGCTCGCCGACTGACCTCAACGTTCGATCAGCACCACGCCGTCGAGGCCGGCAAGTTCGAGCAGCTCGACCAGCTCGGCATCCGCCGTACGGATCTCCAACCGGCAGTGCCGGCGGCGGGCGTCGAGACGTAGCCGAGCAAGCCGGTCGACGAGGTCGAGGCCAGCATTCGCAACGGATCCGAGGTCACACCTGACGAATCGTTCGCCGGTGCGAATGCGGTGTTCGGCATCGGCGAGGACGGCGGTCACTGCGGGCGTTTCGCCCATCTGCGACACCTCCTCGCGTCCTCGAAGAAATGACGAACGGCACGGCGAGAACTCATCGAAGCGGCGTCACCTCGTCCGCTAATTGCGTTTCCGCTAACATTGACCGCATGACCCGCCGGCAGCTTCTTCCCGAGCCGCGCTGACAGCGACATCAGGTCAGTGCGGCAGCCCTCCTTGTGGGGGCTTTTCTTGTGTCCGGACCTAGTGTGCGAGAGGCGACGATGAGCGACGAGGCGGACGTTTCGACCGGCTTCGATCCACACGGAATCGTGGACAAGTGGCTGCCGGTCTGGGACGCACTCCGCGTGTTCGAGCCCCGCGATGACGATTCACGCGAGCGGCGCTATGTCGTCGACATGTTCCCGTACCCGAGTGGTGACCTGCACATGGGTCACGCCGAGGCGTGGAGCATCGGTGATGCGGTTGCCAGATTCGCGATGATGCGCGGCTACGACGTGTTGCACCCGACCGGCTGGGACTCGTTCGGACTGCCCGCGGAGAACGCCGCGCTGAAACGCGGGCTGGATCCGCGCGAATGGACGTACGCGAACATCGAGACGCAAGCCGCATCGTTCAAGCGCTTCGGCGTCTCGTTCGATTGGCGCACCCGGCTGCACACCTCCGACCCGGAGTACTACCGCTGGACGCAGTGGCTGTTCCTGCGGTTCTACGAACGCGGGCTGGCCTACCGCAAAGCCGCGCCGGTCAACTGGTGCCCGAACGACCAGACCGTCTTGGCCAACGAGCAGGTGGTCGCGGGCAAGTGCGAGCGTTGTGGCAGTGAGGTCACGAAGAAGAACTTGACCCAGTGGTTCTTCCGGATCACCGCGTACGCCGACCGGCTGCTGGACGACATGGCACAGCTGGAAGGCAAGTGGCCGGACCGCGTGCTGACGATGCAACGCAACTGGATCGGCAAGTCGACCGGCGCCTACGTCGACTTCCGGATCGAAGGTCACGAGCGACCCATCCGCGTGTTCACGACGAGGCCGGACACGTTGTTCGGTGCGACGTTCTTCGTCATCGCCGCCGACTCACCGCTGGCCGCTGAACTGTGCGCCGACGAACAGCGCGATGCGTTCGCGTCGTACCTGGAAGAGGTACGGCGGCACAGCGACATCGAGCGGCTGTCCGAGGGGCGGGACAAGACCGGAGTGTCACTGGGACGGTTCGCGATCAACCCGGTGAACGGCGAACGAATCCCGGTCTATGCCGCGGACTACGTGCTGGCCGACTACGGCACCGGCGCCATCATGGCGGTGCCGGCGCACGACCAACGGGACCTCGACTTCGCTCGTACCTTCGGCCTGCCGGTGCGGGTCGTCGTACAGACAGGTGGACCGGATCCGAACGAGACCGGTGAGGCGACATCCGGCGACGGCGTACTGGTGAACAGTGGTCGTTACGACGGCATGTCGAAGGCCGAGGCGATCGCCGCGGTCGCCGCGGATTTGCAACGCGACGGCAGCGGTGAGCCGGCGGTCACGTACCGGCTGCGCGACTGGTTGCTGTCCCGCCAGCGGTACTGGGGTTGCCCGATCCCGATCGTGCACTGCGGTGCCTGCGGTGAGGTGCCGGTGCCGGACGACGAACTGCCGGTCGAGCTGCCGCTGACGGGCTACGAGCTGCGGCCGGAGGGCGGTCGTTCGCCGCTGGAGAGCGCCGAGCAATGGGTCGCGACGACCTGCCCGCGCTGTGGTGGTGGCGCGACCCGCGACACCGACACGATGGACACGTTCGTCGACTCGTCGTGGTACTTCCTGCGCTACCCGTCGTCCGACGATGAGAAGCAGGTGTTCGACGTCGAGCGGGTCCGTCGATGGCTGCCGGTCGACGAGTACGTCGGCGGGGTCGAGCACGCGATCCTGCACCTGCTGTACTCGCGCTTTTTCACCAAGGTCTTGCACGACATGGGGATGCTGGACTTCGTCGAGCCGTTCCAGCACCTGACCAACCAGGGCCAGGTCATCAATGGTGGCAAGGCGATGTCGAAGTCGCTGGGCAACGGCGTCGATCTGGGTGAGGAGCTGGCGCGGTACGGGCCGGACGTCATCCGGATCACAATGCTGTTCGCCGGCCCGCCGGAGGACGACATCGACTGGGCCGACCTGGCACCGGGCGCGCACCTGAAGTGGTTGTCGCGGGTGTGGCGGCTGGCGCGCGAGGTCGGCGACATCGGCCGCGGCTCCGATCCGGCGACCGGCGATGTCGAGATCCGTCGCGCGGTGCATCGGTTGGTCGCGGAGGCGACCGAACACTGCGAGCAGAAGCGATTCAACGTCGCGATCGCGCGGTTGATGGAGTTGACCACCGTGCTGCGCAAGGCCATCGACGGTCGCGGTCTGAACGACGCCGCTGTCATCGCCGCGGTACGTGAAGGGGCCGAGGCGTTGGTGCGGATGCTGGCCATCTTCGCGCCGTTCGCGGCCGAGGAAAACTGGCAGCAACTGGCGAACGAGCCGTCGGTGATGTTCGCCGGCTGGCCGGTTGCCGATCCGGTGCTGCTGGTCGAAGACGTCGTCACGTGTGTCGTGCAGGTCGCCGGCAAGCTGCGGGACAAGTTCGAAGTTCCGGCCGACGTCAGCGAAGACACGTTGCGGGCGAAGGCGTTGGCGTCCGAGGCGGTGCAACGGGCGCTGGCCGGTAAGCCGGTGCGGTCGGTCGTCGTACGGCCGCCGCGGCTGGTCAACGTCGTACCCGGTTAGCCTTGCCCGGATGGCGCGGGTCGCGGTGGTCACCGACTCCACCAACGGCCTGCCCGCCGAACTGATCGAGAAGTACGACGTCCGCATCGTGCCGTTGCAGGTCGTGCTCGGCGGCCGCCTCGGTGCGGACGGGATCGACGTCACTCCGGCGGACGTCGCGGCGGCGTTGCGCGCGCATGTCTCGGTGAGCACCTCGCGGCCGACGCCGACGTCGTTTCAGCGGGCGTACGCCGACGCCGCCGACGAGGGTCACGACGCGGTCGTGTCGGTGCACTTGTCGGCCGGGCTGTCCGGGACGTGTGACGCGGCTCGGGTCGCGGCGGCCGATGCACCGGTGCCGGTGCGGGTTATCGACTCGACGTCGACGGCGATGGGTCTCGGCTTCCCGGTGCTCGCTGCGGCGGAAGCGGCGGCGGCCGGTGCCGGCGTCGATGAGGTCGCGGGTGCGGCAACCGACGCGATCGCGCGGACCAAGACGCTGTTCTGCGTCAACTCGCTGGATGCGTTGCGGCGCGGCGGGCGGCTCGGCCAGGCGGCGTCGCTGGTCGGATCGGCGCTCGCGGTCAAGCCGTTGCTGCATGTTGTGGACGGTCGGATCGCGTTGTGCGAAAAGGTGCGGACCGCGACCAAGGCGCTGCTTCGGTTGGAAGAACTCGCGACCGCCGATGTGGGCGATGCATCGGTGGACGTGGCGGTGCATCACCTCGCCGCGGCAGACAAGGCGGCCCAGTTCGTCGCGTCGTTGCGGGCGGCGCTGCCCGGGTTGGCGTCGGCGTATGTCACCGAGGTCGGCGCGGTGCTCGGTGCGCACGTGGGCCTCGGCCTGTTGGGTGTCGTCGTCCACCGACGCTGACGTATTCCGCGCTGTCCACCGGTCTGTTCGCGGGCCTTCGTCGGGTGGGCCCCGCTTCCTAACGTGCTGCCCATGCGTGGCGACGACGACGGGCTCGGTACGGCGGCCGACCGGCTGCCGCTCGGTGGTGGCGAGCGGCTCACTGTTGGCGGCTGGGTGCCTGGCCAGCCGGATGTCCTCCCGCCTGCTCCGCCCGGCCGGTTGCCGTTGTGGGCGCAGCCGTGGCTGCAGCCCGCCGCCGCCCGGCATCTCGGCTGGGTCGTCGCCGCGGCCGTCGTGCTGCTGGCCGGGTCGGCGTGGATGCTGTTGCACCGGCCCGCGCCTCGGCCGGTGCCGGCGGCCGCGACAGCGGCGACGCCCGCGCCGGTGGCAGAGCTGCAGATCGTCGTCGACGTCGGCGGTCGGGTCCGCCATCCGGGGCTGGTCACGCTGGCGCCCGGGTCGCGGGTGGCCGACGCGCTGCGCGCGGCCGGGGGAGCGCTGCGATCGGCGGACATTGCCACGGTCGACCTCGCGGCGCGGGTGAGCGATGGGCAACTGCTGCTCATCGGCGTCCCGCAACCTGTCGCGGCGGGTGGCGATGCTTCCGCTCCGGTGAGCCTCAGTTCGGCGACGGTGGATCAACTCGACGCGCTGCCCGGCATCGGGCCGGTGCTGGCGAAACGCATCGTCGATTGGCGGGAGGCGCACGGCGGCTTCACCTCGCTGTCCCAGCTCGAGCAGGTGCCGGGCGTCGGTCCACGCACTTACGAGCGACTGAAGAGTCTGGTGGTGCTGTGATCGCGATCCCGGCGGCGAGCTGCTGGGGCGCGGCCGCGATGCTGCTCGGCCGGGCGACCGACATCGCCGGCGTCGTCGCGATCGCCGCCGGAGTCGGTACGGCATCCGCGCTGGCGCTTCGGCGGCTCACCCTCGCCTGGGTGCTGGTCGGAGTGACGATCGGCGCGACCGCGACGGCTTTGCACCTGCATGCGTTGCGTACTGCCGTGGTCTCGACGCTGATCGGCCGCCGCGCCCCGGTGCCGGTCGAGATGACACTCGTCCGGGATCCGGTCGAGTTGACCAGCGCGCACGGGTTCCGGTTCGTGCTGGCCGCGGCGACGGTGAGCCGGGTCGCCGGGCGGCCTGATCGCGCGCCGGTCACCGTGCTCGCCCACGGCGGTGCGTGGCTCGGGTTGCTGCCCGGCCAACGGCTGCGCGTGCAGGCGCGGATCCGAGCACCGCGCTCCGGCGATCCGGTCGCAGCTGTCGTGCTTCCCGTCGGTGATCCGCTGTTGGTCGGCCGGCCGCCGTTGTGGCAGCGGGTCGCCGGCCGGGTGCGTGCGGCCTTCCGCGCCGCTACGACGCAGCTCCCGACGGACGAGCGCGGCCTCGTTCCCGGGTTGGTGATCGGCGATACCGCCGCGATGCCCGCCGATCTGGTGGAGGCGTTCCGGTCGAGCGGGTTGACCCACCTCAACGCGGTGAGCGGCGAGAACGTCGCCGTGGTGCTGGCCACGGTGGGAGCCGTGCTGCGCCGCACCTGGGCCGGCCGGCGGACCCGCGCGGCGCTGGCCTTGCTGGCCATCGTCGGCTTCGTCGTGCTGGCCCGGCCGTCGCCGAGTGTGCTCCGGGCGGCAGTGATGGGCGCGATCGTCGTAGCCGGTTCGCTGGCGGGCAGGCGCGGCCACGCGCTGCCGGCGTTGGCCGCGGCGGTCATCGCGCTGATCTCGGTGGACCCTTTTCTCGCCCGCGCACCGGGCTTCGCCTTGTCGGTGCTGGCGACCGCCGCGATCGTCGTGGCGGCCCGGCCGGTGGCTGACCGGTTGAGCCACCGGCTGCCTCGGCCGCTGGCGATCGCGGTCGCGGTGCCGCTGGTCGCGCAGGTGGCGTGCACGCCGGTGTTGGTCGCGGCGTTCGGGCAACTCAGCCCCTGGGCGGTGCCGGCGAACGTCTTGGCTGCGCCGGCGGTCGCACCGGCGACGGTCGCCGGCGTGGTCTGCGCGCTGCTCGCGGTGCCGCTGCCGGCTGTGGCGAGCGCGGTGGCGTGGTTGGCGGCGGTGCCGGCCGGGTGGCTCGCGCTGGTGGCCCGGGCGTTCGCGGCGATGCCGGGAGCTGGCCTGCGGTTACCGACCGGGGTCACGGCATTAGCGGCCGCAGGCACCGCCGCGATGCTCGCCGTGTTGCTGGCCGGCGGAGTCCGCCGGCAGCGGCGGCTGCGTGCCATGCTGGGCGCGTGGCCGCCGTAACCGCCGTCGTAGGCGACGAGGAGTACCTCGTCGGCCGCGCGGTCAGCGCGGCGGTAGCGGCGTACGGTGCCGACGCTGACGAGGTCCGCGACCTGCCGTGCGCCGAGGTCTCGGTGGAAGAGGTCGCCGAGCTCACCTCGCCGTCGCTGTTCGGCGACAGCCCGGTGCTCGTCGTCCGCGGCGTCCACGACGCCGGCAAGGAGGTCGCAGCGGCATTGCTCGCCGCGGCTGAGATGCCGGATGTGCGCATCGTCGTCACCCATGCCGGCGGGGCGAAGGGCAAGGCGGTGCTCGACGGGTTGAAGGCAGCCGGCGCGCGAGTGGTCGAGGTGGCGCGGATTCGCTCGCCCCGCGACCGCGAGCAGTTTGTGGTCGACGAGGTCCGGGCGGCCGGCGGCACGATCGGCCGCGATGCCGTCGCCGATTTGGTGGCAGCGATCGGCGGCGACCTGCGCGAGCTGGCCACCGCCTGCACCCAGCTCGTCGCGGACGCCGGGCCGTCCATCACGGCCGAGGCGGTGGCCGCACACCACCGCGGCCGGGCGGAGTCGACCGGCTACGCGGTTGCGGACCGGGCGGTCGAGGGTGACGTGGCGGCGGCGCTGGAGACGTTGCGCTGGGCGTTCGCGACCGGCCTCGACCCGGTGCTCGTCAGCAGCTCGCTCGCCGCGAACCTGCGCACGATCGCCGCGGTGGCCTCCGCCGGTCGGGGCAGCCCGGACTCGCTCGCGGGCGTCCTAGGCATGCCGGCCTGGAAGATTCGCCGGGCGCAGGGCTGGGCGAGGCGGTGGCGGCCGGACACGCTGCGGCGCGCCGTGCTCGCGGTCGCCGAGGCGGACGCGAGCATCAAGGGCGCCGGCGACGACGCGGCCTATGCCGCCGAACGCGCCGTCGTCGTGGTGGCCGAATGCGCGGCGGCATGAGCTCGCCGTACGCACCGGCGAAAGATCCGGCGCCAGGATTCGACCCGGATGGGGCCGAGGCGGATGGGGCTGCGCCGGGCGGGGCTGAGCTGGTCGCGGCCGACGCAGCGGCGCCCAGCGCGAACGGGTCCGGCCCGCTGATCGTCGGCTACCCGCCGGTGCCCGGCACGCCGGCGCCGGTCGTGCCACCGATGTACTGGCGGGTGCTCCGGCTGTCCTCGGTGCGCCCTAACGGCTGGCAGCGGGCCGCGCTGGTCGAGGGCGTCACCGGCATTTCGGTGATCCTGGCTCTCGCCGACGTCGCGAGCGCGTGGACGATCCTGGTGCTGCCGCTGGTCGCGATGGCGATCGTCAAGGCGCACGACTACCTCGTGGGGCTGCTCCACCCCGATCGCCGGAGCGAACCGCCGCCGGCTCGGCTCGCGGACTATGCGGTCTTCGCCGGCATCCCGCTCGGCATTCTCGCGCTCCGGGTGCTCATCCACCCGACCGGCCAGCAGGGGGAGACCTCGGGCATCGTCCTCGGGGCGCTCGCCTATTTGGCCGTCGCGGTGCTGGTCTACCGCTACCTGCGGCGGCGCGGGGTTGCGACCGGCCGGGCCGCGGCGATCGCGGGCGTGACGTTCGCGCTGACCCCGCTCGCGGGGGTCCTCGGCGCGGCGCTGGAAGTACGGCGCCGGCAGTCGGAGGGTCAGGGCGTACCCGGCTCGCCGTCGTACGGGCCCTGAGGGCAGCGCCGCCGAACGGACCGGGCGCCCCGGGGCGGGGCTGGTAGGAGGAGTTAGCCGAGCTTGGCGGCGCGGCTGGCCATCGCCGACTTGCGGTTGGCCGCCTGGTTCTTGTGAATGACGCCCTTGCTCGCGGCCTTGTCGAGCAGCCGGGTGGCGGAGCGCAGCGCGGCCGTCGCCGTCGCGGCGTCGCCGCCGTCGGCCGCCTCGCGGAAGCGTCGTACCGCGGTCTTCAGCTCCGACTTGACCGCCTTGTTGCGCAGCCGGCGACGCTCGTTCGTCCGGTTGCGCTTGATCTGCGACTTGATGTTGGCCACGCGGGATCTACCTCAAGGTTGGTCGGAGCGGAGATGCAGCCAACAAGGCTAGCAGCGCCGCGCGGCCTCATGCCACTTTCGTGCCACCATGGAACGTGCCCTCCGACAGCGAAAGAGCCGCAGCAGGGCGCACCGATCCCGCGCTGATCCGCAACTTCTGCATCATCGCGCACATCGACCACGGCAAGTCGACCCTCGCCGACCGCATGCTCGAGCTCACCGGCCTGGTCGAGGGCCGCAACATGCGGGCGCAGTACCTCGACAAGATGGACATCGAGCGCGAGCGCGGCATCACCATCAAGGCGCAGAACGTCCGGCTGCCCTGGCGGACCGGCGACCAGGACTACGTCCTGCACCTGATCGACACCCCGGGCCACGTCGACTTCTCCTACGAGGTCTCCCGCTCGCTCGCCGCCTGCGAAGGCGCGATCCTGCTCGTCGATGCGGCCCAGGGCATCGAGGCGCAGACCCTCGCCAACCTCTACCTAGCGCTCGAGAACGACCTGCACCTCATCCCGGTGCTCAACAAGATCGACCTGCCCGCGGCGCAGCCGGAGAAGTACGCCGCCGAGCTCGCGCACATCATCGGCTGCGACCCCGGCGACGTGCTGCGGGTCAGCGCGAAGACTGGCGCCGGCGTCGCCGACCTGCTCGACGAGGTCGTCCGTCAGGTGCCGCACCCGACCGGCGACCCGGACGCGCCGCCGCGGGCGCTGATCTTCGACTCGGTCTACGACCAGTACCGCGGCGTCATCACGTACGTCCGTGTCATCGACGGCCGGCTGACGACCCGCGACCGCTGCCTGATGATGTCGACCGGCGCGACCCACGAGACGCTCGAGGTCGGCGTCGCCGCGCCCGAGCCGACGCCGCGGCCGTCGCTCGGCGTCGGCGAGGTCGGCTACGTGATCCCCGGCGTCAAAGAGGTCCGGCAAGCCCGGGTCGGCGACACGATCACCAGCGCGAGCAAACCGGCGAAGGAAATGCTCGGCGGCTACCGGCACCCGAAGCCGATGGTCTACTCCGGACTGTTCCCGATCGACGGCAGCGACTATCCGGTGTTGCGCGACGCGCTCGACAAGCTGCAACTCAACGACGCCGCGCTGGCCTACGAGCCGGAGTCGTCGGTGGCGCTCGGCTTTGGTTTCCGCTGCGGCTTCCTCGGCCTGCTGCACATGGAGATCGTCCGCGAGCGGCTGGAGCGCGAGTTCGATCTCTCGCTCATCTCGACCGCGCCCAACGTGGTCTACCGGGTCGTGCTCGAAGACGCGACCGAGGTCACCGTCACCAACCCGGCCGACTGGCCGACCGGAAAGATTGCGCAGATCTACGAGCCGGTCGTCGACGCCATGGTCTTGCTGCCCACTGAGTACGTCGGCTCGGTGATGGAGCTGTGCCAGCAGCGCCGGGGCACGTTGAAGGGGATGGAGTACCTCTCCGCGGATCGGGTCGAGTTGAAGTACGTCCTGCCGCTCGCGGAAATCATCTTCGACTTCTTCGATCAATTGAAGTCGCGCACCCGCGGCTACGCCTCACTCGACTACGAACCCGCCGGCGAGCAGGACAGCCAACTCGTCAAGGTCGACATCCTGTTGCAGGGCGAGGCGGTCGACGCGTTCAGCGCGATCGTGCACAAGGACAAGGCGTACGCATATGGCACCGCGATGGCGTCGAAGCTGCGCGAGCTGATCCCGCGCCAGCAGTTCGAAGTGCCGATCCAAGCCGCGATCGGATCCCGCGTCATCGCCCGCGAGAACATCCGCGCGATGCGCAAGGACGTGCTGGCCAAGTGTTACGGCGGTGACATCACCCGTAAGCGCAAGCTGCTGGAGAAGCAGAAGGAAGGCAAGCGGCGGATGAAGATGGTCGGCCGGGTGGAGGTGCCGCAAGAGGCGTTCATCGCCGCGTTGCAAACCACGCCCAAGACGGACTGAGGTCTTGGCGTTGCGCCCGTTCGGCGTCTACGTGCACGTCCCGTTCTGCGCCAGCCGCTGCGGCTACTGCGACTTCAACACCTATACGGCGGCCGAGCTCGGCGGCGGCGGATCGCAGGCGGAGTACGCCCACACGGTCGCGCTTGAGATCCGGCAGGCGCGGGCGTCGTTCGGTGCCGAGGCGCCGGTCGCGCAGACTGTGTTCTTCGGCGGTGGCACCCCGACGTTGCTGCCGGCTTCGGATCTCGTCGACATTCTCGGCGCCGTACGGGACGCGTTCGGTCTCGCGCCGGATGCCGAGGTGACGACCGAAGCGAATCCGGAATCGGTCGACCCGGAATCGTTGCGGTTGTTGCGTTCCGGTGGCTTCAACCGGATCTCGTTCGGTATGCAGTCGGCTCGCGAGCACGTCCTCGCGACGCTCGAACGCCGGCACACTCCAGGCCGCGCCGCCGAGGTCGTGGCGATGGCGCACGAGGCCGGCTTCGAGCACGTGAACGTTGACCTCATCTACGCCACGCCGGGAGAGACCGACGACGACTGGCGGGCATCGCTCGACGCGGCGATCGCGTCTGGTGTCGACCACGTGTCGGTGTACTCGCTGATCGTCGAAGACGGCACTCGGCTGGCCACCCGAGTTCGTCGCGGCGAGATAGCCGCACCGGACGACGATGTCGCGGCCGACCGCTATGTCATCGCCGACGAGATGCTGTCGGCGGCCGGGTTCGAGTGGTACGAGGTGAGCAACTGGGCGCGCAGTTCCGAGGCACGGTCGCGGCACAACTTGCTGTACTGGACCGACGCCGATTGGTGGGGTTTCGGGCCGGGCGCGCACAGCCACCTCGACGGCGTCCGCTGGTGGAACGTCAAGCATCCATCGACGTACGCCGCGCGACTTGCGGCGGGGGAGTCGCCGGCCGAAGGCCGCGAGACGCTGACCGCAAGTGAGCGTCGAATGGAAGACGTGATGTTGCGCCTACGCCTGCGTGACGGTTTACCGCTCGCCGATGCCGGTCCAGACGCTCAGTCGCTGTGTGCCGAGGGGCTCGTGACCATCGACGGCGAACGCGTCGTGTTGACGTTGCCCGGCCGACTGCTCGCCGACGCCGTCATCCGCCGCCTCATCGACTAGCCACCGCCCTCCGAAGTCGCGCGGCCGTCAACCAACCGCGACGGAGGCCGGTGGCGGGCCGAGTGGTTTGCCGCCATACACGACCTGGCCCTTCGCGTCTTGGTACGTGAGCCAGGTGAGCGCGCCGCGCTGGTAGGCGCCCGGCTTGCTGTAGTCGCAGACGCCGGTCGGGAACGCCTTCTTCAACGCGGCCCACTGCGCCGCGGTGAACGTCACCGGGTAGTCGCTCGCCCGCAACGGCTTCTTCTGGCATTCGAGGGTGTCGTCGGCGAGTGGTCCGCCGGCACCGATGCGCGGCGTGCCATACGCCGCGACGACCTCGTCGCACTCCCACGACGGGATGTCGACCCCGGCGCCGTTCGTGCAGCGGTCGGTGATGTCACCCGGCTTGTCCTGCACGATCTTCGCGGCCAGCGGCAGGTTGCGGTGGTCGGCGTCAACCCGCGCGAGCCAACGGTCTTCGGCGAACACGGCCTGATCGGCGAAGTTGGCGTCGCCGAGCAACGGCACCTGGCCGCGCCACAGGATCTGGTTCGCCGCCGTGCCGAAGTTGCGCAGCAGCCGCGCGCGCATCGCATAGGTCCGGTACACGTCGTGGAACGCGCCGGGGTCCGGTCCGCGCAGGTCGATGATCGCGACCTGGTTGAGGTTGTTGGCCGAGTCGACCGCGCCGCTGGTGTAGACGCGCTTGAGCCCGATCGGGTCGGGCTGGCTCCGCGCCGCCTGCACGTTGTCGTTGTAGTCGAAGCCGCCGATGTGAGTGTTGAGGTCGACGAACTGCTGCGGCGACACCTCACCGTTGAGCAGACCCTTGAGGCCGTACTGGATCCCGTCGTTGCCGAACGGTCGGTTGGCGAAGCCGTCCTTGCGCTTGCCGAACACGTTGACCATGTAGTCCTGCAACGTGCACTTGACGCCCTTGGGGTTCGTCTTCGGGTCGTACGTCTGGCCGGCCGGAACCTTCGGGCAGGACCGACTCGGGTTGGCACTATTGGGAATCGCTGTGGTGAACGTGATCGGGTTGCCGACGTTGGGATGGTCGAGCACCTGGCTGATCGCGAGCGGGTCCCACGTCGTACCCGGCGACCACCGCGACGGATCCTCGAAGTACTTCAGCAGCGCGGTGTAGTCGACGTACTGCATCGCGGACGACCACGCGTCGGTGAAGCTGCACTGTGGCGTGATGCCTTGGTAGATGCCGGGGTAGGCGTTCGCGACCTGCTGCTGTACGAGCGAACCGCCGGAGCAGCCGCTGCCGATCGTCCAGCGCACGGTGCCGTAGTGATCGATCGCGTATTCCTTCGTCATCACCAAAGACTCGGCCTGAGTGATGATGTTGCAGTTGTGCCCGGCGTTGTCGAGCGCGTTCGACATGACTACGAATCCGCCGGCCAGCATCTTGGTGTCGGTGACGGACGGCGCGCTGCCGCTGCCGTACTCGGTGTCACAACTCGCGCCGTGCGTGATGACCAGCCGGTGGTTGAACTGCTGCTGCGGCGCGACCGCGGTCCACGGCTTGCCCGGTTGCCA
>JAVEEG010000108.1 GCA_030840585.1 Frankiaceae bacterium | reverse complement strand
GCCGGACGACCGGGTCTTCACCCCGGCCGCGGACGACCGGCTGATCACGGTCGAGCTGTCCGACCGGGCCCGCTGGGTCGCCGACTACTACCCGTGCGAGTCGGTCGAGGAGTCGGCGGGCGGATTGGTCGTGACGATGCGGGCCCGGGACGACGCCTGGGTCCGCCGGCTGGCTTTGTCGCTGGCCGGGACCGCGCGGGTGGTCGAGCCGGCCGACCTGGCTGCGGCGGCCCGGGAAGCCGCCCGGGACGCGCTCGCGGCGTACTAGTCCCTTCGGACAGCCTTCCGATTTGTCCCATCAAGGAAATCGGGATTGGTGCCGAAGCCTTCATCACACAGCGATGCGTGACGGAAGGGGGATGGCGGCGGTGACCACCATCAAGGCTTCGTGCCCCACCTGCGGTGAGGTTGAGCTCACCAGCGCGGACATCACGCTGCGCGTGTGCAACCACGCGCCGCTGTCGTACTACTCGTTCGCGTGCCCCGGGTGCCAGGACGAGGTGCGCAAGCCGGCCGACGACCACATCGTGTCGCTGCTGATGTCCGGCGGCGTCAAGGCGCAGGTCTGGGAGGTGCCCGCCGAGGCCCTCGAGCCCAAGGCCGGCCCGACCCTCTCCTACGACGACCTGCTCGACTTCGTCCTCCAGCTTGGCCGCGACGACATGCTGGCCGCCCGCGCGACCGCCCCGGCGCACCGCTAGCGGTTCTCACCGAGACTTCGGCCCCCGTCGGGTTACCGGCGGGGGCCGACTCAATTCCGGCCGCCTAGGCTGGCCGGGTGCTGTTCTGGGTGCTGCTGTTCGTCGGGCTCGGCGTGCTCGGCTTCGGTGTGCTCGCGGCACTCGCGCTTCGGCTGTGGCGGCAGGTCCGCCAGCTCGGCCGGGAGGTGACCGCCGCCTCGGCCCGACTGGCCGCCGCCGGCGACGACCTCCAGCGCGCCACCCCGCCACGCTGACCCATCGCGAGCTCAACCAGCCTCCTGGGCCGGATTCGGCTGGTCCAGGCCGCAATGATCTTGACCGCTCGAAGCTGCCGGTACGGCGGAACCCTGCGCCTAGACTTGCCCGCATGGGTGAGCTGTCGTGGTGGCACTGGCTGATCGTCGTGCTCGTCTTCGTGCTGCTGTTCGGCTCGAAGCGGCTGCCCGACGCCGCCCGGGCACTGGGCAAGTCGATGCGCATCCTCAAGACCGAGGTCAAAGGCCTGCACGACGACGACGATCCCGACTCTGCGACCCAACCTGCGGCCCCCGCGGCGATAGCCCCGGCCACGGCGCCGCCGGCCGTTGCACCGGAGCCCGCGGCCACGGCCGCAAGCGACCCGTCGGATCCGCGCTGACCTGCTGGCGCTGACCCACCGAGCAGGGTTCGACCGTCGTGGCCGCCCATCCCGACGACGTCCGGATGACCCTCGCCGAACACCTGACCGAGCTGCGGCGCCGGATCGTCATCTCCACTCTCGCGGTTGTCGCCGGGACCGGTGTCGCGTTCGCTTTCCATCACTGGCTGCTGCGGCTGCTCACCCACCCGTACTGCCATCTGCCGGCGTCGTACCGTTTCGACAAAGCGCATTGCGCGCTGGTGGTGACCGGCGTCCTCGACGCCTTCACGGTCACGCTGAAGCTGTCGTTGTATGCCGGGGTCATCCTCTCGTCTCCCATCTGGCTCTGGCAGCTGTGGCGCTTCGTGACTCCGGGCCTGCATTCGAACGAACGCCGGTATGCGGTCGCATTCGTCGGGACATCGGTCACGTTGTTCGGGGCCGGCGCGGTGATCGCGTACTTCACTCTCGGGACCGGGCTGCGCTTCCTGCTCGGCTTCGCAACCGGTGGCATCACGTCGCTGCTCACCTTCGACAGCTACTTGTCTTACGTGGTGGCAATCGTTCTCGTGTTTGCCGTCTCGTTCGAGTTCCCACTGCTGGTCGTCATGCTGAACCTCAGCGGTGTACTGACCCACGCACGACTGCTTCGATGGACCCGGCTCATCGTGTTCGGCATCTTCGTGTTCGCGGCGGTGGCGACGCCGAGCCAGGACCCGTTCACGATGCTCGCGTTGGCATTACCGATGTGCGGGCTGTACGGGCTCGCCGTAGGCTTCGCGTTCCTGCACGACCGTCGGCTCGCGCGGCGCGGTGACACCTCGCCGTACGCGCACCTCGCGGACGACGAGCTCTCGCCCCTCGACGACGAACCGGTGACGCAATGACAAACCTCGCCCTGCTGGTCAACCCGACCGCCGGCAAGGGCCGCGCCGCGAACGTCGTCGCCGACGTGACCGCCCGACTCCGGGAAAGCGGCAGCAACGTCGCGATCCTCGTCGGCAAGGACGCCGCCGACGCGCAAGCGCTCGCCCGGCAGGCGATGAGCGACGGCGTCGACGCCGTGGTCGCACTCGGTGGCGACGGCATGGTGCACCTCGCGCTCAACGTCGTCGCCGGCACCGATACGCCGCTCGGGATCATCCCGGCCGGCACTGGCAACGACCTCGCCAACACCCTCGGCTTGCCGAGCAAGGATCCGGTCGCCGCGGCGGGGGTTCTCGCCGAGAAGCTCAAGACCGGCGGGCGCCCGATGGACGCGGTCAAGGTCGGCGACAAGTGGTTCGGTTGCGTCCTCGGCGCCGGGTTCGACTCGCGGGTGAACGACCGAGCCAACCGGATGTCCTGGCCACGCGGCCGGATGCGTTACAACATCGCGATCCTCGGTGAGCTGCGGGTGTTCAAGCCGCTGCCGTTCGTGCTCGAACTCGACGGCGAGCGCTGGGAGACCGAGGCGATGCTGGTCGCCGTCGGCAACGCGAAGTCCTACGGCGCCGGCATGAAGGTCACCCCCGACGCCGAGGTCGACGACGGTCTCGTCGACGTCCAAGTGCTCGGGCCGGTGAGCAAGCCGGAGTTCCTCAAGACGTTTCCGAAAGTGTTCAAGGGAACGCACGTCAACCATCCGAAGGTCACCATCCGGCGGGCCAAAGTCGTGTCACTCGCCTCGCCCGGCGTCACCGCGTACGCCGACGGCGAGTACCTCGCCGACCTGCCGATCACCTGCGTGACGGTGCCCGGCGCGGTCCACGTGCTTGCGTAGGCAGGGCCTAGCCTGAACGACATGG
>JAVEEG010000357.1 GCA_030840585.1 Frankiaceae bacterium | reverse complement strand
TTGAGCGGCGGGCAGAACGCCTTGCACTCGTCCGGCGTCAGCCATTCGTTGTCGACGCCGTTGAGGCGATTGGCGTGAACGTGGCGCTTGAACACCTGGATATCATGCACGTTGTGCGCCAGCATCAGCACGCCGCGCGGCGAAAACATCACGTTGTAATTGAGCTCCTGCGACAGCCCTTCCCACAGCTTGAGCGCATGCTCGTAGATCGCGGCGCTTTCGTCCCACAGATAGTTGGAGCGGATGATGGTGGTGTTGCGCCCGGTGTTGCCGCCGCCGAGCCAGCCCTTTTCCAGCACCGCCACGTTGGCGATGCCGTGCTGCTTCGCCAGATAGTACGCGGTCGCAAGCCCGTGCCCGCCCGCGCCGACGATCACGACGTCATAGGCATCCTTCGGCACGGGATCGCGCCATTGCGCGGGCCAGTGCGCGTGACCGGACGCCGCCTGCCGCAGAAGGTTGAACAGCGAGTACTTCATCTCAATGCTTCAGCAGGAGGCGCGGGAGCCACGTCGAGAGCGCCGGGATGAACATCAGCAACAGCAGGCACACCACGAACACCGGGTAGAACAACAGTGTGGCCTTCACCACCGGCTCCATGCGCAGCCGCGTGATGGCGCACACCGCGAAGATTCCCAGTCCTATCGGCGGGTGAACGATCCCGAGCAGGATCGCGAAGGTGAGCACCACGCCGAAATGCACCGGGTCGACGCCGTATGTCACGACCAGCGGCCCGAACAGCGGCACCGCGATGAGCATCACGGGGATCGCTTCGAGAAAGATGCCCATGACGAGGAGCGCCAGCACGACGAGCGCAAGCACGACGTACCGGCTGTCGGTGAACGAGACCATCCAGTTCGCCATCAGCTCGGCGGCGCGTTCCGATGTCATGACAAATCCCATGACGGTACCGAGCGCGGTGAGGAACATGATCAGCGCGGTCGCGCGCGCGGACTCCTCGAACGACGCAACAAGCCGTTGCCAGGTGACCTCGCGATGGATGACTCCAAGGAACAAGGTGTAAAGAACCGCCAGCACGCTTGCCTCGGTTGGCGTGAACAGGCCCGTCGTCATGCTGCGCAGGATGATGATCGGCGTCAGCAGGGCCGGAAAGCCTTGCAGGAACGTCGTCTTGAGCCGTTCCCACGAGGGGGTGACCGGCGGCGGCGCCGGCTCGATCTTGAACCGCACCAGCAGCGTGTTGTTCGCCATCAGGAGAACGCCGAGCATGATGCCCGGAATGACACCGGCGATGAAGAGGTCCGCGACCGAGACGTTCATCTGCACCGCATAGATGATGAACATGATCGAGGGCGGGATCAGCGGGTCCATCAGCGATGCGGCGACCACCAGTGCGGCCGCGAATTCCGGCCGGTAGCCGGCCCTCTGCATCGCATGCACCGTGATGATGCCGAGCCCCGCGATGGTGGCGAGCGCCGAGCCCGAGATGCCGCCGAACACCATGGCGGCAAGCACCGCGACCTGCGCGAGGCCGCCCGAGAAATAGCCGACGACCACCTCGAGGAAATTGAAGATGCGCCGCGTCATGCCGAACTGGTTCATCATGTTGCCGGCCAGCACGAAAAACGGAATCGCCAGCAGCGGCACGGAGCGCACGTCGGTCGCCATGTAGCGCACCAGCGTGTTGAACGGCATGTCGAGCATCGCCAGCCCGACGATCGCCGACAGCCCCATCGCGGCGCAGACCGGCACGCGCAACGGCATCAGGGCGAGAAGGACCACGATCATCAGGGCCGTCGCCATCCGCTACTCCACCGCAGCCGGCAGCGGGCGCGGATGAGGCAGCGGGCGGCGCGTGAGCACCCAATAAAGATAGATCAGTTCGGTGATCAGGATGTCGAATGCGCCGAGCATGATCGGCAGCACGAACAGCGACTCGGGCCAGATCAGCACGCTGGTCGTGAACATCCCGAGGAAGCGATAGGTCTCGACCGCGAACCAGGCGACCATCCCGTGGAAGAAGATCGTCACGAGCCGTGCGAAAATATCGACCGCGTGTTGCCAGGCTTGCGGCATCAGCTTCACGGCGAAATCGACGCGGATGTACTCCTCGTTCTTGGCGATCAGCGCGTAGGCGAAGAAGTAGATCCACATCGCGCCGAGGATCGAGACTTCCTGCACCCAGCTAAAGCTCACCGAAAAGAGAGCGCGGCCGACGATCTCCAGCCCGTTGATCGCCACCATGAGGGCGAACATCGCGCAGGAGACCACGATGACGATGCGGCGGCTGAGATCGAGATAGACACGCAAGGTCGCGTCCAGCGCGCCCTGCGTGCCACCCCGACCCGTCTCGTTCATGGACGCGTTATCCCGTTCGCAGCGCGGTCAGAAGCCGGTCATCTGCGAGACGCGCGCCGGAAGCCCCTTCGGGATGGTACCGTCTCCCTCCAGCGCCTCGATGATCTTGGGCGACATGCTGCGCCACGGCGTGAGATCCGGCTCATAGACCGTCACGCCGAATTCCTTCTCGGCGCGCTGCCGCTTTTCGGTGAACCCGCGCTCGGATTCCTTGCGGAAGGTTTCACCCGCTTCCTTCGCGGCCTGACGCAGGACGCCACGCTGCGCTTCAGTGAGCGACTGCCATTTCCGCGCATTCACCAGGATGTTGAGGATCTGGAAGTATTCATCGGTGCGGGTCCAGTGCTTGGCGACCTCGACATTCTTCTGATCGACCGCGATCCCGATCGTTTCCGGTCCGCCTTCGATGAGACCTTGCTTGAACGCCAGATACATTTCGGGCCGCGCCACGACGCGCGTCTCGGCGCCAAAGCCCTGCCAGGTCGCAATCGCGGTGCGGGATTCCCATAGCCGCAACTTGAGCCCTTTCAGATCGTCCGGG
>JAVEEG010000079.1 GCA_030840585.1 Frankiaceae bacterium | reverse complement strand
CCGTGCGCGAGCGTCATGCCACCGAGGGCGGCGTACGGCGAGGTCGTGAGCAGGAGTGGCAGCGGGAAGGCGACGGCGAGGTGCGTTGTGCTGGGGCGGCGTCGGTGGGCTGCGACGGTGATGAGGGCGGCTGTGATGAGGAGCCACGCGGCTGCTAGTGCGGTGACTGTGAGGTTGGCCGGCGGTCGAATGTCGAGGAGTTGGGTGACTTGCGGGTTCGCGATCAGCGCGAGAATGCCGACGGCTGCTGAGGTTCTTATGCAACGGCGCTCGGTGGTGGTCAGTGCCGGCTGGCCGGTGGCGCGAGCGGCGAGGGCGGCCAAGCCGAGGTTTTGCTGCTGGTAATGCCAAAGCTGCCAACCGAGGAAACCCAGTATTAGCAACGAAAGCTGCCGCTCCGGCAGGAGCGCAGCCGTCGCGGCGGCGATGGCGACGAGCGCGAGGGGCGCGGCGAGATAGCGGCGGGGGTTGGCGTAGGCGTGGCGTCGTACGTCGGCGAAGGAGAACAGCGCTGCCGTTGCGGCGACATGCACCGACGAGCCGACGAACAGCAGCCAAGCGAGGCCGGAACCGGGTGCAACCGTCGCCGGAACGACGAGCCCGCCGACGGTGATGGCGACAACGAGCGGCGCGAACAGCCGGCGGCTAACCACCGCCGCATCCCCCGGCCGAACTGGTGGAGATATCGACGACAAGGGCGATGACCGCGACGACGAAGACCAGCGCCGCCATCCCGAACAACCCGGCGAAGATCCGACCCACCGACATGCGCCGAGGTTATACCGGAAACCGATACACCGTCTACCGGTGCAACGGCTCGCGGTGTAATCCTTGGCACCCGTCGTGCTGCTGCAGTTCACCCGGTGAACGTGGGCTGGCGCGGTCGTCAGCCGGACGTGCTCAGGTCGAATCGGTAGCCCATGCCGGGGTCGGTGTGCAGGTATTTCGGTCGGGAAGGGTCAGATTCGAGCTTGCGCCGCAGCTGGGCAAGGTAGACGCGCAGGTAATGCGCTTCGTGTTCGTAACCAGGTCCCCACACGGTCGCGAGGAGTTGTTGCGCGGTGACGAGGCGGCCGCGGTTGCGGACAAGGGTTTCGAGGATGTGCCATTCAGTGGGCGTGAGGCGGACTTCGCTGCCGTCGGGGCGGCGTACGACGGAACCGGCGAGATCGATGACGAAGTCAGCGGTGACTACGGCAGGTTCGTCGCCGGTCGCGCGAGTTCGTCGTTCCGCGGCGCGGACCCGGGCAAGCAGTTCAGCCATCCCGAAAGGTTTCGTGACGTAGTCGTCGGCTCCGGCGTCGAGAGCGGCGACCTTGTCTTGTTCTTGGTCTCGTGCGGACAGGACGATGATCGGGATCCGAGACCAGCCGCGGATTCCGCTGATGACGTCTTGTCCGTCGATGTCGGGCAGGCCCAGGTCGAGGATCACGATGTCCGGCCGCTGCTCGGCCGCGGCTTTGAGCGCGCTGCGACCGTCGTAGGCGAGGACGACGTCGTAGTCATGGGCGGCCAGGTTGATCCGTACGGCCCGTACGAGAGCCGGTTCGTCGTCGACGACCAGGACGCGGGTCATCTGGCCGTCTTGTCCGCGACCGGCAGCCGGACGGTCATGGTGAGGCCGCCCCCGTCGGTGGACTCGACGGTGAGTGCGCCGCGCATGGCGTGGATGAACCCGCTGGCGACCGCGAGACCGAGACCGAGTCCGCCGGTGCGCCGGTCGCCGACCTGCTGGAACGGCTGGAACATCGCGTCACGGTCGCCCTCGTCCACGCCGGGGCCGTGATCGACGACGGTGATCGCGACGTCATCGGCGACGCTGCCTTGGATCTCGACTGTCTTGTCTCCGGAGAATGCCAGCGCGTTTCCGATCACGTTGGCCAGGACGCGTTCGAGCAGGCCGGGGTCAGCATCGACGAGTGGCAGGTCGTCGGGGACGTCGATGCGGATGCGGTCGCGGTCGAACCCGTCGAGAGCGGCGGGGAGAACCTCGTCAACAGAGGTGGGACGGGTCGAGGGCGAGACCGTTCCGGTTTGCAGCCGAGTCATGTCGAGGAGGTTGTCGACGATCCGCACGAGGCGGTCGGTGCCTTCTTCGATGGTGAGGACGAGTTCGTCATGGTCCGTGGGTGACCATTCCACGTCTGTCTGGCGCAGGCTGCTGACGCCGGCTTTGACCGCCGCGAGCGGCGTCCGAAGGTCGTGGCTGACGCCGGCGAGCAAAGCCGTCTGCATCTGGTCGACCTGCGCGAGCGCCTCGGCGTGGGCTGCTTGGTCGCGCAGCCGGGTTCGGTCCAGGGCGGCGGCGGCCTGCGCGGCGGCGCCGGTCAGCATGCTGCGGCTGGCTCGGCCGCCTGGCGCCGCGCGCAGCCGCAGTCCAGGGCGTGGAGTCAGCACGGCGACGTCGCCGGTGTTGTCGTGCGGTGGCGTGCCGGCGACGGTGCGCCACTGGCCGTTCGACTCTTCCTCGAGTACGGCCTGCAGGCCGCGGGTGGTGGCGAGATGAGCGAGAACGGCATCGGCCGAGTCGTCGGCGAGGACGGTTTGGGCCAGGTCGGCGAGGTCGCCTGCCTCGGCGGCGGCGCGCCGGCTCGCGGCTGCTTCACGCGCCGCGACGTGGACGACGGCGCTGAATGTCGTTGCGATGGTGACGAAGAGCAGGAGCGCGGCAATGTTCTGCCCGGACTCGATCGTCCAGGTGTGGATCGGCGGGGTGAAGTAGTAGTTCAGGCACAGCACGCTGGCCACCGCGGTCGCCAGCGCCGGCCACAGACCACCCACCCAGGTCACGGCAAGTGCGGCGAGCAGGTACACGAGCAGGTCGTTGGTCAGCACAACGTTCTCGCGGGTCAGCGATAGCGCGGCGGTGACAAGAGGAACGACCACGACAGCCAGGAGAAATCCGTACGTGCGACGGCGCGCGCCGACACCGTCTGCGGCCCAGCCAGGTGCCTTCACATTGCCAGTGTCCGCCCGGGTCGGGTTCGGCCGGCGATCCTGATGAAATCTTGATGCCCCGGCGGGATTCCCTGATGTCGCGTTGACCCGTTGCACGACGCAGCAGCCCTAGCGTCCGTGGCGTGTCAGCGATCGGCGCGGTGAAGCGGGTCATGGTCGGCCGGCCGCTGCGCAGTGGGCAACTGCACGAAACGTTGCTGCCCAAGTGGCTGGCCTTGCCAGTGTTCTGCTCGGACCCGATCTCCTCCGTCGCGTATGCCACCGAGCAGATCGTGCTCGTGCTTGCCCTCGGTGGCGCTGCGTATCTGCACTACGCCTGGTGGGTGGCCGCAGCCGTCACGGTGCTGTTGGTCGTCGTCGTACTGTCCTACCGGCAGACCTGCCATGCCTACCCAAATGGGGGCGGCGCGTTCGCCGTCAGCATGGCGAACTTCGGCCCGACATCTGCACTCATCGCCGCCGCGGCGCTTCTCGTCGACTACGTGATGACGGTCGCTGTTTCCGTCGTCTCCGGAGTCCTGGCGATCACCAGCGCCGCGCCCAGCCTCAGCACGCACACGGAAGCCCTTTCCGTCACTTTCGTCGGGCTGCTGCTGGTGGCCAACCTGCGCGGCGTCCGCGAGTCCGGCCGTGCTTTCGCCGTCCCCACGTACGCCTTCGTCGGCCTGACGCTGCTGATGTTCGGGTTCGCCGCAGTCCGTGCATTGACTGGCGCACTCCCCGACGCGGTGACCGCCCAACAGACCGTCCACCGCACGGTGCAGGTGGGCGGCCTCGCCACCATGCTCCTGGTCCTGCGCGCGTTCGCCTCCGGCTGCACCGCTCTCACCGGCGTCGAAGCGATCAGCAATGGCGTCCCGTCGTTTCGCAAGCCGAAGTCCCGCAACGCTGCCGCGACCCTCGCGATCATGGGCGTCCTCGCCGTAACCATGTTCGTGGGCGTCACTGTCCTCGCGCTTCATGTCCACGCGCACGCCGAGCCCGACGGCAGTCCATCGGTCATCTCGCAGGTCGCCGCCGTCAGCTTCGGGCACCCCTCGCTGCTGTACTACGCCTTCCAGTCGGCGACCGCCGCCATCCTCATCCTTGCCGCGAATACGGCATTTACCGGCTTTCCGGTGCTGTCCTCGATCCTCGCGCAGGATCGTTACCTGCCGCGCCAGCTGCACAATCGCGGGGACAAGCTCGTCTTCAGCAACGGAATCATTCTGCTCGCGACCGCTGCGGTCGCGTTGATCCTGGGCTTCCACGCCAGCCTCGACCACCTGCTGCAGCTCTACATCATCGGCGTCTTCACTTCCTTCACGCTCAGCCAGGCCGGCATGGTCCGGCACTGGACCCGGCGGCTTCGCGAGGTCCGAACGGAGGAGCGACCGCGGATCCGGTGGGCGCGCGTTGTCAACGCCGTAGGCGCGGCGTTCACCGGCCTCGTCCTCATCGTCGTGATCGCCAGCAAGGTGCGCCACGGGGCATGGATCGCGATCCTGGCGATGGTCATGATGTTCGCGCTCATGCGCGCCATACGTCGCCACTACGACGCGGTCTCCCGCGAGCTCGACGTGAATGTCACCGAGCGGCCGATGCTTCCTGCACGCAATCACGCGGTCATCCTCGTGTCCCGGATGCACCTGCCAACCGTTCGTGCCGTCGCCTATGCCCGCGCGACCCGCCCCAGCACCCTTGTTGCCCTCACCGTCGACCTCGACGAATCCGATACACAACGGCTGGTCACGCTATGGCAGGACGCCGATCTGCCGGTCCCACTCGTCGTACTCGACTCGCCGTACCGGGAAATCATCCGGCCGGTGCTCGACTACGTTCGCTCTCTTCGCGAGTCACCGCGGGACGTCGTCACGGTGTTCATACCGGAGTACGTCGTCGGACACTGGTGGGAGCAACTGCTGCACAACCAGTCCGCGCTCCGGCTCAAGGCGCGGCTGCTCTTCGAGCCAGGTGTGATGGTCACCAGCGTGCCGTGGCAGCTGCACTCCACCACGTCCGCGCCGCAACCAACCCTGATGTCGCGGTGATTTGCAGCCTGCTTGGAGCGGGTGAAGGGAATCGAACCCTCACTGTCAGCTTGGGAAGCTGATGTTCTGCCATTGAACTACACCCGCGAGCGCCGGTTGGGCCGGCAATCGCTTGCGAGGATAGCCTCTCGCGCGTGCTGCTGAGTGACCGTGATCTGCGGGCCGAGATCGATGCCGGCCGCCTTGTCATCGACCCGTACGACGAGGGCCTGGTCCAGCCGTCGAGCATCGACGTACGCCTGGATCGGTTCTTCCGGGTCTTCGAAAACCACCGCTACCCGCACATCGATCCGGCCGAGCAGCAGGACGATCTCACCCGCCTCGTCGAGGTCGCCCAGGACGAGTCCTTCATCCTGCACCCCGGCGAGTTCGTGCTCGGCTCGACGTACGAGGTCATCGGCCTCGCCGACGATCTGGCCGCCCGGCTGGAAGGCAAGTCG
The DNA here is from genome assembly GCA_030840585.1 of Frankiaceae bacterium. Lineage (GTDB taxonomy): Bacteria > Actinomycetota > Actinomycetes > JAFAQI01 > JAFAQI01 > BP-197. The sequence goes on along the minus strand of JAVEEG010000079.1, from coordinate 1,137 downwards.
AGCCTCGGCCGGCTCGGCCTGCTCACCCACAGCACCGCCGGCTTCATCGATCCCGGCTTCAGCGGCCACGTCACCCTCGAACTTTCGAACGTCGCCACCCTGCCGATCAAGCTCTGGCCGGGCATGAAGATCGGTCAGGTCTGCGTCCTACGACTGACCTCGCCGTCGGAACACCCGTACGGCTCGTCGATCTACGGCTCCCGGTACCAGGGCCAGCGCGGCCCCACCCCGTCCCGCTCGCACGTCAACTTCCGCCGCGGCGGCCTCTGACAACAGCGCTACGGCGTGACTTTGACCGTCGTGCTCGCAACCGGCCGCACGGCCGAGCCGTCCACGCGAAACAGCGTCACCGGGTACGTGCCCGGCGGCAACAAGACCCCGAACGAGCCGCGGCCCAGGCACCCGCGCCCCATCGTCTCCAGCCGGCTCGCCTGACCAGCGGCACCAACTGCCGGTACGGCGGTCGCCACCGTCCCTTCCAACGTCACCGACGTCGCGTTCACCGCCACCACGTAGCGAACCCCCGGCGCCGACGTAGCCGACCACCGCAGCAACTGCCCACCCCGCGACACCACCGAATGCTCGGCGACCTTCACCTGGAACCGGCCGCAGTTCGGTTTCAGCGAACCCTCCCGGGTGGCCTGCACCCCGCGGGTGATCGCGATCGTCGTCAGCACCGCCAACGCGCCGAGCGTCCACTTCCATGTGTCCCGGCTGATGCCGCCGAACCGACGGCGCGGCTCCTCGGGCATCTCCGGGAGCGGCTGCCGCCGGCGCTGCGCGACATCGAACCCGTACTCGTACGGGTCCGGCGGTGGCGCCGACGGTTCGTCCGGCACGACCGCCGCGCTACTCGTCGTCCTCGGGTGGCGACGTCACCTCGACGTGCGGGTCGTCGCTCAGGTCTCCAACCGCTGTATCGACGACGGTCTCGGTGTCGCCGGGGTGCCGGTCGGACGGGTCCACCGCGGTCGGGCCCTCGACCGGCCCGCTCGTCGTCGGGCCGGTCCCGGTCGACTGCTCAAGCGGCTGCTCCGGAGACGCGCCAGCAGCACCCACCGGCGCCGGCACCTTGCGCAGCCCGATCGAGTCGGCCAGCACCTGCGCGATGTCGATCACCTTGACGCCGTTGCGGAC
>JAVEEG010000060.1 GCA_030840585.1 Frankiaceae bacterium | reverse complement strand
GACGTGCGCCAGCGCGACCGCGCCGCTGACCTCACTCGCGGGCATGGTGGCGACCGCGGTGGCCGCGACCTTCTCCTTGGCTACGAGGGCCGAGGTGAGCGATCCGGGCACCAGGTTATGCCCTCGGATTTGAGCGGGCGGCGCGCTTGTCCACCCGGTCGTGTCGTCGGCGTCTGAAGGGGGCGGATCGATGCTCCCAACGGGTGCTTTCGGTCGTCACCCCTTGCCCACGAACGCCCACCATCGCGTCAGCCCGCGTGCGTGAGCACCAGCGCGCCACTCAGAGGAAGACTGGTTGACGGGACCGGCTGACAGGGCACGGACACGGTGAATGTGGCTACGTCGACGTCTTCGGATGTGCGCTTCACTTGTCCCGATGCGTCGCCTTGTTCAACTGAGTACTTCGAGGTAATTGCCACCGTCACCGGCACGACACTTGCGGCGGGCGTAGACGAGAGGTCCACGCCTTCCACGTGGTCTTGGACGCTCACGCGGAAGGTGCTCGTTCGCGTCCACCTCATGAACGTAACTGGGTTCAGTGAATTCGGCGACGAATTCGTGCTCAGGCTGGGTGCGGGACTAATCGTTGCGTCAGCGGGTCCGGAAGCGGCCGGGCGATCACCATTCAGGACGCCACACGTGGGAGCTGACAAGCCCAAGGGTCCGGCCTTCTGCGTCGAAACTCGGACCGGAATATTGCGGAACACGACGCCGCATGGCGTATCGCCCCAAGGATCGCCCGCCGTGAAGACACATTTGTCAGTGTGGCCACTGATCAAGCAAGTTGAGGTCGCCGAACCGTCACCAGTGTCGACGGCGTCGCCGCAATCGGCGTCGTACTGTCCCTGGACCGTGTTCGACCAAAATCGGGCCGGACTGATGCTGGCCACGCTGTCTCCCGCGGCCGGCCAAGTCCACGGATCGAGGTGGAGCTTCTTTGCTGTCGGGCGCAAGGTTCGTTGCTTTGAAAACATTGCCGGTTTGTCCGCAGCTGTCTTGTGGACGACCTCGGCCGGGGGGTGTCCAATGACGGTCGGCGCCTGAGAACGGCCGGCACCTGGATGCGTGCCCGCACCGAGCGCTCCCACAAGTGCCAATGCGGCGCCCGCCGCGCCCGTCGGCTCCAAGACGTGCCTGAAGCGGACGTACTGCGAGCGCAGGTGCGCGGCGAGGTTGGCGACGACGCTGCCGTAGCCGTTTCCAAATCGCTCGTACGCGGATCGAGCGTGTGCCTTGCCGCGGTGAAAGGTAACCGCAGCGTTGCTTAAGCCGATACGGAACTTTTCCGCGATGTCCTTGTTCCCGAAACCTCCGAGCACCCGCATAACCAGAACGTGTCGTTCCCGCTCAGGGAGTTCGGCGAGGACCTGGTTCAGCACCTGACGTTCGTCTGCAGCCTGGAAGGCGGACCCCGCCGATTCAGATTCCATGTCCAGGTCGTCCGTTAACGGAACGAATCGCCGACCCCCTCCTCTCCGATACCACTCGGCGATCACGTTGCGGGTGATTCCAATGACGAACGCGGCCGGCTCAGCCGGCGGCTGCCCGTCGTACTCCGTCGGTGTGACGTACTTCAACATGACCTCGGACGCCACGTCCTCGGCGTCCTGCGGCGTTGGCATCCGTGGCATCGCGTAGTTCAGCGCCACTCGCAAGAGATCTTCGAGCTCTTCGTCGGCCATGATCGTTTCCCCTTACCTAAGCCGACGCTCGGTCGACAACCAACGCGGCGCCACTCGCGATCACCGTGCAGACCTGCGGCGATCCGCGACCATCGGACCCGATCCGAGAATCAGGCCCGCTGATCCCGCTCATGCGGACGGGCACGATCACCGTGAGCGTGATGCCGCAGACAGCGGCGCAAGGAGTCAACCCGCGTGTGCGACGTGGTCGCTTAGTCATTGCGTCCTCCAGCGATTGGGCTTCTGCCCTATATGTCGCGTAGAGAGACCGAATTCTTACAGCTTCCGGAGACTTATTTCCCGAGGGAGGTGAGCCACTCCACGAGAGTCCGGACCGGTACGCCGGTGCCGCCCTTCGGCGTGTAGCCGTGCGGCTCGCCGGTGTTGAACGCCGGACCGGCGATGTCGAGGTGGGCCCACTTGATGCCCTCGGGCACGAACTCCTTGAGGAACAGCCCGGCGGTCAGCATGCCGCCGTTGCGGTCGCCGATGTTCGCGATGTCGGCCACGTCGGAGTCGAGCGACTTGCGCAGCTCCGGCGGCAGCGGCATCGGCCAGCCCTGTTCACCCGCGACGCCGGCCGCGGCGACCAGCGAGTCGCGCAGCTCATCGTCGTTCGCCATCACCGCGTAGACGTGCAGCCCGAGCGCGACCAGCTGCGCGCCGGTCAGCGTCGCGACATCGACGATGTAGTCCGGCTTCTCGGCCGCGGCGGCGGCGATGCAGTCGGCCATCACCAGCCGGCCCTCCGCGTCGGGGTTGAGCACCTCGACGGTCTTGCCGCCCTTGATCGTGAGTACGTCGGACGGCCGGATCGCGGTGCCGCTGGGCATGTTCTCGGCGCACGCGATCCACGCGACGATGTCGACGTTCGGCTTGAGCTGGCCGATCGCGGTCATCGTCGACAGCACCGCGGCCGCACCGCCCATGTCGGACTTCATCCACTCCATCGACTGCGCCGGCTTCAGCGCGAGACCACCGGAGTCGAACGTGATGCCCTTGCCGACCAGATGCACCTTGGCCTTCGCGCCGCGGCCGGCGGAGTAGGTGATCCGGGCGACCCGCGGCGGGTGGGTCGAGCCCTGGCCAACGCCGAGCACGCCGCCGAAGCCGCCCTTCTTCAACGCCTTCTCGTCGAGCACCTCGACCTGCAACCCGACCCCGCCGCAGTTGTCCACCGCGGCTTGCGCGAGGTCGGCCGGATAAAGGTCGGCCGGGGCGGTGTTGACCAGATCGCGGCACAGCGCCACCGCGTCGGCGACCGCGCGACCCCGGTCGTACGCCGCCTTGACCGCCTTGTCTCGCGGGTTGTCGACGACGATCGTCACCGACTCGACCGGCGGCTTCGTCGTACTCCGGTAGCGGCCGAACCGGTAACCGCCGAGCACCGCGCCCTCGACCACGGCAGCGACGTCGGCCGCGGAGTTGTCGCCGTTCGCCAGCGCCAGCGAAGTCGCGATCCGCGGCGAGCCGTCGAGTTGACGTGCCGCGGCGCCGATCGCGCGCCGTAGCGTCTCCGCGCCCCACCGGTCACCCTTCGCCGGCTTCTCGCCCAGCCCTACGGCGACGAGCATCGGCGCCGTGGTCGCGCCGAGAGTTGCGAGCTTCGTCACCTCACCGGCCTTGCCGGTCGCGCCGACCGCGGTCAGCGCGGCGAGCAGCCGCTTCTTGAACGCCTTGTCGATGTCGTCGTTGCCGGGCGCGAGCACCAGCCCGCCGCCGGCCGGGGCAGCGCCGACACCGACGACGAGCGCGTCGACCTTGGCGGTGGACAGGGTGTTCTTGGTCAACGTCGACGCAATACGGGCCATAAGTGCCGATGCTATCGAGGGGGTAGCGTCGCCGCTCGTGACCGATCCGCACTCGTCGTTGCGTCACTCGCCGATCCACGACCGGCACGTCGCGCTGGGCGCGCGGATGGCGGAGTTCGGCGGCTGGTCGATGCCGATCCAGTACTCCGGTGTCGTCGAGGAACACCTCGCCGTACGGACCGCCGTCGGGTTGTTCGACGTGAGCCATCTCGGCAACGTCGAGGTCCGCGGCCCGGGCGTGAAGGAGTTCGTGAACTCCTGTTTCACCAATGATCTCAACCGGATCGGGCCCGGTCAGGCGCAGTACACCCTCTGCTGCGACGACGCGTCCGGCGGCGTCGTCGACGACCTGATCGTCTACCACGGCCGGGCCGACGCTCTGCCCCCGGCTGGCTCCGCCAGCATGCACCTCGTGCCCAACGCCGCCAACTCGGCGGAAGTCGTACGACGGCTCCGCGCCGCCGCCCCGGACGGCATCGAGGTGACCGACCAGCACGAGGAGTTCGCCATCCTCGCGGTGCAGGGCCCGCGGTCGCCCGAGGTGCTGGGCAAGCTCGGCATCACCGCAGACATGGATTACATGGCCTTCGACCACGCCGGCGGGCTGACCGTGTGCCGGACCGGCTACACCGGCGAGCACGGCTACGAGCTCGTCGTACCGGCCGCCGACGCGCCGGGGTTATGGGACCGGCTGGCGGAGGCGGTCGCGGGGGAGGGCGGCCGGCCGTGCGGGCTCGGCGCGCGGGACACGTTGCGGACCGAGATGGGCTACCCGCTGCACGGCCAGGATCTCTCCCTCGACATCACGCCGGTGCAGGCACGGTGCGGCTGGGCGGTCGGCTGGTCCAAGCCGGCGTTCTGGGGTCGCGACGCGTTGACCGCCGAACGCGAGCGCGGCGCGGCCCGGTTGCTGTGGGGGCTGCTCGCGCTGGATCGGGGCATCCCGCGGCCGCACATGACCGTCCGCAGCGACGACGGGACGGACGTCGGCGAGGTGACCAGCGGCACGTTCTCGCCGTCGCTGAAGGTCGGTATCGGCCTCGCGCTGCTCGACCGCGGTGTCGCCGAAGGTGACGAGCTGACCCTCGACGTCCGCGGCCGGCCCTCCGCCGTACGGGTCGTGAAGCCGCCGTTCGTGGAGTCACACGTCCGGTGATCGCGGCCGACCGGGTCCTGCTCGTCGGGATGATGGGCAGCGGCAAGACGACGATCGGCCGCGCCCTCGCCACGCTGCTCGGCTGGCGGTACCTCGACAACGACAAGCAGCTGCGGCTCGCCACCGGCACCGACACCCGAACCGTGCAGGAGCGCGAGGGCGAGCAGGCGTTACGCCGGGCCGAGTCGGCCGCGCTCTCGATCGCGTTGTCCGAGGCCGGCCCGTTGGTCGCGAGCATCGCGGCCGGCGTCGTACTCGATCCGCTCGACCGGATCCGGCTGCGCGAGGGCGGGTTCGTCGTGTGGCTGCGGGCATCGCTCGACACGTTGGCCGAGCGGGTCGCCGGCACCGACCGGCCGTGGCTCGGCGCCGATCCCGCCGCCGCCCTGCGCGACCTGTACGCCGGCCGGGCCGAGCTTTACCAGGCCGCGGCGCATCTCGTCGTCGACGTCGACGCGGTGCCGGCCGAATCCATCGCGCTGCGGATCGCGGCCGCGCTCAGCTGATCGCGCGAGCGCCGAGCGCGACGACGACGTACGCGGCCATCGCGCCGGCTTCGACCACCGCGCCGAGCACGTCGCCGGTCAGCCCGCCGATCCGGCGCGCGACCAGCCGCCGGACTAGCTCGCCGGTCGTCACGCCCGCGACAAGTGCGCCGCACGCGAGCGCGATGACCGGACCCGGATCGTCGCGCCGCCACAGCGCAGCCCAGCCGGCCGTGACGGCGATCGCGACTGCCGTCGCCAGCATCGCGCGACGGAGCGGGACGGTGCCGGCGACCCATGCGCCGAGGCCGGTGCCGGTCGCGGCGGCAACGCTCGACCGGCACGACCACGTCACCGCGAGCCGGCCGGCGACGCACCCGGTGACGAGCGCCGTCACGGCCAGCCGGTAATCGCCGGCCACCCCGATCGCGGCGACGTCGATCAGTACGACGAAGACCAACGCGACCGCACCGAACGCGCCGATCCCTGGCGCTTTCATCGCTGCCCGCACGGCTTCGCGGTCGCCGCGAACGCCGAGCGCATCGGCGCTGTCGGCCAGCCCGTCGAGGTGAAGCGCACCGGTGACGACCGCGACGGCCGCGACCGCGATTGCGGCCGGCAGCAGCCGGGAGACGTACGGCGCGAGCGGCAGTCGCGTGAGGGTGTACGCGATCGACCCGAGCCCGCCGACCATGGCGCCGACCAGCGGTGCCCACACCATCGCCGACCCGACCGCGTCCCGGTCGGTGCGCTCGGACCGGCACGGGATCCGGGTGAGCACCGAGATGGCCAGCCGCAGGCCGTCAGGCATCCCGATCGCTCACCCCGGCCTCGTCGAACGTTGCCATCTCCGCCAGCGTCGCGATCGCGGCCTGCAGGATTGGCAGCGCGACCAGCGCGCCGGTGCCCTCCCCGAGTCGCAGCCCGAGGTCGAGCAGCGGCTCGATCCCGAGGTGCGCGAGCGCGGCCCGCTGCGCGGGTTCGGTCGAGCGATGCGACGCGAGCCACCACGCAGTGGCCGCCGGCGCCACCTCGGCCGCGACGAGTGCGGCGGTCACGCTGACGACGCCGTCGAGCAACACCGGGGTACGGCGGGCCGCGGAGCCGATCAGCAGCCCGACCATGGCGGCGATGTCCGGCCCGCCGAGCGATCGCAGCGCATCGAGCGGGCTCC
>JAVEEG010000299.1 GCA_030840585.1 Frankiaceae bacterium | reverse complement strand
AGCGCCGAGACCGACCAGTCGGCGTGCGCCTGCGCGACGGCGACCTTGGCCTCCGGTGTGGTTGCCGCCTTCACCAGCGCCGAGACGCCGAGGCTCGACTGCCGCAGCACGACCTGGACGAGGAAGCCGCCGAAGGCGCCGATCGCGCCGGCGATGCCGATGACGGCCGCCGCCTGGCGCTTGAAGTCCAGCGCGGTCGCCTTGGGCTCGAGGCCCTTGTCGGCGGTCTCCTTGCGCCCGAGCGCGCTGAAGATGCACGGGATCATCCGGTACGTCGAGCCGTTACCCATCCCGGCGAGCAGGAAGATGAGCATGAAGGACCCGAAGAAGATCGTGAAGCTGTGGCGGTTGACGCCGACGATCGCCGTCAGGGTGAAGAGCGCCTCGCCGAGGAAGACGACGAGCGTCACCCGCGCGCCGCCGGCCCTGTCGGCGATCCAGCCGCCGAGCGGCCGCGCGACCGAGCCGATGAGCGCGCCGACGAAGCCCAGGCCCGCGAGGTACGTCGCGATGAACGGGTGGTGGCCGAGGAACTCCGGGAACGTGTTCTTGATGACGACCGGCAGCGCGAACGAGTAGCCGATGAAGGAGCCGAACGTGCCGATGTACAGCAGCGACATGACCCACGTCTGGCTGTGCCTGAGGGACCGCTTGTAGGCGCTGGCGTCGGTCTTCGCGTCGGTGATGCTGTCCATGAACAGCCAGGCCCCCAGGGCGGCGAGGACGATGAACGGCATCCAGACGAGCCCGGCGTAGGACAGGTGGACGACGTGGATCGGGAGCTTCACGGCCGCCGCGGGCACGCCGATGATGACGACGAGCGGCACGAGCAGCTGCGCGACGGCGACGCCGAGGTTGCCGCCGGCGGCGTTGAGCCCGAGCGCGAAGCCCTTGTGGCGATCGGGATAGAAGAAGGAGATGTTCGCCATCGAGGAGGAGAAGTTGCCCCCGCCGAAGCCCGCCGTCGCGGCGCACAGCGCGAGCACCCACATCTGCGTGCCGTGGCTCTGCTGCTCGAGCCAGCCGCTGGGGACGAGGAGCGCCAGCAGCAGCACGGGGATGAACAGCAGCGAGGCGCTGACCGTCGTCCAGGCGCGCCCGCCGAAGCGCGGCACGGCGAACGTGTAGGGGATGCGCAGCGTCGACCCGACGAGGTTCGGCAGGGCGATGAGCAGGAACTGCTCCGACAGCGACAGCGCGAAGCCGGCGTTGGCGAGGTTGATGACGACGATCGTCCAGAGCACCCAGATCGAGAAGCCGAGGTGCTCGGCGAAGATCGAGAACGCGAGGTTCTTCCGGGCGATCCTCCTGCCCGTCGTCTGCCAGAAGGTCTCGTCCTCGGGGTCCCAGTCATCGATCCAGCGCCCGCGGGCGCGCGTGTCGCGGGGTGGATGGACGGGGCTCTCCGGCGGTGCCGGCGGGGCGATCGTCGTGCTCATGCTTCCTCCCTCGTGGCGCAGATCTGCACTCTGCGCCACGCTTCCAGAGCGCGATTTCACCCCTGTGTGGGGAGCATTTCGGTTGGGTGAACGGCCGCTACGGGATGAGCTCGGGGCCCTTGTCGACGAAGCGATCGCGGAACGCCGCCATCGCCTTGATCGTCGCGGGGCTCGCGTCCTTGCAGCCGACGTAGTGCTGCCAGGCCACCGCCGCCGTCTGGAAGGGCATCTTCGTGTTGTTGCGCATGAGCACCATGTGGTAGCTCTTGCCGCTGTCGAGGACCGGCTGGTTGTAGAGCTTCGTCAGCGCGGCGAAGGCGGACGGGGACGCGGCGGGCGCGTACTGCAGGATGATCCGGCCGTGCTCGAGCGTGTGGACCCAGTTGCCGATCGGGGGCTCGTTGCCCGCGACGTAGAGGCCGTCCTGCGCGGGGTTCGGGTTGTGGTCCCCGGACGTCGGCGGGTTGGTCTTGTAGTCCGCCGGGGTGCGCGGCGCGGCGGTGTGGCCGCGGCCCTCTGACGGGAAGGTCCTGTAGACGCAGCCCGCGGCCGTCGCCGCGGTCTTCACCGCCGCGTCGGAGGGCCGGCTCGCGCCGCCGCCGCCCGCCACCGCGAGGACGACGCCCGCGACGATCGCCACCGCCACGACCGCGCCGCCGGCGATCTGCAGCGTGCGCTTGCGCTTGGCCTCGGCCGCCGCGGCGCGCTCGCGCTCGAGGCGCTCCTGCTTGCGCTGCTCCTTCTCCTCCTGGCGGCTGGACATCGGCGCGAACAGTAGAGCGTCAGGACGCGCTGGCGCGTCGGCTGCCGCCCGCGCGGCGCGCGGGCTTCCAGCAGGCGTCGAGGAAGCCGGCGATCTCCCCGGTCAGGCGGGCGGGCCGGACGCGCAGCTCGACGATCGAATTGGCCTCGATGAGCCGGGAGTTGGGCAGCTCGTCGGCGAGCATGCCGGCGTCCGACAGCGGGTGGATCGGGTCGCGGCGGTGGCCGATGACGAGCGCCGGCGCCTGGAACGTGCGTCGCTGCTCGGGGTGCGGCGCGACGCGCCCGAAGAAGAGGCCGCGCATGACGGCGCCGCTCGGCCCCGGTTCCTGGCGCACGGTGTCCAG
>JAVEEG010000029.1 GCA_030840585.1 Frankiaceae bacterium | reverse complement strand
CGGCTGTCGAGTGTCAAGCCGCTCTCGCCGGCCGAACGCAAGGCGATCGAGTCGTTCCTGTCCGGCGCGACCGATCTCGACGATGTCGTGCACCGCACCGTGCGACTGCTCGCCCAACTCACCCATCAGGTCGCGGTCGTGCAGTACCCGTCACTGTCGCGCTCCAGCGTCCGACATCTCGAACTCGTGCTCATCTCCGCGACCCGCGTTCTCGTCGTACTCATCACCGACACCGGTCGGGTCGAGCAGCGGCAGGTCGACGTACCGACCCTGCTGACCGACGAAGACATCGCAACGCTGCGAACGAGGTTCAACGAGCGCATCGCCGGCCGCCACCTCGCCGAAGCGCCAGCGTTGCTTGCCGATTTCGTCGACGCGATCGATCCGCGGCTGCGGGCGAACGCGACCGCGCTGCTCGGCGCGGTCCTCGAAGCGGTCGTCGAACGCACCGAAGAGCGCGTCGTCCTCGCCGGCACTGCCAACCTCGCCCGCGGCGGCGCGCTCGACTTCCCGGGCACCATCCGTCCGGTGCTCGAAGCGCTGGAAGAACACGTCGTACTGCTGCGCCTTTTCGGCGAAGTCACCGATGCGCATTCGGTCCGGGTGAGCATCGGCGGCGAGAACCCGTACGAGGGCCTGCAGACCGCGTCGGTCGTCACCAGCGGCTACGGCGTCGCGACCCCGCTCGCCGGGCTCGGCGTGCTCGGCCCGACGCGTATGGACTATCCGAGTGCGATGGGCGCGGTACGTGCCGTCGCGCGCTATGTCGGCCACATCCTGGCCGAGGGCTAGAGGACACGAGACAAGTGCCGCCACGCGACTACTACGCGACCCTTGGCGTGAGCCGGACCGCGACCGCCGAGGAGATCAAGAAGGCGTACCGCAAACTCGCCCGCGAACTGCACCCCGACCTCAACCCGTCACCGGAAGCGCAGGAACGGTTCAAGGAAGTCACCGTCGCCTACGAGGTGCTCTCCGATCCGCAGAAGCGCGAGATCGTCGACCTCGGTGGTGATCCGCTCGCCCAAAGCGGCGGCATGGGTGGCGGCATGGGCGGGCCGTTCGGCGGTTTCGCCGACATCATGGATGCGTTCTTCGGCAACGCCGCCGGTGGCATGGGCGGTGGTCGCGGGCCGCGCTCGCGCATCCGTCGGGGCGAGGACGCGTTGTATCGGGTCGAGCTCGATCTCGCCGAGACCGCGTTCGGCACCACCCGCGAGCTCAACCTCGACACCGCGATCCTGTGCGCCCGTTGCCAGGGCGCCGGCACCGCCGCAGGCACGCATCCCGAAACCTGCGGCACCTGCAAAGGCCGCGGCGAAGTGCAGTCGGTCCAACGATCCTTCCTCGGCCAGATCGTCACCGCGCGCACCTGCCCGGAGTGCGGTGGCGTCGGCACTCGCATCCGCAATCCATGCCCGGACTGCGCCGGCGAGGGCCGGGTACGCGCGCAACGCACCATCACCGTCAAGGTGCCGGCCGGCGTCGAGGACGGCATGCGGTTGCGGCTGTCGGGCGAGGGTGAGATCGGCCCCGGCGGCGGGCCGCCCGGCGACCTGTACGTCGAGATCCGCGAACGCTCGCATCCGGTGTTCAGCCGCGACGGCGACGACCTGCACTGCCACTTCTCCATCCCGATGACCGCGGCCGCGCTCGGTACGTCGGTGAAGTTGGAGACGCTCGACGGCGAGGAGTCGGTCGACGTCAAACCCGGCACGCAGTCCGGCACCATCGTCACGTTGCGCGGCCGCGGCATACCGCACTTGTCCCGCAGCGTCGGCCGCGGCGATCTGCACGTGCATCTCGACGTGGAGACACCGACCCGGCTCGACGACGAGCAGGAGACGTTGCTGCGTCAACTCGCGCAGCTGCGCGGCGAGGAGCACCCGGAGATCCGCGCCACCGCGGCGGATCAGGGTGGCGGGTTGTTCTCGCGGCTGCGCGACGCGTTCAACAAGTGACCCCGCCGCTCTTCCTGGTTGCGGCCGCCGCGCTGGCCGGCGACCGCGTCGTGATCGACGGTCCGGAAGGCCGCCATGCCAGCGAGGTACGGCGGCTGCGCAGCGGCGAGGACATCTGGGTCAGTGACGGCGCCGGCACGATCGTCGAAGGCGTCGTCGCGGCCGTCGCCCGTGGTGCCGTGACCGTCGACGTCGTACGCCGCCACGACGTTGCACCGGCGAGCCCGCGGTTCGTCGTCGTACAGGCACTCGCCAAGGGCGGCCGGGACGAAGACGCGGTCGAGGCCATGACCGAGTTGGGTGTCGACGAGGTCGTGGGATGGGCGGCGCGACGGGCGGTCGCGAAGTGGACTCTACGTACTCAGTCGCGTTGGGAAGCCGTGGCTCGGTCTGCGACTAAGCAGGCTCGCCGACCTTGGCTTCCCCTGGTGAGTGGGCCCGCGACGACGGCTCAGGTCGCCGATCGGCTGAGCGGCGCAGCGCTCGCTGTCGTGCTGCACGAAGCCGCGACCCAACCGTTGCCGGCGCCGCCGGCCGAAGGCGACGTGGTCGTCGTCGTAGGCCCGGAGGGTGGCATCGACGACGACGAGCTCGCGACGTTCCGGGCGGCGGGTGCGCAGGTGTGCCGGCTCGGCGACACCGTGCTCAGAGCATCGACTGCGGGAGTAGCCGCACTCAGCGCGTTCAGCGCAACCACCCGCTGGCGCCAACCCCTGGGTTGAGTGCGACGTTGTCGGGCATTTTCGGCCTCATTTTGCCCGACAACGTCTCACTCGACGGGGTGGGTGGGAGCGGTTACCAGGCCACCTGGGGTTGCGGCACCGAGGGGTGTACCTGGGTGACCACGCCACCGGCGGTCCAGCGCCACATCGCACCGGACGTGTCGGTCAGCAGCACCGCTTGGCCGTTGTCGGCGACCGCGATGTCGGCCGGCGTGTCGGTGCCCATGACGGTGAAGGCCACCGGCGCCTGACCGCCCGCACACCGCAGCACGTCCATGCCCGAGCCGGTCTGTACGGCGAGCCAGATCGCCCCGCCGCTGTCGACCTGGGTCGCGGTCGGCAACCCGGCGCTCGCGGGCAGCGCGCACGGCAATGTCGCGGTCGCGGTGTCCGTCAGCGCGAGGTACTGCCGGACCTCGGCCTGCGTCCCGGTCCGGACGACCGCGACTACGTGCTGACCGTCCGACGTCCACGACGGGTCGCCGACGATCGTCGGCGGCAACGACGCGAACGGGATGCGGTGCTCGGTGGTCGTGCCGAGATCCTGGGTCACCAGCAGGCCTGCCGGCTGGCCGGGCGTCTTGGCGCAGGCGGTCTCGAACATCGCGACCAAGTTCTCGCCGTGCATCCCGTAGCCGCTGATCGCGTAACCCGCATCGGGGTTGGCGACCGTGGTGAGCGGGCCGCCGGCTGCTGGCACCGAGCGCAGCGCGTTGAAGCACGTGCCGCCGCCGTCGAGGTAGAACACCTTGTCACCGACGAGCTGCGGGTCGCTCGCGCCACCGCCCGGCTCGGCCGGCGTGAGGTAGCTGATCGCCGCACCGGTCTTCGTGGAGAACTTCGTCACGCGACCGTTCTTCACGCCGTAGAAGTACTGCGGGTACGACGCCGCCTGCACGGTGGTGAAGTTCACGCCGGTCGCGGTGATCCTGCCAGGGCCACCGTCGGCCGCGGACGGCTCGACGACGACGACTGCGCCTCGCGGATCGGGCGCGGAGAACGGGACGGTGGTCGACCACTGCGGCACGCCGTTGCCGAAGGACACGGTGGGCAGGTTGCCGGTCCGGGCGATGCCGCTGACGGTCCGGATGTCGATCTGCACTGCCTCGTCGACGCCGTACCCCGGCCCGCTGACGACCGCCGGCGACACCAGCCGCTGGCCGGGCTTCGGGTTGGTCAGCCGCAGGTCGCCGCTGGGGTCACTCGCACCGACGACGAGCCAGGCCTGGTCGAAGTGGGTGAGTGACACCGTGGTCACCTTCACCGGAATCGCGCGGCCGCCGTCGTGCAGCGTCCGGCCGAGGGTGATCGTCGCGGTGCGCGCGGTCACTTTCTTCGCGTAGACATCGGTGACACCGGGCTGCTGGACGAACGACGCGACGAAGGTCTTGGCCAGGAGCTCGGGGTCGCCGACCCATGGCTGCTTGCTCGGCCCGTCCTGCGCGACCCACTGCCGCTCCGCCGCTTCCGAGGTGAACGGGTAGAACGCGCTCGTCGGGAAGGTCGGGTGGACGACGACCGGCGCCGACGGCGTCGGTGTGCTCGCGTCCGGGGTTGGGGTCGGCGTGCCGTTGTCGGCGATCTTCACGCTGTTCGGCTGCACCGGCGAGCGGGTCAGTGCGTACGCCGCGAACCCCGCGATCGCGACGACGGCGACGCCGCCGAGCGCGGCCATCGGGTGCCACCACGACGCTCGCGCGCGGCGCGTCGTCACCCGCCTCTGGATGCGCGACAGCCCGTCGCCGGCGGGAACGATCGTCTCCGCCTCGTCGTACAGGCTCGTGCGCAGCAGCTCCTCGAGCCGGACATCCCGGTCGTCGGCGCTCATGACGTGTGCTCCAAACGTTGACGCAGGGCGGACATGCCCCGCGAGGCGTGGCTCTTGACCGCGCCGGCACTGATGCCCATCGCATCGGCGATCTGGGCTTCGGACAGATCCGAGAAGTAGCGCAGCACCAGCACCTCACGCTGGCGCTGCGGCAGGGTTCGCAGGGCGACGAGGACGTGCGCCCGGTCGATCGAGGCCATGGCGCCGGTCTCGGCGCTCGGCATGTGCGCGCGGGCGTCGGCCGGCAGCAGCGAGGTCGCCTTCCGGTCCACCACCTTGAGGTGCCGCAGCCGCGACCTCGACCGGTTGACTACCGCCTGGCGCAGGTAGGCGAGCGCCTTGTCGGTGTCGCGCAGCCGCTTCCAGCTCCCGTGCATCGCCACGAACGCGTCCTGGACGACGTCCTCCGCGGCCGGTACGTCGTGCAGCAGCAGGGCCGACAGGCGGACGAGGGAGCGGTAGTGGGCGGTGTAGATGGCGACCAGCGCCTCGTCGGCGTCGCGTGCTGCGGCGTCCACGATTCGCCCCCTCCGGTCGCCTACCAGCGTCTCGATCACGACGGTACGACGCCACACCGCTGGCGGGGGTTTACTTCGCCGGGACCGCGCGGGGAAAAAATACGGCCCGGGTTGTCGATCCGGCGCTTGACCGTTCGTCGGGAGGAGTGTGAGGTCCGAGAAGGCGGACCGACGACAGCTCGGGAGGAGCTTGCGATGGCTGAGTACCTGGTACTGATCTACGAGAACGAGGCCGACTACGCCAAGGGTGACCAAGGCGTCTTCGACGAGGTCATGAAGGCGCACAACGACTTCGGCTCGACCCACGGCGCGTCGATCCGCGGCGGCAATGCGCTGCAGCCGACCTCGACCGCGACGTCCATCCGGGGCACTCGGACCGACTCGGTCACCGTGACCGACGGCCCGTTCGCCGAGACCAAGGAAGCCCTCGGCGGCTACTACCTGATCGAGGCGCCGGACCTCGACGCCGCGATCGAGATCGCAAAGCAGGTGCCGGCCCGGTTCGGTGGGGTCGAGGTCCGTCCGGTGATGGTGTTCGACTGAGCCAGCCGGTTGCGGCTGCGGTCGCGGACGCGCACCGTCGCGAGTGGGGCTTCGTCCTCGCCGCGACGGTGCGGGTCACCCGCGACCTCGATCTCGCCGAGGAGTGCGCGCAGGACGCCTTCGCCCGAGCTTTGACCGCGTGGCAAGACGCCGGCGTGCCGGACCGGCCGGGCGCGTGGCTGACGACGGTCGCGCGCCGCCGCGCGCTCGACGTACTGCGCCGGGAAGCCGCGTTACGGCGGGCGCTGCCGATGCTCGTCGTCGATGACGTCGAACCGGAGCCGGAGCTGCCGACCGACGCCATCCCGGACGACCGGCTGCGGCTGGTGTTCACCTGCGCGCACCCGGCGCTGAACTCCGACGCGCAGGTGGCGTTGACGTTGCGCTTGCTGTGCGGCGTGACGACCGCCGAGATCGCCAAGGCGTTCCTCGTCGCCGAGCCGACGATGGCGGCGCGGCTGACCAGGGCGAAGAAGAAGATCGCCGTGGCGCGGATCCCGTACCGGGTGCCCGGCCCGGAGCAACTGCCGGAGCGGCTCGACGCCGTGCTGACGGTCGTGCACTTGCTGTTCACCGTCGGGCATACGGCGCCGAGCGGGCCCGACCTCGTCCGATCGGATCTCGTCGACCGCGCGCTCGACCTCGCCCGGATGTTGCGGCAACTGTTGCCCGGCGATGCGGAGGTCGCGGGATTGCTGGCGTTGCTCGAACTCACGCACGCCCGCCGGGCCACCCGCACCGACGCGTCCGGCCGGATGTTGTTGCTCGAGGAGCAGGATCGATCGCGCTGGGACCGCGATGCGATCGCGGCCGCGATTCCGTTGGTACGCGAGTCGCTGCGGGCCCGGCCGGCGGGCCGGTTCGCGCTCCAGGCGGCGATCGCGGCGGTGCACGCCGAGGCGCCGTCGTACGCCGACACCGACTGGCGCGAGATCGTGGCGCTATACGGCGTGCTCTGGCAGCGCTGGCCGTCGCCGGTGGTCGCGCTGAACCGCGCGGTTGCGGTCGGCCTCGCCGACGGACCGGGGGCCGGGCTGGCGGAGCTGGAGCCGCTCGGGAGTGAGCCGGCGTTGGCGACGTACGCCTACCTGCCCGCGGCGCGGGCCGACTTCCTCCGCCGGCTCGGGCGCTACGACGAGGCCGCGGCGGCGTATGCCGAGGCCGCACTGCTGACCGACAACGACGTCGAGCGGGAGTTCTTGCGCGGCCGATATGAGCAGGTACGAACCGCGTCCGGGCATTAGGGTGCGGCGCATGGCCGACGACTGCCTG
>JAVEEG010000026.1 GCA_030840585.1 Frankiaceae bacterium | reverse complement strand
GACATCGCGCACGCGAAGATCAAGGAACGGCTCGATGCCGGCGAACCGATGCCTGCGTACCTGCGCGACCACGCGGTCTACTACGCCGGCCCGGCCAAGACGCCGGCCGGTTACGCGAGCGGATCGTTCGGCCCGACGACGGCCGGGCGGATGGACGCGTACGTCGACCAGTTCCAGGCGGCCGGCGGATCGCTGGTGATGGTCGCGAAGGGCAACCGCTCGGCCGCGGTGACCAAGGCCTGCGCGCAGTACGGCGGCTTCTACCTCGGTTCGATCGGCGGCCCCGCGGCTCGGTTGGCGCAGGACTGCATCCGCAAGGTCGAGGTCGTCGAGTACGCCGAACTCGGGATGGAGGCGGTGTGGCGGATCGAGGTCGAGGACTTCCCGGCCTTTATCGTCGTCGACGACAAGGGCAACGACTTCTTCGCCGAGACCTCGACCCCGCTGGGTACGACGATCCCGGTCGGTCCGCGAGGATGAGCGCATGACCGACGAGTGGCGGATCGAGCACGACTCGATGGGCGAGGTACGGGTTCCGGCCGATGCGCTGTGGCGGGCACAGACCCAACGCGCGGTCGAGAACTTCCCGCTGTCCGGCGTACGGATCGACGCCGCCCTCGTCTGGGCGCTCGCGGCGATCAAGGGAGCCGCTGCGACGGTCAACGGCGAGCTCGGCGTGATCGATGCGGACGTCGCACGCGCGATCCACGACGCCGCGGCCGAGGTGGTGAGCGGCCGGCACGGCGACGCGTTCCCGATCGACGTGTTCCAGACCGGGTCCGGTACGTCGAGCAACATGAACGCCAACGAGGTGCTCGCGACTTTGGCGGCGCGAGCACTCGGTCGGGACGTGCACCCGAACGATCACGTCAACGCGTCGCAGTCGAGCAACGACGTGTTCCCGTCGGCGATCCACCTCGCCGCCACCCAGGCCGTCGTGCACGATCTGATCCCCGCGCTCGGCCACCTGGAAGCGGCGCTGACTCGCAAAGCAGACGAGTTCGCCGACGTCGTGAAGAGCGGCCGTACCCATCTCATGGACGCGACGCCGGTGACGCTGGGCCAGGAATTCGGCGGGTACGCCGCACAGGTCCGCTACGGCGTCGAGCGGTTGATGTCGTCGCTGCCAAGGCTGGCGGAGCTGCCGCTCGGCGGGACCGCGGTCGGCACCGGCATCAACACCCCGGCGGGCTTCGCCGCGGCGGTGATCGGGCGCCTCGCCGCCGACACCGGTCTACCGCTGACCGAGGCGCGCGACCACTTCGAAGCGCAGGGCGCGCGAGACGCGCTGGTCGAGACCAGCGGTCAGCTCCGCACGATCGCCGTCGGGCTGTACAAAATCGCGAACGACCTGCGCTGGATGTCGAGCGGCCCGCGGGCCGGGCTCGGCGAGATCCACATTCCGGACCTGCAGCCCGGTTCGTCGATCAT
Organism: Frankiaceae bacterium; assembly: GCA_030840585.1. Classification (GTDB taxonomy): domain Bacteria; phylum Actinomycetota; class Actinomycetes; order JAFAQI01; family JAFAQI01; genus BP-197. The sequence continues at coordinate 13,376 of JAVEEG010000026.1, read as the reverse complement.
GCCGGGCAAGGTCAACCCGGTCGTCGCCGAAGCGCTCTGCCAGATCGTCGCGCAGGTCGTCGGCAACGACGCGGCGATCGCGTTCGGTGGCGCGGCCGGCAACTTCGAGCTCAACGTGATGCTTCCGGTCATCGCACGCAACCTGCTGGAATCGTTGCGGTTGCTGACAAATATCGCCCGACTTTTCGCGGACCGCTGCATCGACGGCATCACCGCCAACGTCGAGCACTGCCGCGAGCTCGCCGAGTCGTCACCGTCGATCGTCACGCCGCTGAACCGGTTCATCGGCTACGAAAACGCCGCCAAGGCGGCGAAGAAGGCCCTCGCCGAGGGCATCACGATCCGGCAGGCGGTCATCGACCTCGGTTACGTCGACGGCGTACGGCTCACCGAGGAACAAATCGACCAAGCGCTCGACGTACTCGGAATGGCAAACCCCCACGGCCGTTGAGATGTATCTCAACGGGTCATGGCCGAACGGCCGCTCCCGCTGCGGGCGCGTACGTGGTCGCATTCCTTCGAGGCCCATTTTGCGCCGCGAGGGAGAAGGCCATGTCCATCAGTCACCGGACCCGCACCGTTGTGCCGCTCGCTCTGTTCGGGCTGGCGGTCGCCTTGGTACCCGCCCTCTCCAGTAGCGCCGCACCGGCCAACAGCGCCTGTACGACGCCCGCCACGTGCCTGACCGGCAGCACCTTCGAGACGGGTGACGGCAACGACATCGTCGACTTCTCGCCCGCTGGTGTCGACGGTGTCGACTGGGCCACGGCGAGCGGCGCCTCGGTGCACTACCTGGACACGGCGGACCACGCGTCCGGCGGCAGTGACAACGCGTTCGGGCAGGGCGCGAAAGAAGACGTCGTCAACCCCAACGTCGTCAGCGGATCGATCCCGCCGAACAAGAGTGACCTCACCGACTTCATTACCGCCTGGGACACGAAGACCGTCAGCAGCGCGAATCACACGTTCCTGTACCTGAAGTGGAAGCGCACCAACGTGCTCGGCAACGCCAACATGGACTTCGAGTTCAACCAGAACCCGCCGACCTCGCCACCCACCCCGCCGACATCGAAGTTCTACTCCGACGGCACTGCGGTGCGGACCAACCTCGACATGCTCATCAGCTATGACTTCGGCGGGAGCGGTACGCCGAAGCTGAGCCTGTTCCGCTGGCTCGCCGGCGGCGGCGCGAAGGACCCGAACGGCAACACGGAGACCGCGGGCCAGTGCTACAGCGCAAGCGCGCTCCCCTGCTGGGGCTTCGGATCCCAAGGCAACCTGTCCGCCGCGAATGAGGCGAACGGCGGGGCGTCGGCCGATGGCAAGAGCGGCGAGGCCGGCATCGACCTCACCGCGGCCGGCGTGTTCAGCGCAACCACGTGCACGACGTTCGGCGACGCGTTGCTGAAGAGTCGCTCGTCGAGCTCGTTCACCTCGGAGATCAAGGACTTCATCCAGCTGCCGCACGGCAACATCCAGGTCAGCAACTGCGGTGCCATCAAGGTCGTCAAGCGGGACCACTCCGACGGTTCGGCGCTCGCGGACGCGGTGTTCGAACTCACCGGTCCGAACAGCTACGACCAGCAGTGCACGACCGCGATCGTGACCGACAACACCAGCAGCGACTTCGGCAAGGCGATCTGCACGTTCTCGAACCTGCCGCTCGGCGACTACAGCCTGCACGAGGTCAGCGCGCCGAGTGCTGCATACAACATCGACCCGAACACTTACACGATTCACCTGACCTCCGCGTCGACCATCACGCAGACCATCGACGACACCAGGGCTCCGGCGACACTGTCCATCACGAAGGTTGACGACGCGAGCAGCCCGAACCCGGTTGCCGGCGCGGGGTTCACCGCGTACCTCGAGAACCCGGACGCGGCGCACCTCGTCTCGAAGGGCAGCTGCACGACGTACGACGGGCAGACCCAGGCAGGGGACGGCAGCACGCCGGACGCCGGCACCTGCACGATCACCGGCCTGGTTGACGCCGGCACCTACATCGTGCGCGAGACCACGACACCTCCGGGCTATGACCCCGCGTCGGACTGGACCGTCACGGTCGCGCTCGGCGACAGTCTGAGCCACACGTTCACCGATGTGCACCAGTTCAAGGTGATCACGCTGGTCTGCCAGCAGTCCGACAACAGCCTGCACGCGGGTTCGTTCACGATCACGTCACCGGACCCGGGCTCGGGGACCTCGCCGACGACGAACACACCGACCACGCTGTCCGGGCTGGGACTGAGCGACAGTGCCAGCGACCTCTGCTCGAAGCTGCCCGGCTTGTCCAGCCAGCACCGCGGTCAGCACAACGGCAACATCACGATCGGGGCGAACTAAGACAAGAAGCTACGACGCTTTGATCGCCAAGGAAGCTGATCCGCTGCCGGTGGAGTTGGTCGCGGTGACGACGACGACGTAGCTGCCGTTCTTCACCCGCTGGCCCTTGGCGTTGGTCCGATCCCACGACGCCGTCACCGTGCCACCGGCGGTGGAAGCCTTGGACAGCAACGTCTTGACCAGCGAGCCGGACGTCGTCGTCACGGTGATCGTCACGGTCGCGGCGGTGGAGATCGAGGCGGACACCGTCGCCTGTGCCTGCACCGGCAGCGGTGAGACGGTCAGACCGCTGACCGACGGCGCGGCCGGCGGTGCGGTCGTGTCGCCGCTACCAGTCGAATTCGACGGCGTGGTGTACGTCGTGCGGAGGAAGTCGGCGAGGCCGGGCACCGAGGCGGCCGGCGGGATGTCGGTGTTCGCCTGCGCGACCGACGCGGCGTGCGCGCTGCCGAACAGTTGCCGGTAGTCCTCGGCGATCATCTCGCGCGGGTCCCAGACGTACGTCGAGTTCACCCTCGAGTCGCCGGTAAGCCCGCGGGCTCGCAGGTACGACCCGAACGTCGGATCCTGCTGGCTGAGATACGCGTGGTACAGGCTCCACGCGTGGCCGTACTCGTGGAACAGCGCGGTGTCGCCGGTGTCGAGCCACGACGCGTACGTCACGTACACCGTCGCGCCGTACGCCGTGTAGGTGGAGCCGCTCTGCTGGGTCGACGTCACGGTCTGGTTCGCGGTGCCGTAGGCGAACCGGATGTTGGTGTCCGCCGCCTCCGGGCCGATCAGCGAGCCGGCCGACAACGCGGCATAGACCTGCTGCGGCGTGAGCGCGTCGTTGTAGGTATAGATGCGCAGCCCGTTGCCGGCTGTCCATGACGCGATCGGGTTGTTCAGATCCGAAGACGAGACGAGCGGCCGCCAGCCGAAGTCGGCGATCCCACTGCCGGCGACTGCGACGGACTCGGTCGGCTTCAACGTCGCCGTCGTGGTCGGCACGTACGAGTTGCGCAGCTGGCTCCACGAAGCCGACGAGTAGTCGACCCGGTACTGGCCGTCGGCGAGCCCGCCAAACGAATAGCTGCCCGAGGCATCGGTCGTGGCGGCGCCGAGGTAACTGCCGGACCCGTCGTACAGATACACGGTTTGTCCAGACATCGGCGTCTCGCCCGAGTCGAACGCGCCGTTGCGATTGTCGTCATGGAACACGACGCCGGAGATCGTGCTCGACGCCGCGGCAGCCGGCCCGGCCACGACGGCGCCCGCACCGACGAGGGCGGCGAACGAGACGATCAGGACACCCCGTGACGGCCAGCTGCGCATGGGTCACGCCTCCGCGTCGACACGGCCGGTTGATGCACGGCCGGACTAGTCCATTCGGGCTAATCACTTGTTCGATCGGGTACGGCGCAACCCCGCTTGAGCCGGGGACAAGAAGTCGTCTGAGTTGTCGGGATATGTCAACCGCGACTGGCGAGCCGTACCGCGGCGGCGCGGTCACTCACCTGCAACTTGCGCAGGATCGCGGACACATGCGTCCGGACGGTGACCGGCGTGACGAACATCCGCGCGGCCATCTCCGTCGTCGGCAACCCCTCCTGCATGAGGGTGAGCACTTCCCACTCGCGTTCGGTCAGGGTCGCGAGCAAGCCGGCCCGCCGGCCGGACACCGAGTCACGCGACCGGAACTCGTCGATCAGGTGCGCGACCAACCCGCGCGGCAATGCCGCCTCGCCGCTCAAGACGCCGCGCAACGCGATCGGCAACCGGGCCGGGTCGATGTCCTTCAGCAGGTAACCGCGCGCACCGGCACGCAACGCGGCGAACAGATCCGCGTCGTCGCGCGACACCGTGAGCATCACGACCGCCGTGTCCGGCGCTGCGGCCGCGATCTGCGCGGCCGCGTTGATGCCGCCGCCGGGCATGTGAATGTCGAGCAGCGCGATGTCCGGTAGCAACCGGCCGGCCGCTTCGACCGCATCGGTTGCATTGGCCAATTCGGCGCACACCTCGAACTCGCCGTCGTGCTCCAGCGCCCAGCGCACGCCGGCCCGTGTTGGCGGATGGTCGTCGGCGATCAGTACCCGAGCGGCCGTCATGGCACCCACACCTCGACCTTGGTCCCGCCGTACGGGCGAGAGCTGACTTCGCAGCGGCCGCCGAGCGCGACCGCGCGTTCCCGCATCCCCGCGACACCCCAGCGGTCGCCGGCGTACACCTGCGGGTCGTCGACGAGGAATCCTCGGCCGTCGTCTGCGATGCGCAGCAGGATGCCATCACTGTTCGCGAGTGAGACCGTGATCTTGCTGGGCCGTCCGTGCCGGCCGGCGTTCGTGATCGCCTCGCGCGCGATCCGGACCAAGGCTTCGCGCTTGTCATGGCTCACGTCGATACCGGACTCGAGGTCGAGCAGCACCCGCACACCCATCCGCCCACCGAGTTCTTCGGCCTGCTGCGCCAGCGCCACGTCGAGCGGCTCGTCGATCGGCCGGGTAAGTGCGGCCACCGCGCGTCTCGACTCGTCGAGTGCGCGGTCGGCCGATCGCGCGATCATCGCCAACCGATCGGGTTCGGCAGCGGTCGCGACCATGCCGCGCGTTTGGGTGGCGATGAACGCGAGCTCCTGGGCCAGGCCGTCGTGTAGGTCCTGCGCGATCCGGCGCCGCTCTTCCAACACCGCGGTGTCGGCAATGCGGCGCCAGTAGCCGGTGAACTCGGATGCGGCCGCGACGACAGCGACGGCGTACGCCGCGAGTCGCAGCCAGTCACCGACGGTCAATGTCGCGACGAGGTGCGGCGGGGTGAAGGCGAAGTTGATCCGCGCGAGCGACCACAAGGCGGCGGTAACCGCGAGCCAGCCGTAGAACGCGTCGGCGTCGCGGGTACCTCGGCGCAGAAACCCCAATGATGCCAACGCAAATGCGACGGCCGGGAGGATCTGCAGGATGCGCACCGAGAGCGCGCCGGTGTCGACACTGACCTCCGTCGACGGCAACCCGGTCTGCCCGGCGACGCCGCCGGCGCTGGTCGCGACGACGGCAAGTGCGGCGATGACGAGTACGACGGGGAGCACCAGCGCCGGCCGGCTCAGCCGTTCCCAGGGCCCGACCAGGGGTCGCTCCGGCGCGTACGCCGCAGCCGCGAACAGCAACGCGGCGACCGCGCCCGCCGCCAGCGCGGCGAGCCGTACGCTCGGTCGTACGTCGTCCGGCTTGGCGACCAACGGGATAATTGCGAAGACGAGGTTGCCGACCGCGAGCTCGGTGAACGCCGTCACCGTCAGCAGGTCGGCGACCAGCCGGCGCTGCCGCCAGCGGCCATAGGAGAGCGCGGCGAGCAACATCGCCGCACCGGCCGCGGTCGTCTCGAGCACGGCAGACGACCACGGGCTGCGCAGCGACAAGCCGCCGGGCCTGGAAGCGTGCAGGACCGTGACCGCACCGGCCACGAGCCACACGACACCGAGCGCCCAGCGCATCCGGCGCGGACGTACCTCCACCCGATCCACGGTGTCGTCCGGCCGCATCGGGATCAATCGCACGAACGGTCAAACCGGGACGTCGCGAAGCCGGAGGAATCCGGGCAAAGCGTTCTAGTAAGCGGCCGGCGAAACCCCGCCGCTGTCGACACCGCGCGCAATCGGCGGCGCTTTCGGCCCACCACGTCGGAGCTTGGCGCACGGTGTCCCGTGCTTGCCCGCGTGATCATGGCGTTCGCAGCAGTTTTCGGCGTGATCATGGCGTTTGCAGCCGTACAACGCCATGATCACGAAGAGCGCGCGGCGTTTCGCCGATCCCTCCTAGCTAGTAGAAGCCGCGGCTGTTGCTGTGCGCGAGCGCGTTGCACGGGGTGCCGTACGACTTGCCGATGTACCAGAGCCCCCAGCGGATCTGGGTCAATGCATTGGTCCGCCAGTCGCTACCCATCGCCGCCATCTTCGTCGCCGGCAGCGCTTGCGGGATGCCATAGGCGCCGGACCGCGGGTTGGTCGCGCCGACCCGCCAGTGGCTCTCCCGCGACCACAGCGCGTCGAGACAACTCCACTGCGCCTCGCTCCAGCCGCGGCGCAGCAGCAACGCGTGCGCGACCGTACGCGGCGATCCGGCGAGGGCGGTCCGCCGTACCGATCGGGAAGCGCGCGGCGGTTGGATCGACCGGTGTGGCGCCAGGTCGCGACCGGCGGTCGGGCGGGTCGCGGTCCCGCTCGCGGTGGAGCCGGCGGCGAGCGCCGTACCCATGATGCCGGCGGCGGCCGCGATCACGGTTGCCGAAATGAGCGCAGCGCTAACCCCCCGGAACGATGTCCGGTACACGAGTTGCCTTTCGTCGAGAGCTCGCCCCTAAATCGGGCGGCAGTTCTCTCCAGTGTTGCCCGCTAACTCCTGCAAGCACCCCGAATCGGGCGTGACTAACCTCACACTGGGCTTCGCTGAGGGTCGCCGAGCAGCGGCTTGGCCACCAGCGCGACCACGACGCCGGTGACGAACCCGAACACGTGCGCGAGATAGGCCACGCCGGCACCGCTCGCGACTCCACTGCCGCTGGAGTACAGCCACTGCAACAGGAACCAACCGCCGAGCACGACCCACGCCGGCAGTTTCAGCGGGATCCAGATGATCGCGAGCGGCACGATGCTGGTGACCCGGGCGCGCGGGAACATGACGAGGTACGCGCCGAGCACGCCCGCGATCGCGCCCGATGCACCGACGAGAGTCGTCGTCGAGTCGGCGTTGCCGTACGCGAAGCCGTACGCCGCGACGTATCCGCAGAGCAGGTTGAAGAGCAGGAACCGCAACCGGCCGAACCGATCCTCGACGTTGTTGCCGAAGATCCAGAGGAACAACATGTTGCCGAGAATGTGCAACCAACCACCGTGCAGGAACATCGAGAACAGCACCGACAGGTACGGCTTCTTGCCGGTTTCGGTGACGACACAGTCGGACTCGCCGGCCGGTGACTCGATCCGGTAGACGTGCGGTGGCAGCGGCTTGTTGTGGGTCAGCTCGTACGGGATCGCGGCGTTGTGGTCGAAGTACCGCTGCTGATCGCAGACTTGTGCAACGGTCTCCCGGCCGACGCCGATGTGCGACACAACGGGCTCGGTGAAGAACGCGACGAAGTTGAGCGCGATCAGCACGTAGGTGACGATCGCCGTACGACGGGTCGGATTGTCGTCGTGAATCGGGATGACCACAACTCGAACCTATCGCCGGCCGGCGAGCGGCGACTCAGATGCCGAGGTCTTCGAGCATCTCCGTCACGAGCGCGGCGATTGGCGAGCGCTCCGATCGCGTCAATGTCACGTGCGCGAACAGCGGGTGGCCCTTCAACGCTTCGATCACCGCGGCAACGCCGTCGTGCCGGCCGACCCGCAAGTTGTCGCGCTGTGCGACGTCATGGGTGAGTACGACCCGGCTGTTCTGGCCGATGCGGGACAGCACGGTGAGCAGCACACCGCGTTCGAGCGACTGCGCCTCGTCGACGATCACGAACGCGTCATGGAACGAACGGCCGCGGATGTGCGTCAGCGGCAGCACTTCAAGTAGGTCGCGGTCGACGACCTCGTCGATCACGGTCGGCGACACCAGCGCGCCCAACGTGTCGAACACCGCCTGACCCCAGGGCGACATCTTCTCCGCCTCGGTGCCGGGCAGGTAGCCGAGTTCCTGACCACCGACGGCGTACAGCGGCCGGAACACGACGACGCGGCGGTGTTGCCGCCGTTCCATCACCGCTTCGAGTCCGGCGCACAACGCCAACGCCGACTTGCCGGTGCCGGCCCGGCCGCCGAGCGACACGATGCCGATGTCGGCGTCGAGCAGCAGGTCCAACGCGATCCGTTGCTCCGCGCTGCGGCCATGCACCCCGAACGCTTCGCGATCGCCGCGCACCAGCCGTACGTGCTTGTCCGCGGTAACCCGACCCAATGCGCTGCCGCGCTCGGACAGCAACACCAGCCCGGTGTGGCACGGCAGTTCGCGCGCGGCCACGAGGTCAATCGTTTCCTCGGCGTACAACTGATCCACGTCAGCGGCCGAGACGTCGAGTTCGGCCATCCCGGTCCAGCCGGACTCGACCTGCTCGGCGAGATACTCCTGCGCCTGTAAGCCGATGCTGGCCGCTTTGATTCGCAGCGGCATGTCTTTGCTGACCAGTACGACGTCGCAGCCTTCGGCGGCGAGACTGCTCGCGACCGCGAGCAACCTGCTGTCGTTGTCACCGAGCCGGTAGCCCTGCGGCAAGCTCGCCGGGTCGGTGTGATTGAGCTCCACCCGTACCGTGCCGCCGAGGTCGTTCACTACCAGCGGTACGTCGAGCCGGCCGTGTTCGAGCCGCAATTCGTCCAGCAACCGCAACGATTGTCGGGCGAACCAGCCAAGCTCGGGATGGTTGCGCTTCGCTTCGAGTTCGGTGATGACCACGATCGGCAGCACGACCTCGTGCTCGGCGAATCTGACCAAGGCCGAGGGGTCCGCGAGCAGGACGCTCGTATCCAGGACGTAGGTGCGGCGCGCGGCGCTGCGCTTGCGGTTGCGTTGACTTGTGGTTGGCGCGGCAGGAGTCACGTGGCCTCCGAACGAGGGGCGGCCCGGGCGTCGGTCCGCCTCTTGCGACGGTACGGCGCTAGCGCCTACTTACCGCCGCGACACGCGGCGCGAATCGGCGCGAACTGTCCCCCCGGATCTGGCTCAGCCGCCGAAACGACGCTGCCGTTGCGCGTACGACCGCAGCGCGCGGAGGAAGTCGACCCGGCGGAAGTCGGGCCACAGCGCATCGCAGAAGTAGAACTCCGAATGCGCGCTCTGCCACAACAGGAAACCGGACAGCCGCTGCTCGCCACTCGTGCGGATGACGAGGTCCGGATCCGGCTGGCCGCGGGTGTACAGATGCTCGGCGATCCGCTCGGGATCGAGCGCGGCCGCGACGTCACCCAACGAGTCGCCGCGTTCGGCATGTTGCTGCAACAGCCCGCGAACCGCGTCGGCGATCTCGCGGCGCCCGCCGTACCCGATCGCGACGTTGACCAGCAACCCGGTGCGGGTGCGAGTCGACTCCTCGGCTTCCTTCAACACCCGCACGGTCGAGTCCGGCAACAGATCGAGGGAACCGACCGGGTGCACCCGCCACGGCCGGCCATCAGCCGCGAGCCCCTCGACCGTCGCCTCGATGATCCGCAGCAGCTCGTCGAGCTCCGGCGCGGACCGGTTGAGGTTGTCGGTCGACAGCAACCACAACGTGACGACCTCGACCCGCGCGTCGGTGCACCACGCCAGCAGCTCGTCGATCTTGTCCGCGCCGCGGCGATGACCGGTCGCGACGTCGCCGGCACCGCTCGCCCGCGCCCACCGCCGGTTGCCGTCGAGGATGACGCCGACGTGGCGCGGTCGCGCGGCGTCCGCCAAGCCGCGAGCCAGCCGTCGTTCGTAGACGCCGTACAGCACGTCCCGTAACCCCACCGCGCCAGCGTACGGCGTAACGTCACAGCCATGTCGATCGTGACCGACCAGGCGCTGCTCGAACGCGTGCTCGCCGACCTCGACCGCGACGGTTACTCGGTCGTCGAGTCACTGCTCAGCAGCGACGAGGCCGCCGCCGTACGCAACGGGTTGCGCGAGATCCTCGACCGAACGCCCATGGGCCGCAACGACTTCGAGGGGTATCAGACCCGGCGCATCTACGCGCTGTTCGCGAAGACGCGCGCGTTCGATCCGCTCGCGCTGCACCCGCTGTTGCTCGGCGTGCTCGACGCGGTGCTCGGCCCGAGCTACCAGCTCAGCGCGCCGACCGGCATCGAGATCGGACCCGGCGAGAAGGCGCAGTTCCTGCACATAGACGACGGCATCTACCCACTGCCGCGGCCGCACCCCGAGGTCGTGCTCAACAGCATGTGGGCGCTCGACGACTTCACGGTCGACAACGGCGCGACCCGGGTGGTGCCGGGCAGCCATCGCTGGACCGACCGCATCCCCGTCGATCCGGACGAGACCGTGACCGTGACGATGCCGGCCGGCTCAGTGCTGTTCATCGTCGGCAGCCTGTGGCACGGCGGCGGCGAGAACCGGACCGACCGGCCGCGGCTCGGAGTGCTGCTGGAGTACGCCGCCGGCTGGCTGCGCCAGCAGGAGAATCACGTCCTCGCGGTCCCGCCGGACATCGTGCGGACACTGCCGGAGCGGTTGCAGGAGCTGATCGGCTACGGGATCCATCCGCCGTTCGTCGGTTACGTCGACGGCCGGCACCCGCGCCGCGTCCTCGACGACTCGCGTTGACTGCGACGTTCGAGGCGTTATCGGCGCGCTATTCCGCCTCGATCGTCACAGTCAACGAAAGCAGGGCTAGGAGAGGCGGGCTTCGAGCTTGGCGAGCTCGTCCCACAGCTGCGCGGGCAGCCGGTCGCCGAACCGCTCGTAGTGCGGCTTGACCTGCGCCGCCTCGTCGCGCCACGCCTCGTTGTCGACCCGCAGCAGCAGCTCGATCTGGTCGTCGGTGAGGTCGAGGCCATCGAGGTCGAGCGAGTCGCGGGTCGGCACGTTGCCGATCGGCGTCTCGGTCGCGTCCGCCGTACCGGCGAGCCGGCCGACGATCCACTTGAGCACCCGGCTGTTCTCGCCGAAGCCCGGCCAGACGAACTTGCCGCTGGCGTCCTTGCGGAACCAGTTGACGTAGTAGATCCGCGGCAGCTTGCCCGCGTCGGCGGAAGCGCCGGTGGCGAGCCAGTGCGCGAAGTAGTCGCCCATGTTGTAGCCGCAGAACGGCAGCATCGCGAACGGGTCGCGGCGCAGCTCGCCGACCTTGTTCTCGGCCGCGGCGGTGCCTTCGGACGCGACGTTCGAGGCCAGGAACACGCCGTGCTGCCAGTCGAACGACTCAGTGACGAGCGGCACGTTGGTGGCGCGACGGCCGCCGAAGAGGATCGCGTCGATCGGCACACCGGCGGGGTCTTCCCACTCCGGCGCGATCGTCGGGCACTGCGATGCGGGCGCGGTGAACCGGGCGTTCGGGTGCGCAGCCGGCTCAGCCGAAGCCGGCGTCCAGTCGCGGCCCTTCCAGTCGGTCAGGTGCGCCGGCGGGGTGTCGGTCAGGCCCTCCCACCACACGTCGCCGTCGTCGGTCAACGCGACGTTGGTGAAGATGCTGTTCGCGTAGAGCGTGTCGATCGCGTTCTGGTTGGTCGACTCACCGGTGCCGGGCGCGACGCCGAAGAAACCGGCCTCCGGGTTGATGGCGTGCAGCCGGCCGTCCTCGCCGAAGCGCATCCAGCAGATGTCGTCGCCGACCGTCTCGGCCTTCCAGCCGGCGATCGTCGGCTGCAGCATCGCGAGGTTGGTCTTGCCGCAGGCCGACGGGAACGCGGCGGCGATGTAGCGGACGTCGCCCTCCGGCGAGGTCAGCTTGAGAATCAGCATGTGCTCGGCGAACCAGCCCTCGTCGCGCGCCATCACCGAGGCGATGCGCAGCGCGTAACACTTCTTACCGAGCAGCGCGTTGCCGCCGTACCCGGAGCCGTACGACCAGATCTCGCGGGTCTCGGGGTAGTGGACGATGTACTTGGTCTCGTTGCACGGCCACGCGACGTCGGCCTGGCCCGCTTCGAGCGGCGCGCCGACGGTGTGCACGGCCGGCACGAAGAAGCCGTCGTCGCCCATCGCGTCGAGCGCGGCCTTGCCCATCCGGGTCATGATCTTCATCGAGATGACGACGTACGGCGAGTCGGTGATCTCGACGCCGAGGGCGGAGATCGACGAGCCCAGCGGGCCCATGCAGAACGGGACGACGTACATCGTCCGGCCGCGCATGCAGCCGTCGAACAGCGGGCGCAGGGTCGCACGCATCTCGTCCGGCGCCATCCAGTTGTTGGTCGGGCCGGCGTCGATCTCATTCTCCGAGCAGATGTACGTGCGGCTCTCGACCCGGGCGACGTCTGACGGGTCAGACTTCGCGTAGAAGCTGTTCGGCCGCTTGTCCGGGTTGAGCTTGATCAGCGTGCCGGCGTCGACCAGCTGGCGGGTGAGGCGGTCCCACTCCTCTTCGGACCCGTCGGCCCACTCCACCCGGTCCGGCTTCGTCAGCTCCGCGATCTCCCGGACCCAGGCGACGAGGCGCGCGTGGCGGGTGGGGGCGTTGTCGAGCCCGGGGATGGTCGAAGCGGACGTCATCAAAAGTCTCCTCGCGGATCCCGGGGGGTGATTGTGAAAAGTATAACAAGCTCCGGTGTTCCGCGTAAGAGGGCGTTTTAGGCCTGACTTCTAGAGACCGGGTCCGGCCGCGCGGACCCGTTCGACGTCGGCCATCGCCTCCCGCAACTGCCCCAGCCAGTCCTCGGTGTGCCGGCCGACCAGCCGGACCGCCCACGCCAGCGCGTCCGATCGCGACCGGGCCACGCCCGCATCGACGAGGGTGTCGAGGACCCGCCGCTCGGGCTGCCGCAGCCGGGTCATCACCGGCACCGACAACGAGGTGAAGACCTGCCGGGTCTCCCCGCACTCCGCGCCCCAGGCGACCTTGCGGCCGTACCGCTGCTCGGCCTCGCGGGCGATCTGCATGCGCCGCTCGCGGGTCTCGTCGCGGAACCGGCCGATCCGGCCCGTCTCGGCCTCGGTGCCTCCCTCGAGGGCCGCCAGCCGGCCGACGACCAGGATCTCGTCACGGTCGACGGTGACCTCGGGCTCGCCGGTGAACCAGTCTTCGGGCAGCCGGCCGGACAGCCAGCCGGTGATGTCTTGGGTCTCGCTCATGGAGGCGATGATTACATACTTACACCGTTACGTCGAGCCTGCGGCGAAGGGCGTCCGGGTCGGCGATCGGGGCGTCGCAGGCGAAGTTCTGGCAGACGTACGCGGCCCCGGCCGGCCGGCCGTCGAGCAGCGGTGAGTCGCCCGCGGTGACGACGACGGCGCCGGGGGACGTCGTCCGGCGAGCGATCGCGGCCAGCTCGCGCGCGCCGACGACCGCGACCTCCAGCGGGCCGGCGACCACCGCCTCCCCGGCCGCCGCGGCCCACCCGGCGTAGCGCGGGAACCGTTGCAGCAGCGGTA
>JAVEEG010000022.1 GCA_030840585.1 Frankiaceae bacterium | reverse complement strand
GGGCGGCGGATCCACAAGACCGTCCACCACTACCTGCTGCTCGCGACCGACGGCGAGCTGTCGGCCGACGACATCGAGGTCGAGGAGGTGGCCTGGGTCCCGCTCGCCGAACTGGGCGAGCGGCTGGCCTACGCCGACGAGCGCCGGCTCGTCGCGAAGGTGCCCAGCCTGCTGGCGGACACCGCGTGATCTCGCGGCGCGGCCTCGCCGGGCTCGTCCTGCTGGCCCTGCTGCCGCTGCTGACCGTGACGGCCCCCAACCTCGCCGGCGCCGCGCCGACTCCCGGGCCGCCGTCCGGGCTGGCGAGTTCGCCACCGCCGCCCACGCTGCCGCTGACCGTTCGGCTGCGCTCGCTGCGGCCGCTGGCTCCGCAGCCCGGCGACACCGTCGTACTCACCGGGACGCTGCACAACGAGACGACCGACCCGGTCACCAACCTCGACGTCAGCCTGCGCTACCGGGACAACCGGGTCGGCTCGCGCAGCGAGTTCGACGACTACGCGACGACGGCCGACGGGCCGGTACCGGACCGGCGGGCCGGCGACGCACTCGTCAGCGTCGCCGGCACCGGTGTCGACCCGGGCGCCACCGTCGCGTTCACGGTCAAGGTCCCGGTCGACAGCCTGCACCTGGACCGCCGGTCGTGGCAGGTCTACGAGATCGGCGTCAAGGTGGTCGGCGTCACCCGCACGGCTGGCACCGAGACGGTCGGGCGGCTGCGTACCTTCCTGCCCTGGGCGCCGATGGGCGTGCCCGGTGTCGGCCTGCCGACCCGGGTCGCGTGGGTCTGGCCACTCGCGGACCGGCCGCACCGGCTGGTCGGGTCCACCTGGCTCGACGACGACCTGGCCGGCTCGCTCGGGCCGGGCGGGCGGCTCGGCCGGTTACTCGCTGCCGGGCTCGCCGCGGAAACCCAGCACGCCCCACCGCGCACCCAGCGCGACCGCCAGCTGCACATCATTCGGAAGACGGTCAATCCGGTGCCGGTGACCTGGGCGATCGACCCGATGCTGGTCCAGGACGCCGGCGACATGACGGGCGGTTACCGGGTCACGACCGGCCGCGCGACCACGGCCGGCCACGGGCGGTCCGCCGCCGCGGACTGGCTCGCGTCACTGCGATCGGCGGTCACCCACGGCGAGGTGCTGTCGCTGCCGTACGCCGACCCCGACATCGTCGCCGCGACCCGGGGCGGGCTGAGCGGTGAGGTGCAGGTCGCGATCAACCGCGGCCAGACCTCGCTCGGCACCGCCCTGAACGTCACGGCATTGACCTACGCCTGGCCGCCCGACGGCGTGCTGGACCAGCGCACCCTCGACAGCCTGTTCGCGGCCGGCGTGCAGACGGTCGTGCTCGACGGCGCGGCGCTGCCCATCCTCGGCGGCGAGCCGGCCGAGACCCCGGGTGCGCACACCGTCGTCCGCGCCCGCGACGGCAATCTCGACGCGCTGCTCGTCGATGACGGGCTGCGTGCGGTCATTGCCGCCGGAATGGACAACCACGCGCTAGAACCCCTTGCGCTGCAACGCTTTCTCGCCGAGTTGCTCATGGTCCAAGCCGAGTTGCCCTCCGATCAGCGAGCCCTTGTCGTAGCTCCGGATCGCCGCTGGGCACCGGACCCGGCGTTCGCCGCGTCGCTGCTCGCCGACACCGGCCGGGTGCCGTGGGTGCAGCCGGTGGCGCTGTCGACCGTGCTCGACAATCCGATCTCGACGAAGGTGACCCGGGAGCCCTTGACCTACCCGTCGGCCGAGCGGGCGACCGAACTCGAAACCAGCTACCTGGCCCAGGTCCGCAAGGCCAAGGGCCGGGCCGACGCGTTCGCGAACATCCTCGCCGTCCCCGGCGCGACCCAGGCCCGCGACTTCGACGACGCGGTCCTGCGCACCCTGTCCTCGGCCTGGCGGGACGACCACACCGAGGCCGCGACCCGGCTCACCGCCGTCCGGGGGGCGCTCGCCTCGACGATGCGGCGGGTGCGGATCGCGACCGGCACCGGCTCGTTCGTGACGCTGACCAGCAACAGCGGCACGGTGCCGGTGACCGTCTCCAACGAGCTCGACGTACCGGTGCACGTCGTCGTCGGTATCACCAGCGGGCTGCACCTGAAGGTGGCCGGCAACGGCCGCACGTCCGAGGTGATCCCGCCGCACCGCCGGATCCCGATCGACGTCAAAGCGACCGCGCAGACTTCCGGCGTCTTCCCGCTCGAGGTCACGCTGTACACGCCTTCGGGTCAGACCTACCAGCGGGTCAAGCTGTTCGTCCGCTCCACGGCGTACGGCGCCGTCGCGCTGCTCATCACCGGCGGCGCGACCGCCGTGCTGATGATCGCGGTCGTCGTCCGGCTGACCCGGCGCGGCCTGCGCGCCCGCCGCCGGGCCGCCTGAGCCCCGGCGAGCACCGAGTGAATCGGACCAGCTCGGGGGCGGCGATCGCTGCCGGCACCCTCGTCTCGCGGGCGACCGGGTTCCTGCGCACGATCGTCATCGCCGCGGCGCTCGGCCAGTTCCTCGGCGACCCGTACAACGTCGCCAACACCATCCCGAACATCCTCTACGACCTGCTCCTCGGCGGCGTGCTGTCGAGCGTGGTCCTCCCGCTGCTGGTGCAGGCCGCGCACGACGACGCCGACGGCGGGGAGGCGTACGCGCAGCGGCTGCTGTCCGTCGTGGTCGCGGTGTTGACCGTCGCGGCCGTGCTCGGCGTACTGCTCGCGCCGCAGATCGTGCATCTGTACGGCGGGAAGCTGACCGGCGCCGACCGCGACCTCGCGACCACGTTCGCGCGGTACTTCTTGCCGCAGGTGCTCTTTTACGGCGCGGGCGCGGTCTTCACCGCGATCCTCAACACCCGCGGCAGCCTGGCGCTGCCTATGTGGGCACCGGTGCTGAACAACCTGGTCGTGATCGCGAGTGGCGCGCTGTTCCTCGCGATCACCCGGTCAGCGCCGCACGCCGGCCAGCTCACCCACGGCCAGATTCTCGTTCTCGCGCTCGGCACGACCGGCGGCATCGTCGTACAGACCATCGCCCTGCTGCCGGGGTTGCGCGCGGTCGGTTTCCACCCTCGATTGCGCCGGGACTGGCGGGCGTCGCCGCTGGTCGCGGCCGGGCCGTTCGCCGGCTGGATGGTCGGCTACGTCGTCACAAACCAGCTCGGCTACCTCGTGATCGTCAACCTGGCGACCGCCAGCGGCCGGGCTCGGGGCAACCCGGGCTTCGGCTACTCCGCCTACACCTACGCGTACGTGCTGTTCTCGCTGCCGTACGCCGTCGTGGCGGTCACCGTGATCACCGCGCTGTTCCCGCGGATGAGCCGCAGCGCGACCGCGAACCGGCGCGGCGAGATCGCGAACACGCTGGCCGCGGGGCTGGACCTGTCCGCGACGATCCTGGTGCCGGCGACCGCGTTGCTCGTGGCGCTCGGGCCGTTGATCGGCGCGGTGGTGTTCGCGCACGGCAACACCGACCTGTCGAACGCCCGGCTGACCGGCGCGACGCTGGCCGCGTTCGCGGTCGGGCTGGTGCCGTTCTCGGCGTTCCAGCTGCAGTTGCGGGCGTTCCTGGCGCTGCGCGACTCGCGCACGCCGGCACTGGTCAACGTGGCGGTGACCGCGCTCAATGTGGTGGCGGATCTGCTTCTCTACTTCGCCCTGCCGGCCCGGCAGAAGGTCGTCGGGCTCGCGCTCGGGTTCGTGGCGTCGTACGTCGTCGGGACGGTGTGGTTCGGGCGGATCCTGCGCCGGCGGCTCGGCCCGGCGAACGAACACCGGGTGGCCCGCACCCACGTCCGGCTGGCGATCGCGGCGGTGCTGGCCGTGGTGCCGGCGTACTTCGCCGCGCGGCTGCTGACCGCCGGTCTCGGGCTCGACCCGGAGTCGTCGTTCGTGGCGGTCGCGGTGGCGACGGCGATCGGCGGCGCGGTGTTCGTAGGGGTGGCCGGCCGGATGCGCATCCGCGAGCTCGACGACATCGTCGGCATGGTCCGCCGCCGGCTGCGCCGCTAGCGCCTGGTAACGCACCGTGACCCCCCAGAGCACTGCCCCGCGCGCACCTAACCTCCTGGAGGTTGAGTCAACCTCCAGGGTGGTTGAGATAAGCGGCCTGCGGCTTAGGTGCGCGAACCACACCTGACCCGGCCGCTACCCGGCGTAGTCGCACGCTCTCCCGACGCCGTCTAGGCCAACCGGCCGAACTCAAGGAGGTCCATCCGCACGCCGACATTGGGTGCAAGGAGGACGCCTACATGGAGTGCGAGCGCCGCGGCTGGGCCACGGGCGACGCCGGCGGCATCGTGATCAGCTGGCTGGTCCGGCTGGTCGTCGTCGTCGTGCTCGTCGCGGTCGTCGCGTTCGACGCCTTGTCGGTCGGCATCTCCCGCCTCAACGGCACCGACGACGCGAACGCCGTCGCCCTCGCCGCCGCGCAGGTCTGGCAGCAGACTCACAACCTCCAGTCGGCCGTCGACGCCGCCGAGGAAGCGGTGCCGGACGCGCACGAGTCGCTGGTCCCGCACAGCCTGTCGATCGACGCCGACGGCACCGTGCACCTCGAACTTCGACGCCAAGCGCGAACCCTCGTCATGTACCGCCTCGGACCGTTGCGTCGCTACACGTTCGCGGTCATGAAGGGCGAGTCCGCGCCTCCGACATCGTGACCGGCACCAGCCGGCCGCGTCGTACGTTGCGGGTACGACGCCTCACCGCCGCCGTGGCCTGTACGGCCGGCCTCGCCGGCGCGTTCGTCCTCCCACCCAGCTCGGCCGGAGCCGACCCGCTCCGGGACGCGCGCACCCGCGCCGCCGCGCTGGCCCGAACCGTCACCGAACTGCAGACCATGGCCGAGATCGCGACCGAGCACTACGACGCGGTCGAGGCCCAACTCGGCCAGGCGGTCACCGCGCGGATGCTCGCGCAGCGCGACTTGGAAGCCGCGCAGGGCCAGACCCAGGCCGACCAGAACGAGGCCGGAGCGAGGGTCCGGGCGCTGTACGAGTCCGGCGGCGCGACCGTCTTGTTCGCCTCGATCCTGCAAGGTGACAGCCCGGCGGACCTGATGGACCGCTACCACGACGTGAGCGTCGCGCTCGGGCTGGACCACGCCACCGTGCAGGCCGACCGGGCCCGTACCGACCAGGCGGCCCGGATCAACGCGAAGCTGGCCGCGCTCGCCGCCAAGGTCACAAAGCTCCAGTCCGCCGCGGCCTCCGCCGCGCAGCAGGTCACCACGTTGCTCGCCGACCAGCAGCGCGCGCTAGCGGGCGCGAACCACCAGGTCCGCGTCCTCGCGGCGCAGGCCGCGCAGGCCGCCGCCGAGCGCAGCGCGGCCAACTTCGCCGCTGCGCTCGCCGCCGCCGGCGCCAAGCTCGACGGGACCACGAAGCCGCCGAACGGCACCGTCGCTGCCGTGATCGCGGCTGCGCGGACCAAGCTCGGTGACCCGTACCTGTGGGGCGGCACCGGCCCCGACGCCTACGACTGCAGCGGGCTGACCCAGTTCGCGTACGGCGCCGCCGGCATCGCGCTGCCACGGGTCGCCGCGGACCAATGGCGGGTGGGCGCGCGGGTCGACCTCGCGAACCTGCTGCCCGGCGACCTGCTGTTCTGGGCCACTAACCCGGGCAACCCGGCGAGCATCCACCACGTGGCGATGTACCTCGGCGGCGGCATGATGATCGCCGCGCCGCACACCGGCGACGTCGTGAAGATCGAGCCGGTGTACATGGACGGCTTCTTCGGCGCGACCCGCCCCTGGTCCGACGCCTCGGCGCCGTAGAGTCACACCGCGTGGGACGCGCCGACGACGAGCTCGCCGGCATCACCACGGGACTCGTGATCGACGAGCGTTACCGGCTCGAACAGGTCCGCGACGACACCACCACGCCCGAGGGACGCCACGTCGTCCTCTGGCGCGCGCTCGACCTGGCCCTCGACCGTCGGGTCGCCGTACTCCTCGCGACCGGGCGGACCCGCGCCGTCCGGCAGGCGCTGACGGACGCGGCCACCCGAGCCGGTCGCGTCGTCGACGCCCGCTGGGTGCGGGTCCTCGACGTCGGCGAGCTGGCCGCCGACGACCGGTTCACCTGGATCGTCACCGAGTGGGTCGATGCGCCCTCCCTCGCGGCCGTCGTACGCCGAAAGCCGCTGCCGGTCGACGAAGCGGTCGCCCTCGTCCGGCAGTGCGCGCAGGCGCTCGCGACCGCGGCCCGCGAGGGCTGTGCGCACGGGCTGCTGCAGCCCGATCGAGTCTTCATCCCAACGTCGGGTGTGCCCAGGCTGACCGGGCTGGAGATCGCCCGGGCACTCGAGGACGCCCCGCAACCCGGCCGGGACGCCGACCCCGCCGTCGCGGATGTGCGTGGCCTGGGCGGCCTGCTGGTCGCCGCGCTCACCGCGACCTGGCCGCTGCCCGGGTACGCCGGGCTGCCGCGCACGCCAGCCGACGCGAGCCTGCGGCACCGGCGCCGGGACGTGCCGCGGGCCCTCGACGAGATTGCGAGCCAAGCGCTGGCCGCCGGCTATCCCGACGCGGCCGCGCTCGACCGGGCGTTGGCCGCGGTGCCGGCGACCAAGTCCGACACGCCGCGGGCACCGTCGCCGCGAGCGCTGGCCGCCCGCCGGTGGGCCTGGCGGCTGGTGCCGCCGGCGCTGGTGGCCGCGCTCGGAGCCGCGGGCTGGATCGTCGGCAGTGACCTCGGCCGGGTCCCGCTCGCCGCCCGGACGCACCACCCGACGCTGCCGGCGCCGAGCGCGAGCGCCCCCGGTACCGGTGTGCTGCACCTGGTCTGGTCGGCCCCGCCGCGGGTCGCCAGCTTCGACCCCGAGGGCGACGGCGAGGAGAACCCGAGCGCGGTCGGGCTGGCCGTCGACAACGACCCGTCGACCTCGTGGACCACGGTGACCTACCGCGGCAGCTCCCACCTCGGCGGGCTGAAGCCCGGCGTCGGCCTGCTGCTCGACCTGCGCCGCCCGACCACGGTCCAGGTGGCCGAGCTGGCGTTGACGGCGTCGGGCAGCACGGTCGAGCTACGGGCCGGCGACCAGGCGCCGCACACCGAGACCGACCTGCCGGTCGTGGCTTCGAGTGTGCAAGCGGGCTCGCAGCTGCGCTGGCAGCTCCCGCGCCCGACCACCGCGCGGTACTGGCTGGTGTGGTTCACCGACCTGCCGAAGGCGGAGGGCGGATACCGAATCGGCGTCACGGAGGTCGCGTTGCTCGGTTGAGCGGCCCGCAGCCGTTACCCTGCGCGCGTGACCGGCGCGCTGGCGGGGCTCGACGATCGCGAGTTGCTGGCCCGGCACGCCGCCGGCGACCGGCAGGCCTTCGGCCTGATCGTCGAACGGCACCGGGACCGGCTCTGGCGGGTCGCGCTGCGCACCCTCGGCGATCCCGACGACGCCGCGGACGCCGTACAGGACGCGTTGCTCTCGGCGTACCGGGCGGCCGGCTCGTTCCGCGGTGACGCGGCGGTCACGACGTGGCTGCACAGGATCACCGTCAACGCCTGCCTCGATCTGGTCCGCCGCCGCAACAGCCGGCCGAGCACGCCGCTCGACGACGAGCTGGACCACAGCGACGACATCGCCGGGCCGGACGTGCTGGGCGACCGGGAGACCGCCGCCGAGATCCTGGCCGCGCTGCGCAAGATCGGCCCGGAGCAAGCCGCCCCCGTCGTTCTGGTCGACATCGAAGGGTTCCCGGTCGCGCAGGTCGCCGAGATGCTCGACATACCGGTGGGCACGGTCAAGAGCCGCTGCGCCCGCGGCCGGGCCCGGCTCGCCGCGCTGCTCGGCCACCTCGCGCCTACAGGCGCCGACTCGGCCGGGAACCCCGACCCACCCCCGCCCGTCGAACCCGCGAAACCCGGAACCGACCCCCGTACGACGGAGGACAGCACGTGAGCGACGGCCCCGCGGCCGCGGACCACCTCAGCCTCGACGCACTCGCCGAGCTGCAGGAGGGCATCGCCGACGACGCCGACGCGCTCCGCCGCCACCTCGACGGGTGCGCCGACTGCCGGGCGCGGGCTGGCCAGCTGCACACGAGCCGCGCCCTGCTGTCCGCGCTGCCGACCGACTCGATGCCCGCCGATGTCGCCGCCCGGATCGACGCGGCGCTGGCGGCCGAGGCGCATCCGGCGAACCTGCGCGGGGACATCGTTCCCTTGCGCGGTCGTCGTAGCTGGTTACGCGGGCCGAATCTCGCGGCGGCCGCCGCCGGTGTCGCCGTGCTCGCGCTCGGATCCGCCCTCGCGGTCGGGCATCTGGGCGGCAAGTCGGCACCCGCGGCCAACGACGCCAAGACCGTCAGCGGCGCTACCGCGCCGCACCAAGCGGCGCCGAACAACATCCTGAAGCAGTGGCAGACCGGGGCCAACTACAACGACGCCAACCGGGCCGGCCTCGTCGCCGGTCTCGTGCTGCGCAATCCGCCGCCGTTCCCGACCGGCGGGTCACTGGGCGCCGAGGTGAGCCCCCAACCGACCCCGCCCTCCGGGCCGAACGTGACCAGCTCCAGCAAGACCAGCTACAGCCGGGTGGCGCTGCGGGCACCGGCCATCGTGTTCGCCTGCGCCGCGCTGCTCGCCGGGCACCCGGTGCAGCCGCTCGCCGTCGACTACGCGCGCTACGCCGGCGCGCCGGCGGTGCTCCTCGTCCTGCCTAGCCTGACGAACCCGACCGGCGAGCTCGACGTCTACGTCATCCGGACCGCGTGCAGCGACGGCGCGAACGACATCGGCTTCTTCCGGGTCGCCCGGCCGCACTGATCACTCGTCGGACTGATCACTCGTCGAGCCGGGGCTTGCGGGCCGGCGGCGCGAACACGATCGGCCACGCGAGCGTCCCGACGAGCGCGGCGAGGTACGGCGGACCGACCTCGTGCCACGACCCGAGCGGGTCCTGCCCGCCGGCCGACTCGAGCCGGAACGCCAGCGCGGCGCCGAGCAGTGCCGCGACCGCAGCGATCAGCAACGTGCTGCGGCGCAGCCGGACGTCGGCCGGGCCGCCCGCGGCGGCACTGGCCGCCCAGGCGGTGGCCAGCCCGACGAGCCCGGGCGCGACCTCCGAGAAGAACTGCACGTCGACGTACTGCGTCGCGATCCAGCCGCCCAGCAGGGCGATCACGAAGGCGGCGAGACCGGACCGCACCAGCCGTTCGAGGTACGGCGCGGACGGTGCGACCGGCGCGGGATTGAGGCAGGCAACGCAACCGCGCGCGCCGTACTCGGCCGCGTCCGCGCCGCAGCGCGGCCGGCCGCACCGCGGGCAACTGTCGACCGCGAGTCGAGCGGGGTGCAACGCGCACCGGATCGCCGCCACGACCCAAGCCTTGCACGCGACCGGGCGGGAATCGCGAGCCCTAGACTCGCGTTCTGCGCACCGGCATGAGCGACAGCGAGGTCGAGACGATGGACAGCGACATCCGGGACGTGATCATCGTCGGGTCCGGGCCGGCCGGATACACCGCGGCGGTCTACACCGCGCGGGCCAATCTGCGCCCGCTGATCGTCGAAGGCGTGCAGTACGGCGGCGCCCTGATGAACACGACCGAGGTCGAGAACTTCCCCGGCTTCGTCGAGGGGATCCAGGGTCCGGACCTCATGGATCACATGCGCAAGCAGGCCGAGCGGTTCGGCGCCGAGCTGATCTCGGACGATGCGACCGCGCTGCATCTCACCGGTGCGGTCAAGACGGTCGAGGTCGGCGGCGAGACCTACCGGGCGAAGTCGGTGGTCCTCGCGATGGGCTCGGCGTACCGCTACCTGGGGCTGCCCAACGAGGAACGGTTGCTCGGCCATGGCGTGTCCGCCTGCGCGACCTGTGACGGTTTCTTCTTCCGCAACCAGCGCATCGCGGTCGTCGGCGGCGGCGACTCGGCGATGGAAGAGGCGACCTTCCTGACCCGGTTCGCGGAGAAGGTCTATCTGATCCATCGACGGGATGCATTCCGGGCGTCCCGAATCATGGTGGACCGGGCGCTAGCCAACGACAAGATCGAGGTCGTCTACAACACCGTCGTCGAGGACATCCTCGGCGAGGACAAGGTCAGCGGGCTGGCGGTTCGCAACGTCGTGTCCGGCGAGGGCAGCACGCTCGACGTGACCGGGATGTTCGTCGCGATCGGTCACGATCCGCGCAGCGAACTCGTGCGCGGGCAGGTCGACCTCGACCCGGCCGGCTACGTCCTCGTCGACGCGCCGACCACCCGGACCAACCTGCCCGGCGTCTTCGCCTGCGGCGACCTCGTCGACCACACCTACCGGCAGGCGATCACCGCCGCCGGCACCGGCTGCGCCGCGGCTCTCGATGCCGAGCGCTGGTTGGAAGCGGAATAACGTCGTAGCCCTCTGGTTGAGTAGCTAGACACGGCCGATCGCGAGGAGATCCCATGGGCGCCAGCACGAAGACCGTCACCGACTCGACGTTCGACGCCGAGGTGCTGGGCAGTGACAAGCCGGTGCTGGTGGACTTCTGGGCCGAATGGTGCGGACCGTGCAAGATGGTCGCCCCGGTGCTCGAAGAGATCGCCGCGGAAAACGCTGACAAGATCATCGTCGCCAAGGTGAACATCGACGAGAACCCCGAGATCGCCCGGCGCTACCAGATCATGTCGATCCCGACGATGTCGGTGTTCACCGGCGGCGAGGTCGTGAAGAGCATCGTCGGCGCCAAGCCCAAGGCCGCGCTGCTCCGCGATCTCGAGGGCATCCTCTAGGCGCCGATTCACCCGCCCACTCGGTTTCGCCTTCAGTTCCCGCGGCTACCATCCGCGGATGCAGGTCGTCCGACGCGGCGACGACGGTCCCGTCGTCAGCGAGATCCGCGACAAGCTCGCCCGATTGGGCTTGCTTTCCGGCGGCCCCCTCCAGCAAGCCGGGTACGACGACGCCGTCGAGCAGGCGGTTCGCGCGTTCCAGCAGGCCCGCGGCCTGCGGGTCGACGGCGTAGTCGGCCCGGAGACCTACCGGGCGCTCGACGAGGCCCGCTGGCAGCTCGGCGACCGCTCCCTGTCCTACGCGGTGAACCACCCGTACGTCGGTGACGACGTCGCGGCACTCCAACAGCGGCTGCTGGAGATGGGCTTCGACCCCGGCCGCTGCGACGGCCGGTTCGGCCCGCAGACCGCAGCGGCCCTGCGCGAGTTCCAGCGCAACGTCGGCCTACTGACCGACGGCATCCTCGGCCCGACCACGCTGGGCGCCTTGCAACGGTTGCGCCGTACCGTCACCGGCGGCTCGGCATCCGAACGCCGCGAGGAAGAACAGCTGCTCCGTGGATCCAGCGCCCCGGCCGGCCGGCGGGTCGTCCTCGACCCCGGCCACGGCGGCGACGACCTCGGCGCCTGCGCGCACAACCTGGCCGAGGCTGACGTCGCGTACGACCTGGCCACCCGCATGGAGGGCCGGCTCGGCGCCCTCGGCATCGACACGCTGCTGACCCGCGGGCCGGACTCAGCGCCGGACGACGAGGACCGGGCCCGGTTCGCCAACGACACCGGCGCCGACCTGCTGGTGTCGCTGCACACCGACGCCGCGCTGTCGGTGCACCCGAGCGGAGTGGCGACGTACTACTACGGCGCGACGCTGCGCGACCGGCATGTGCGCTCGGTGGTGGGCGAGCGGTTGGCGACCCTCATCCAGCGCGAGCTGGTCGCCCGCACCGACCTGCTCGACTGCCGGATCCACCCAAAGGCGTGGACGTTGCTGCGGCTGACCCGGATGCCCGCGGTCCGGGTCGACGTCGGCTACGTGACCTCGATGGGCGACGCGCGGCGGCTGTCCGACCCGGAGTTCCGCGACACCGTGGCCGAGGCGATCGTCGCGGCCATCCAGCGGCTGTTCCTACCGGCCGATCACGACATCCCGACCGGGCAGTTCAGGATGCCCGCGCTCACTGGCTGAGCCTTACACCGGCCGGAGCGCGCCCTCCGGCGACATCGAACCCAGCAGCCGCTCCAGCGCCACCTCGACGTCCTCACGCCACGACGCGACGGTCTTGAGCTCCATCCGCAGCCGGGGGTAGCGCGGGTGCGGGCGCACGGTCTTGAAGCCGACCGCGAGCAAGTAGTCGGCCGGGATGACGCAGTGGCCGACACCGTGCCACTCGGCGTCGCCGAACGCCTCCAGCGCCTTGATGCCGCGGCGGGTGAGGTCCTTCACGATGCCCTGGACGAGCATCCGGGCGAGCCCGCCGCCGGTGAACTCCGGCAGCACCTCACCGGTCATCAGCAGTGCCGCGTCGGCGCTCACCGGGCTGGTCGGGAACGCGACCGAGCGGGGCACATACGCGGGTGGGGCGAACAGGACATATCCGGCGGGGATGCCATCGACGTAGGCGATCTTGCCGCAGCTCCCCCACTCGAGCAGGACCGCGGAGACCCAGGCCTCTTTCTCCAGCTCGGTGTCGCCGGTCTCGGCCGCGCGGGCACCGGCGACCGGGTCGAGTTCCCAGAACACGCACTTGCGGCAGCGGCGAGGCAGGTCGTCGAGATTGTCGAGCGTGATGTTGGCGAGCCGGCGCGCCATCGGCACTCCCTACTCTCCCCAATCGGGTCCGGCCGGGACGACAGCAACGGGGCGGGTACGCCGGCCAACGGAGCATCCTAACGGCCGATCGCGATTACGGATAGTGTCCGACGCGTGGAGGTTCGCCCATCGGAGAAACTCGCCGGCGTCGCCTACGACGTCCGCGGACCGGTGCTGGCCGAGGCCATGCGGCTCGAGGCCGAGGGCCACCGGATCCTGCGGCTCAACATCGGCAACCCGGCGCCGTTCGGATTCGACGCGCCGGACGAGATCGTCGCGGACATGGCCCGCACGCTCGCCAGCGCCCAGGGCTACAGCGACAGCAAAGGCATCCTGACCGCCCGCCGCGCGGTGGTGCAGTACCACCAGAGCAAGGGCGTCGAGGGCATCGACGTCGAGGACGTGTGGCTCGGCAACGGCGTGTCCGAGCTGATCACCATGACGCTGCAGGCGTTGCTCAACGACGGCGACGAGGTGCTAATCCCGGCGCCGGACTACCCGTTGTGGACGGCGATCACGACGCTGTGCGGCGGCCGGGCGGTGCACTATCTGTGCGACGAGTCGGCCGACTGGCTGCCCGCGCTCGACGACCTCGAGAGCAAGATCACCGACCGGACCCGGGCGCTCGTGGTGATCAACCCGAACAACCCGACCGGCGCGGTCTACCCGCGCGAGGTGCTGGAACGGATGGTCGGCATCGCCCGCGAGCACGGGCTGCTGCTGCTCGCCGACGAGATCTACGACCAGATCCTCTACGACGGCGTCGAGCACCACGCGCTCGCCGCGCTAGCGCCCGATCTGATCTGCGTGACCTTCAACGGCCTGTCGAAGGCGTACCGGGTCGCCGGCTACCGGGCCGGCTGGGCGGTCGTGTCCGGGCCGACCGAGCACGCCCGCAGTTTCCTCGAAGGGCTGACGCTGCTCGCCAACATGCGGCTGTGCCCGAACGTGCCGGCCCAGCACGGCATTCAGGCCGCACTCGGCGGGCCGCGCGACATCGGCTCGCTGGTGTTGCCCGGCGGGCGGCTGCACGATCAGCGCGACCTCGCGGTCCGGATGCTCAACGACATCCCCGGGGTCTCCTGCACGACGCCGCTGGGAGCCCTGTACGTCTTCCCGCGGCTGGACCCGGCGGTGTACCCGATCGCTGACGACGAGGCGTTCGTCGTGGACTTCCTGCGGACCGAGCACGTCATGATCGGCCATGGCACCGGGTTCAACTGGCCGACCGCCGACCACGTCCGGATCGTCACCCTGCCGGCGGTCGAGGACCTCGCCGACGCGCTCGCGCGGCTGGGGCGCTTCCTGGAGTCGTACCGCGCGTAGTTACTGCCTCACCAAGCGTGATCGCCCTCGTTGTGCTGGCCGTCGTCCTGCTGGCCGCCACCCTCGTGGTGGTGCTGCTCGGGTTCGTGGTGCTCGGGCTCATGTTGCTCGGGCTCGCCAGCGGCCTGCCCGGCGGCCGGTTCAAGCGCGCCGGGCGCGAGCTGGCCGAGGATCCGCTCCAAGTCATCCATCGCTGCGAACTCGACGACGAGCTTGCCGTTGCGACGACCCATCTCGATCGTGACCCGGGTCTCCAGCGCCTCGGAGAGCAACTCGGCGAGCGCCGTGAGTTCGGCCGGTTGGTCCCGTTTCGCCCGCGGCGCGCGCGCCGGCGCCCCGGGCTCGCCGACTGCGACGAGCTCCTCGACCGAACGGACTGACAGGCCCTCGGCGATGACCCGCTCGGCCAGCCGGGCCTGGGCCTCATGATTGTCCAGCGAGAGCAGCGCGCGGGCGTGCCCGGCCGACAGCACCCCGGCGGCGACCCGGCGCTGGACGGCCGGCGCGAGGTTGAGCAGCCGAAGCGTGTTGCTGACGTGCGAGCGGGACCGGCCGATCCGATCGGCCAGCTGCTCGTGCGTCGTACCGAACTCGGTCAGCAGTTGCTGGTACGCCGCCGCCTCCTCCAGCGCGTTGAGCTGCTGGCGGTGCAGGTTCTCCAGCAGCGCGTCGCGGAGCATGTCGTCGTCGGCCGTATCGCGCACGATCGCCGGGATGCTGGCCAGGCCCGCCTCGCGGGTGGCGCGCCAGCGGCGCTCGCCCATGACGAGCTGGTAGCGGTTGGGCTCGAGCTCGCGGACCACAACCGGCTGCAGCACCCCGACCGCCTGGATACTGGCGACCAGCTCGGCCAGAGCATCGGGGTCGAACACGTCTCGCGGCTGGCGCGGGTTGGGCTCGATCGCGTCGAGCGGGATCTCTTCCAGGCGGGCGCCGAGCGCCTCCTCCTCGGCGGGTCCGGTCGGGATCAGCGCACCGAGCCCACGGCCGAGACCTCCACGGCGCACGTTCACGATGACGTCCCTTCCATGTGTTGGCCTTTCTCGGTCCCTGCCGCTTCGTCGATCCCGGCCCGGCTGGCCAGTTCGTACGCCGCTTGCGCGTACGCCCGTGCCCCGCGTGAGGCTGGGTCGTACGTCATCACCGACTGCCCGTACCCCGGCGCCTCCGAGATCCGGACGCTACGCGGGATGGACTCGCTCAGCACCACTGGGCCGAAGTGGTTGCGCACCTCGGCGGCCACCTGCTCGGCCAGTCTGGTTCGCGCGTCGAACATCGTCAGCAGAATCGTCGAAACGTGCAGCGCCGGGTTGAGGTGCGCGCGGACCAGTTCGATGTTGCGCAGCAATTGGCTCAGCCCTTCCAGCGCGTAGAACTCGCACTGGATCGGGATCAGCACCTCGCGCGCCGCCACGAGCGCGTTGATGGTGAGCAGTCCGAGCGACGGGGGGCAGTCGATGAACACGTAGTCGTAGTCGGTAGAGACGGTTGCCAGCGCCTTCCCCAGCCGGGTCTCGCGCGCGACCATCGACACCAGCTCGATCTCGGCACCGGCCAGATCGATCGTCGCCGGCGCGCAATGCAGCGTCGGCACGCCCTCCACAGCGGCGGTGACCTCGCTGAGCGGCCGGCCGTGGACGAGTACGTCGTAGATCGACGGCGTGCCCTCGCGGTGCTCGACACTGAACGCCGTCGACGTGTTGCCCTGCGGGTCCAGGTCGACGACGAGGACGCGCGCACCGTGCTGAGCGAGCGCGACGGCGAGGTTGACGGTGCTGGTCGTCTTGCCCACGCCGCCCTTTTGGTTGGCTACGCCGATGACGCGCAGCGTCGGCGGGAGCGGCCATACGCCCTGGGGGGTGCGGGGGACGGGGCCCACGTCCTGAGCCGAGGGCTCGGGGGCATCCAGGATGTCGTCGTCGCGAAGGTCTTCGACTGCTGTTTCACGTGAAACCGGCTCCGGCGGTGCGTCTTGTGTTTCACGTGAAACGGGCGGCCAGCCCAGCGGCGACGCACCGCCGCTCAGCGGGTGGGGCCAGCCGACGCTCATCGCCCAGCCCGTCCCGATGCAGCCCGTCGCGATGCAGTCCGTCCCGGGCGGTCGAGGAGCACGCGGACGACAGTAGCCCCCACCACGTCGTCGCCCAGGTGGAGCACCTCGGCCGGCTGGCTGCTGTGTCGCCGGATGGCTGAGGCGGCCTCGGCGACCTCCGCCGCCGCCGAACGACCCTTCACGGCCAGCAGCACGCCGCCAGCCTGCACCAGGGGAGCGGCCAGCGCCAGCAGGCGCTCCAGCGGGGCCACCGCCCGCGCGACCACGACGTCCCAGCGCCGCGGCGCCGCGTCCTCGGCCCTACCCCGGACCACCTCGACGGCCAGGTCCAGCCCGGCGACGACCTCGTCGAGGAACGACACCCGGCGAGTAAGGGGTTCGAGCAGGGTGATCTCGAGGTCCGGGCGGGCCAGGGCTAGCGGAATCCCGGGCAAACCAGCTCCGGATCCGACATCCACTACCCGCAACGCGTCACCGGCGGGGAGCGCCGCGGCGATCACGGCGCTGTTGAGCACGTGTCGGGTCCACAGCCTGGGACGCTCCCGGGGCCCGATCAGCCCGCGCTCGACACCAGCGGTGGCGAGCAGTTCGACGTACGCCGAGACGGTGGCCAACTCGGTGCCGAAGACGTCCCGCGCCTGCGCGGGCATCTCCTCGACCTCGACGGCGAGGCTTGCGGGTGCGGCGTGGTCGGTCACCCGCGCCGGATGACGATCCGACGCTCGGGCTCCTCGCCCTCGGACTCGCTGATGACTCCCTCGACTGCGGCGACCGCGTCGTGGACGACCTTGCGCTCGAACGGCGTCATCGGGTCCAGCCGCATCGTCTCGCCGGTCTCGCGGACCTTCTCGGCCTGGACCCGGCCCAACTCGGCGAGCTCGTTACGCCGCCGGGCTCGGTGACC
This sequence comes from Frankiaceae bacterium, assembly GCA_030840585.1. Taxonomy (GTDB): domain Bacteria; phylum Actinomycetota; class Actinomycetes; order JAFAQI01; family JAFAQI01; genus BP-197. The sequence continues at coordinate 3,577 of JAVEEG010000022.1, read as the reverse complement.
GCCGATATCGAGCATCAGCCGGCTGCGTACGCCGGTCTCCCGGTGCACGGCCAGCCGGGTCAGCTCCTGCAGCGCTTCGAGCGTTTCGCCGTCGGTGCCGACCAGCCGGGTCAGGTCGGCGCCGACGATGGAGACCGCGGCCCGCGAGCCCTCCACGTCGATGTCGATGTCGCCATCGAGATCGGCGATATCGAGCAGCGCTTCAAGGTAGTCGGCAGCGATGTCGCCCTCGCGTTCGAGCAGCGAGACATCGCCGTCGCTACTCGGCTGCGCCTCTTCGCTCACGGCGTCCTCCTGCTCGGTCTCATCGGGGCTGGTCATCGGCGGCCGCCTTTTCGCTTTTTCCGGCGATTGGCCGGTGGTCGGGAGGGCGCGGGTTTGGCCCCATTCGCCCCGCTCTTCGGAGCAGGAGCCGGCGTAGGCGGTGTCTCGGGCAGCAGCGCGGGCTGCGGGCGGACCTTGCCCGGCCGCGCACCCGGCGGCGGCCCCTGCACCGTCGTCGCCGGACCTGCCCCCGCGGCCGCCGGCGCCGCGTCCATCCGGCGGATGACGACCGCCTGCTGCGCCATGCTCCAGAAGTTCGTCGTCAGCCAGTAGAGCAGCACGCCCAGCGGGAACTTGAAGCCGAACCCGGCGAAGATCACCGGCAGGACATAGAGCAAGGTCTTCTGCTGCTGCGGCATCTGCGCCATGCCCGACGCCGCGTTGCGGGCCATCAACTGGCGCTGGGTGATGAACGTCGACGCAGCCATCAGCACGATCAGCAGCGCCGAGAGCGTCTTGACCGAGGTCGCGCTGGCGCTGAGCAGCTTCAGCGTGTGGCTGCTCGAACTGAACGACGCACCGATCGGCACCCCGAACACCTTGGCGAGCGATGCCTGGTGGGTGAGGTGCTCGGTGAGGATGCCGTTGAAGTGCGGGGAGAAGCAGTGCGGGGCGTTGACGTCGACGCAGCCTTTGTTCGGGTGCAGGCTGTTGAGCACCCGGAACAGGGCGAAGAAGACCGGGATCTGGACGATGACCGGCAGGCAGCCGGCGAGCGGGTTGGTGCCGTGCTCGCGCCAGAGCGCCATCATTTCCTGGTTGAGCTTTTCCTTGTCGTTCTTGTACTTCGCCTGCAGCTCTTTCATCTGCGGCTGCAGCGCGCTCATCGCTCGCTGGCTCTTGATCTGCTTGACGAACAGCGGGAACAGCAGCAGCCGCATCGCCATGGTCAGCAGCACGATGGACAGCGCCCACGCGGCCCCGGACCCGGCACCGAAGATCGGCGCCATCCCGGAATGGATCTTGACGATCAGCCAGGCGATAGCGTTGTAGAACGGGTCTAACACGACACGACCTCCGGCCCCGGGGACCTGCTTGGGGGCACCGGGTTCGGCGGAACCGGGTCGACGCCTCCACGGTGGAACGGGTGGCAACGGCCCAGCCGTCGCAGCGTGAGCCAACTCCCCCGCAGCGCGCCGTACGACGTCAGCGCCTCGAGCGCGTACGCGCTGCACGACGGGACGAAGCGGCAGCGCGGGCTGAGCAGCGGCGCGATCAGTGCCCGGTAGGCCCGGACCAACCCGACAAGCACGACCGTCATCGGGTCGCCCGGGCGAGCGCGGCCGTCAGGCCGCTGTCGAACTGATGTGCCAGCTCGGCGCCGCCGATCGTTGCGGCAGCCGGAGTCGCGCGTACGACGAGCGCACTGCCGGCGGGCAGCCCGGCCAGGCGCGGCCGGGCGAGGTGGCGGAGCTGGCGGCGAACCCGGTTGCGGACGACGGCGCCACCGACCGCGCGGGACACCACGAAGCCGGCCCGGGTCGCACCGGTCGCCGGCGGGGCCGGGACCTGGAGGTGGATCACGACGGCGGGTGTGCCGGAGCGCACGCCGCCGCGGACGGTGGCGGTGAACTCGGCGCGGCGACGCAGGCGCGCCGCGGCGGGAAGCACGGAGTGGGCGCTCAGGCCGACAGCCGGCCGCGGCCCTTGCGGCGGCGGGCGGCGAGGATGGCCCGCCCGGCCCGGGTCCGCATGCGCAGCCGGAAGCCATGGGTCTTCGCCCGGCGCCGGTTGTTCGGCTGGAAGGTCCGCTTACTCACGGAAGTGCTCCAAACGTCCTGCACCAACGGGTGCAGCGAAAAGGAAAGGGCATGCTAGCGCAGCCCGCGCGAACGGCCTCCCCACGGTACGGGGGCGGGCAGGTGGGGTCAAACGCCGATCCACATGCCTTCGCGGTACCAGTCAAGGCGACACGCCGACAGTGGCACACAGATTCTCGACTGGTTGTGGAGAACTGCTTGAAGCCGCATCGACGCGGCTGTTAGCGTTCGTCGCCTACCGGCCTTCCCCCCTCGTCATTTTCCCCGCTCGGCCATGGCACGGTCCACAGTCTGTGGACGTGATTGTGGACGACAGCTCCGACGTTGCCGGTCTCTGCCGGGTTGTCCCGGTTTGTCTGTAGGACCGAGGTCGGGAGCGACACAAGTGCCCAATTCAACGGATGCTGCCGCGACCCCGGAAATCGACCTCGACGCCGTGTGGACCCGGGCGATCGCCGAGTTGGGCGACGACGTGCTGCCGGCCCAGCACCGCGCCTGGATGCGGCTGACCAAGCCGCTGGCCTTGGTCCAGGACACCGCCGTGCTCGCGGCGCCCAACGACTTCGCCCGCGACGTCCTCGACACCAAACTGCGCGACGTGATCGTCGCTGCCTTGTCCCGCCAGTTGGGCCAAGACGTCCGGGTCGCCGTGACGGTCGAGCCCGACTCGGCCCCGCCGGCCGACGAGCCGCTGCCGGCGGTCGAGCCGGCCAGCCCACTGCCGGCCGCGTCGACCCAGCGGCCGCTCGACCCGGTCGCAGGCGGCAGCCGGCTCAACCCGAAGTACCAGTTCGACACGTTCGTGATCGGGTCCAGCAACCGGTTCGCGCACGCGGCCGCGGTCGCGGTGGCCGAAGCGCCGGCGAAGGCGTACAACCCGCTGTTCATCTACGGCGAGTCCGGCCTGGGCAAGACCCACCTGCTGCATGCGATCGGCCACTACACCCAGCACCTGTTCAACGGCCACCGGGTCCGCTACGTGAGCTCCGAGGAGTTCACCAACGACTTCATCAACTCGATCCGCGACGGCCGGGGTGAGGGCTTCCGCAAGCGCTATCGCGAGATCGACGTCCTGCTCGTCGACGACATCCAGTTCCTGGAGAACAAGGAGCAGACGCAGGAGGAGTTCTTCCACACCTTCAACACGCTGCACAACGCCAACAAGCAGTTGGTGATCACCTCGGACCTGCCGCCGAAGCAGCTCTCGGCGTTCGAGGAACGGATGCGCAGCCGGTTCGAGTGGGGCTTGATCACCGACGTCCAGCCGCCGGAGCTGGAGACCCGGATCGCGATCCTGCGCAAGAAGGCCGCCCAGGAGAGGCTCGCCGCTCCGCCGGAGGTGCTCGAGTTCATCGCCAGCAAGATCGCGAGCAACATCCGCGAGCTCGAAGGCGCGCTGATCCGCGTCACCGCGTACGCCAGCCTCACGCGCGAACCGCTGACGGGGGGCTTGGCGGAACGAGTGCTGGGCGACCTCATCAGCCCCAACGAGC
>JAVEEG010000262.1 GCA_030840585.1 Frankiaceae bacterium | reverse complement strand
GGCGACGGCCTGCGCGCGCTCGGTCGACGTACGGACGCCGCCGATGAGTACGACGAGAGCGACCTCGCGACCGTCATGGCCGAGTGGGTCGAGCCGTTGTCGGTCGACGCGTGGGGCTCGCGGTTATGGACCGTGCCACCGAACTCGCAGGGTTACCTCGCGCTGGCGGCGTCGTGGATCGCGAGCCGGCTGCCGTTGCCCGCCAATCCGGACGACCCGATGTGGGCACACCTCACCGTCGAGGCCGCCCGGGTCGCGTCGTACGACCGGGTCGAGGTACTGCACGAACACGCCGAGGGTGCGGCGCTGCTCGCAACCGATCGGCTCGCGTCGCGGCTCGAACTCGTTCATCCAGATCGGGCCGCCGTGCTGCCGCCGGAGACGTACGGCGGCGGCGGCACGATCTACCTCTGCGCAGTCGACGCCGACCGGATGGGCGTGTCTCTCATCCAGTCGAACGCGGCCGGGTTCGGCGCCCGGATCGTCGAGCCGTCGACCGGCATCTTCCTGCAGAACCGAGGGATCGGATTTTCGTTGCAACCGGGGCATCCGGCCGAGCTCGGTCCGGGCCGCCGGCCGCCGCACACGTTGTCGCCCGCGCTCGTCACCGATGCCGCCGGCCGGCTCGAGATGGTCGTCGGCACGATGGGTGGTGACGCGCAACCGCAGGTCGTGTTGCAACTGCTCGCCCGGATGCTTGCCGGCGGCGCGACCGTGAGTGAAGCGATCGCGGCGCCGCGTTGGGTGCTGTCCGGTCGACCGCCCGCCGGCAACGGCTTCGACACCTGGGACGCCCGCGGTCCGGTGCAGGTACACGTGGAAGCCGAGGCGCCGGCCCGATGGGACAACGGTCTCGTGTCGCGCGGCCATGACGTCGTACGGCATCCACCGCTCGGTTACAACGTCGGCCATGCGCACGCGATCCGCGTCGTTGGTGACGGGTTGGAAGGCGCCGCGGATCCGCGTTCGATCATTGGCGCCGCAGTCGGCTATTGACAGTGTTACCGTCGATGCGTGCTGTGCAGCCGCGAGTTCTTTTATGCCCTGACCGGGGTTCGGTCCGGGCTCGGCTGCTGACGCCCGCCCACATCCGCCCCGGTTCGCCGGGGCGACGCGCTCCGGGAGCCTTATCGCCAGGAGCTAGGTCAATGACTGCAATGTCCACCGACGTGTCGTCCGTCGTTGAAGGCCGCGCCCGGCTCGACGCGATCGACGCCGAGCTACGCGAACTCGTCCGCACGAGGCGCGAGATTTCCCAGCAGGTGCAACGGTTACGCCGCGATGCCGGCGGTCCGCGGATCGAGCACAGCCGGGAGAACCAGATCCTCAACTGCTACGGCGACGAACTCGGACGGGCCGGCGTCGGCCTTGCGTTGGCGGTGCTCGAGATCTGCCGCGGATTGCCCGGTTGAACCTCGTCCGCGACCGGCACACGCTCTCCTACGCCGGCGGCCGCGTGCTGGTCGGCGGCTCGCCGAAGCGGCTGCTGCGGCTGACCGACCGCGGCGCCCTACGAGCGCGGGCACTGCTCGCCGGCGGCGACATCACCGACGCGGTAGACGCGGCGCTGGCCCGCCGGCTGCTCGACGCCGGACTCGCCCATCCGTCGCTGCCGCCGGCACCGCATCGCGCGGGCTTCGACATCGTCGTGCCGGCATTCGGCGAACCGCCGCTGGCGTCGCTACCGGATGCGGTCATCGTCGACGACGGCTCGCCGGAGCCGGTCGCGGGTGCAGCGGTGCGGCTGCCGGTGAACCGCGGCCCGGCGGCAGCGCGCAACGCGGGGCTCGCCGCGACATCAGCGCCGATCGTCGCGTTCGTCGACACCGATGTCGACGTGTCACTCGACACCATTGGCCGGCTTGCGGCGATGCTCGACGACGATCCCGCGCTGGCCGCGATCGCGCCGCGCGTCCTTCCGGCCGGGTGCCGGCTCGACCTCGGCGACCAGCAGGGCGTGGTCCGGCCGGGTACGCGGACGCCGTACGTCCCGTCAACGGTGCTGGTCGTCCGGCGTTCCGCGGTGGCGGCGGTCGGCGGCTTCGACGAGTCGTTACGGGTGGGCGAGGACGTCGACCTGGTGTGGCGGCTGGCCGCGGCCGGACTCACCGTGCGGTACGTGCCGGAGTTGACCGCGGTGCATCGGGAGCCGCCGACGCGGGTCGCGCGGCTGAACCGGAGTCGTCGCTACGGCACCTCGGCCGGACCGCTCGCGCGCCGCCATCCGGACGCGCCGCTGTCGCCCCGGGTGCCCACCGTCGCGGCGGTACTGCTCGCCGCCGCCGGCCGGCCTGCGCTCGCGTTCACCGCACTCGCCGGCCCGGCGCTCCCCGCCGTGCGCCGCATGCACGCCGCGGGCATTCCGGCGGAGCAGGCGGCCGGGATCGCGACCGCGGCGACGCTGGTGCCCACCGCGAACGCGGCCCGCTGGCTGGTCCAGCTCTGGAGTCCGGTGCTCGGCCTGCTCGCGGTCCGGGCGGTACGTCGTCGTAACGCGGCCGCGCTCCTCGCGTTGGGAGTCACGCTGATCCGGCGCGATCTCGTCGACGACATCGCGTACGGCGCGGGCGTGTGGACCGGCTGCCCGCGCGCCCGGTCGTTGCGGCCGCTGCTACCTGGCAGGTTTTCGCCACCACGCCCCGGTGGGCTGTCGATGATCCGCCATGGCAGCGTCCCGCCATCCACAAACCGACTAGTTTCCTTCTTCCGCCCCTAGGTTTACGGCATGTCCACGCCGCCGTCTGGCATCTCACCGACACCCCTCGATCAGGTGCGCGCCCGGGTCGCGTACGGGCTGCTCGGGATCTTCGCCGGTACCGTCCTGCTCGCCTTCGCCTTGGGACCGCCGGGTCAGTTCGGCACCACCCTCATCGGCGCCGAGCTCGTGCTGCTCCGAGCCGTCCTCGGCTTCTACTTCACCCGCCGCTGACCGCCAACAACGAAGTCGGCAACCACCCGGCCGAGCTCCTCGCCGGCGTCTTCCTGCAGGAAGTGGCCGGCGCCGCGGATCGTCGTATGCGGCTGGCCGTCCGCACCGCGGATCAGCTTGGGCAGCAGCTCGGCCATCGGGCCGGTGATCGGGTCGCCGTCGCTGAACGCGCACAGGAACGGCGTGGTCAGCGTCACGAGCACCTCCCAGGCCCGCTGGTTCGCGATCGCGCCGGGATCGTCCGGGGTGATCGGGACCAGTTGTGGCATCGCTCGCGGCCCGGCCTTGTAGCTCTCGTCCGGGAACGGCGCGTCGTACGCCGCGACCACCGCGGGCTCGAGCGGCACCAGGCAACCTGAGCCGACGAAGCGGCCGATGTCGAGGGTCGGCGCGCTGGCGACCGCGGCCCGGAACTGGTGCCAGATCTCGGGCATCTCGTGCCGGCCGTCCGGCAGCCCGGTGTTGGCCGCGACCGCGCGAGCGAACCGGTCCGGGTTCTCGGCCAGCAACCGCAACCCGATCAGCCCGCCCCAGTCCTGGCCGAGCAACGTCACGTCACGCAGGTCGAGTACGTCGAACAGCGCGGCCCGCATCCACTCGACGTGCCGCGCGTAGGTGTGATCGCTCACGTCGGCCGGCTTGTCCGACCGACCGAAACCGACGAGGTCCGGCGCGATCACCCGGCACCCTGCGTCGGCGAGCACCGCGATCACCTTGCGGTAGAGGTAGCTCCACGTTGGCTCGCCGTGCAGGCACACGACGACCGGCCCGCCGGCCGGCCCCGCCTCGACGTAGCCGACCCGCAGCACGCCGCTGCCGTCGCCCGCCGGGACCTCGACGTAGCGCGGTTCGAGCTCGAAGCAGGGCAGGTCGGCGAACCGGCTGTCCGGGGTGCGCAGGATCTCCATCCAGCGATCTTGCCAGTGAACCCAGCTCGCGCTGGTCCCGTAGTACTGGCGTGGAGCGGCGGGCGGGAGGCGCGGCGACCCCGCTCGTCGAGGCGGCCCGACGAGGCGAGGCCTGGGCGCTCACCGAGATCTGGCAGCGGTTCGCCCCGGCCGTGACCGGCTACCTGCGCGGCCGCGGGGCCAGCGAGCCCGAGGACCTCACCAGCGACGTGTTCCTGGCCGTCTTCGAGCGGATCCGGTCGTTCCGTGGCGACGAGGCCGACCTGCGCGCCTTCGTCTTCACCGTCGCCCACCACCGCTTGGTCGACGACCTGCGCCGCCGTACCCGCCGCGGGCCGACCATCGAGTACGACGCCGGCGCGGACGTCCGGGTGACCGGCAGCGCGGAGGACGAGGCGCTCGACGCCCTGCGCACCCGCCAGGTGCACGCCCTGCTCGACCAGTTGTCTGAAGATCAGCGTGAGGTTTTACTCCTGCGGGTGGTCGCCGATCTCAGCCTCGAGCAGACCGCTAGCGCGCTGGGCAAGCGGGTGGGCGCGGTGAAGGCGTTGCAGCACCGGGCGCTCGCCTCGTTGCGCCGGATTCTCGACCAGGCCGTATCCCTATGACCGGCCCGGACGATGGCCTGAATATGACCGGATCCGACGAGGAGATGCTCGCCGCTGCCGCCCGGCAGCTGCACGTCCTCGTGCCGGACCGCCCCCCACTGCCCAGCCGAGAGTTGGCGCTGCTGCTCGCGGACGGCTTGCCCCCGCGGGTCGGCGCCATCGGCCGGGTCCGCGCGATCGGCACCCGGGTTGCCGGGCTCGGCCTGCTCGCCAAGGTGACGCTCGCGGCCGGCGTAGCCGTCGCCGGCGTCGGCGGCGCGGCCACCGCGGTCGAGCTCTCCCACGGTTCCTCAAGCCACAGCCGCGACCTGCCCCGCCACGACCCGCGCGGTCTGGTCACGCCCTCCCCCGCGGGTACGACGAGCCCGTCCGCGTCGCCGTCGGCCCGCGAGGACCGGGCCGGCCGGGACGACGGTACGTCGGACGACCACGGCGGCTCCGGCTCCGGTTCTGGCAGCAGCGGGTCGGCCGACCGCAGCGGCTCGGGCTCCGGGTCCGGCTCGGACGGATCGCACGATTCCGGCTCAACCTCGGGTTCGGGCTCCGACGGCGGCGGCACCAGCGGCTCGACCTCCGGCTCATCCGGAACCTCGGGCAGCTCGGGCGACTCAACCTCGGGTTCATCCGGCGGTAGCGGCTCGGGCGATTCCGGTACCAGCGGCGGCTCCGGCACCAGCGGCGGCTCTGGTGGCTCGGGCAGCGGGGACTCGGGTTCCGGCGGCTCCGGGGATTCGGGCACCAGCGGCGGCTCCGGCTCGGGTGACTCCACGTCCGGCAGCGGCTCGACCTCCGGCGGCTGAGCGAAGGAACTCACCCGGCGACGGCGAATCCCCGCGAGGTGCGCCGAACGCTGACCATCGCCGTCGCGCTCGCCATCGCGGCGAGCACCATGCCGGCGCTCGCCAGCCACCAGCCGCACCCGGTTGCGGGCGCCGCCACCTCGCACAGCCGGCACCCCGGCGCCGCGTCGCAGACCGGCCGGCACCTCGCCGATCCGGATCGGCTGGACCCGCCGCGCTACTCGCTCAAGGACGCGATCGTCCAGCACGTCCAGGTGCCGAGCCGCGATGGCACCACGAAGCTGTGGATCGATCTCATCCGGCCGCGCACCACCAGCGGCGTCCGGGTGCCGACCATCATGGACGTCTCGCCGTACTTCAACACCCTCGGCCGCGGCTGGCGCAACGAGTGCAAGACGGCGTACTCGGACACCCCGTGGGGTGACGTCAGCCCGCCGTGCTCGCCGGCGGTGCCGTTCCCGGAGTGGTACGACGAGTACTACGTGCCGCGCGGTTACGCGATAGCCCTCATCGACCTGCGCGGCACCCGGAACTCCAGCGGTTGCGAGGAGTACGGCTCGCGCGACGAGGTGTACGACGCGGTCGACTCGGTGGACTGGGTGGCCGACCAGAGTTGGAGCAACGGCAAGGTCGGCCTCACCGGCGGCTCGTACGACGGCACCCTCGCCGTCGGCGCGGCGGTCGAGCAACCGATCAGCGGCCGGCACAAGAACGCGGTCGCCGCAGTCATTCCGATCCGTGCGATCGACCGTTGGTACGACTACAACTACGCCAACGGCGTGCCCTTCCAGGGTCAGGCGACGACGCCGTACGCGTTCACCGGCGAGTACCAGGCGACCGACTTCGCCAACTCCTACGGCGGCGATCCGCTGTTCGCACCCGACACCGCGGTGCGCCGTGGTTGCGTTGCCGCCGATGTCGCGACGGTGGACGCGGGTTACGCGCCGACGTACACCGATGCGAACTCGTCATTCTGGTCGCCGCGCGACTTCGTCAAAGACGCGGCGAAGACACGGACCGCGTTCTTCCTCATCCACGGGCTGTTCGACTTCAACGTGAAGACGGACAACGTCGGCCAGTTGTGGCAGGCGTTGCCGGCGCGCGTGCCCAAGAAGCTGTGGCTCATCGACGGTGACCATGTCGATCCGGCCACGCCGACGACACTCGCCGCGAGCAAAGACGGCCACGTGCTGCCGCACCCGTTCGCCGACGACTATGTGCGCGCGACGCACCGTTGGTGGTTGCAGTACCTCAAGGGCGTGCCGGCGGGTGCGCTCGACACTCCGGCCGTCGAGGTACAGCGCGCCGACGGTCACTTCGACGCATACCGGCAGTGGCCCGCGGCCGGCCACGACCAGGTCGTCCCGCTGACCAGCGCCAGCGGATCGGTCACGTGGAGCGACGGCGCCTCGACCGCGCCGGCGCGGCAAGTCTTCGTCACGCCGGTGTTCGCGCACGACACTCGGATCAGCGGGCAGATCGCGTTCGATCTCACCGTCTCTGCCACCGGCCCGGACACCACGATCGGAGTGCAGGTCGACGACCTACCGCCCGGCGCGACCACCGCCAGCAACGTGACCGACCGGGTGTACGACGAGAACGTGCTCGGCCCGCTGACGTTGACGTACGGCTGGATGCGCGCGTGGTACCGCGGCTCCGTACACGAACGAGGTCGATCGGTCCCCGCGTCCGGATCTGCGTTGACGCCCGGACAAGCGACCGCGCTGAAGTTCCCGTCGCTCTACGTCGACGTCGTGATCAAAGCCGGCCACCGGTTGCGCTTCACCCTCGCCGATGCCGCGTTCGATTCGCTCGCCGCGAACACCGGCGGCACCGTGACGCTGCTGACCGGGCATAACCTTTCCCGAGTGAAGCTGCCGATCGCGCCGCTGTAGCCCATCGAATTGTGACCTTGCGTAGCCGCTGCGGGAGCCGCAACTACGCAGTGTCGATCTGGCGTCGCACCGTCTAAGCAGGCAGGCCCCGTCAAGTCGTCCGTTCGGTCGATACCTTCGAGCCGATCGGTTTCCTGAATCCGCATCGCTCGTTCCCTTGCGTCTCTACGTTCCTGCGTACTCACATGTATGCCGTCGTGACAGGGGAACGACCATGACTTTTTCGTTAGTTCGGCGTGTCGTCGCCGGCGCCAGTGCCGCGGTCCTGGGGACTCTCGGTATCGCTGCTGGTGCGCCGGCCGCCGCTGCAGCCACGAGCTCTGATTCATCGTTCTCGCGGGCAGCGAGCCCGTCGCCGGGCTCCGGACCGGAGAAGTCCAAGCCAGCGGGCCATGTCACCGCGCACCACAACAACGGCTTGCACGGGAAGATCGTCTCGGGACACCCTCACGGCACGCCGACGAAGGCGGCGCTTCGGGCTGGGCTTCGCGACGGACAGGCGGCCGGCGCGGCCGGCACGCCTCCGCCGCCGATGCAGGCCGACGATCTGGCTTACGACAAGGGCCCGATCATGCAGACCACGACGACGTACCTCATCTTCTGGAATCCGGATGGATCGACCATCACGAATGCCGCCAAGGGCCTCGAGACGCAGTTCCTCACCGATGTCGGCGGCAACTACTACAACATCCTGTCGCAGTACTACGACAACGACGGCGGCACCACTCACAACATCCGCCCGGTCACACACTTCGGCGGCGCGTACACGGACACGACCGCGTATCCGCACGACGGCAGCACGTCTCATCCGGTCACGGACGGCGACGTCCAGCAGGAGGTCCAGCGAGCCTTCAACGCGCATCCGGAGTGGCAGGCTCCTGGGCTCAACACGCTGTACCACGTCGTGCTGGGCGAGGGGATCGAGTTCTGCGAGGACAACGACAAGAGTTACTGCACCTACAGCACCGGCACGCACGGGATCTGCGCGTACCACAGTTCCTTCAGCGTGGACGGGACAGACGTGGTCTATGCAAACGACGGGAACGACGCCGGCCGGAGCTGCTTCGGGGAGTCGACGAGCCCCAACGACTACGACGCCGACGGTGACGTCAGCACGATGTCGCACGAGATGTTCGAGGCCATCACCGATCCGCTGGGCTCCGCCTGGCGGACGCCGTCGAGCCGCCCCGATTACGGCGGGCAAGAGATCGGCGACCTGTGCGCGTACCAGTACGGCACCACGGCGACTGACGGCACCAACCTGGTCATGAACGGCCATAAGTACCAGGTGCAGGAGGAGTGGAGCAACCAGAAGTCGGACAGTGGACCGGCCAAGGCGGATTACGCCGGCTGTGACGTCGCTTCCGGCGCGGTCGAAGGCGCCGACAAGTACGCAGCCTGCTCGGCGAATGTGTTGCCGGCCAACGACGACGGTTCGACCGACACCGTGACCCTGCCGTTCCCGGTGAACTTCTTCTCGGAGCAGTTCACGACCGCGACGGTGAACAACAACGGCAACATCACGTTCGACGGGCCGCAGTGGACGTACACGCCGTATGGGCTGCTCTCGACTGCACACGAGATCATCGCGCCGTACTTCGGCGACGTCGACACGAGAGGCGCCGGAAGCGGGCTGGTGACGTACGGCGGCGAAGCGGCAAGCGGCGGGCACCCGGCGTACTTCTGCGTGAACTGGCTGGATGTTGGTTACTACGGCTCACACACCGACAAGGAGAACAGCTTCCAGCTGTTGTTGATCGACCGTTCGGCCAGCACGCATGTGGCTGGTGACTTTGACATCGTCTTCAACTACGACAAGGTCCAGTGGGAGACCGGAGACGCATCCGGCGGATCGGGTGGTCTCGGCGGCAGCCCGGCCGTAGTGGGCTACTCCAACGGTCAGAACGCGGCGCTCGAACTTCCCGGCTCCGACTTGACCGGTGCCTTCGAGGACGACGGCTACTTCGCGCTCACCCAAGGCAGCCGCAACTCGTCGGTCCCCGGACGCTACGTGTTCCCGGTCCGCAACAGCGGCGCGCCTACGGGCGGAACGATTCACGGCACTGTCACCACGGATCTCTACGCAACGCTCGTCCGCAGCGCTCCGGTGCAGGCATGTGACACCGACTCCGGCGCGTGCACCCTCACGCAGACGAACGGCCAAGGCATCTACAGCCTCGCCGGACTTCCGCCCGGCAACTACATGGTGCAGGTCAATCCACCAGCAGGCAGTTCGTTGTTCCCGGACTACGACGCGACGACCTTGCCTGCCAACGGCAACGCGCAGATCGACTTTGACCTGGTCGGCGGAGCGAAGGTCCCCGACAGTGTGAGCCTGACGTATCACCGGGTGAACGCCGACGGCACTCCCGTGTTGGAGTGGACGAAGACGACCGACATCTTGTTCGAGGGCTGCCCCAACGGCCAGGCGACTGTCGTCGTCGCGATGAAGGACGGGTCGGGGTCGGTCACGGCGCCGCTCACGATCGACCACTTCGGAATCGGCATCTACACCGGGCAGATCCCGGACCTGTATCCGCACGTCGGTGCGGCGACCGTCACCATCACCAACACCTGCCCCGGTTCGGCCGACCAGACCGTGCACTTCTCGGTCTACGTCGACCCAGCGGGCGTCGTGGTCGACCAGAACGGCAATCCGATCGGCGGCGCGACCGTGACGCTGCTGCGCTCCGACAGCTCAGACGGTCCGTTTGTCGCGGTGCCGGACGGGTCGGCGCTGATGTCACCGGGCAACCGGACCAATCCCGATGTCACTACTGCCGACGGCACGTTCGGCTGGGACGTCATGGCTGGCTACTACGAGGTGCAGGCGAGTAACGCCGGTTGCACCGACCCGGCCAACCCGCTGTCGACGACGGTGACGAGCGACTCGTTCGCGGTGCCGCCGCCGATGACGACGCTGCGGCTCGTGCTCAACTGCCCGGCGGGCGGAGACACGACACCGCCGGTCGTGCAAGTGAGCCCGCAGACGTACGAGGCGAACGCCACTGGCGGCTACACCGGGCCGGTCGGAGGCGTGACGATCAGCGATCCTGACGACGCGACCTCGGTACTCACCTTGACGAGCGACAAGCCGGCGCTACTGCCACTCGGCTCAACCACGATCAACTACACGGTCAGTGACCCAGCCGGAAACCACAGCGAGGCGGCCCAGGTTGTCACCGTGGTCGACACGACACCGCCGACGATCACCTGCCCGCCGGATTACGCCGGTACTTTCACCCCGGCGCCGGCGACGGGGACGGCTACCGCGACTGACATCGAGGACGCGCACCCAACCATCACCAGCAACGCCCCGACGGCCTTCGAACCGGGCACGACGACCGTCACGTGGAAAGCGACCGACAGCAGCAGTAATGCGGCCACCTGCGCACAGCAAGTGTCGATGCATGCCGCCACCTCGACGCTCTACACGGGAACGCAAATCGTGAATGTCGGTACGCCGATGTCCGCGGAAGCGACGCTGTCGAGTGCAGCCACCGCCTGCATGGCGCACCAGCCTCTGAGCTTCACCCTCGACCGCAACCCGACGTCGGGCGCGGCCGGACCGTACAACCTGGCCGCGGGCGTGACCAACGCTTCGGGCACGGTCAGCAGTAGCCCGATCGGCACCACCGGATGGCAGGAGGGCGTGTACGAGGTCACCGTCACCTACGCCGGCATCGCCGGGACCTGCGATCCGTCGGCGGACATGGCAACAGTCACGGTCGCGTCGCCCGGCGACGCATCCAGTGGCGGCGGCTGGTACACGTTGAGCGGCAGTGGCCGGGTCAACTTCGGCTACACCGTCCGCAAGCAGACCAATGGGACCTATTCGGGCCAGTTCACCTTGGTCAACAACGGCAAGTGGCGGCTGAAGGGCACGCTCAACACGTACTCGAAGACGGGGAACTCGGGGGCCACCGGCGGCGTCGGGACGCTCTACTGGTGGAACTCGTCGCTCAACGGCGGGCTCGGCGGGTGGGCGCAAGCGGCCACGAACGTGAGCTTCACCGCGAGTTTCGCCGACAAGGGAACGGGTGCGAAGAACCAGCAGCCGGATACGTTCGGGCTGCACGTGAACTACACGCCGCAGTCGCCCCAGCCGAGCACACTTCCTAACAGCAGCCCCGTGGCGTTGAAGGGCGGTGACATCCGTGTCGCGTGATTCGGGTACGGGCGGAACCTTCCGAGGCACCGTCGAGGTCTGACGAATATGCGTCCGCTTCGTCTGGCCGGCTGCGTGGAGAGTTTTCTCCGCGCGGCCGGCTCGGGCGTTGCACTCACCATGCTTGCGAGCTGCGCTGCGGGTAGCTCGACCGCGTCGCCGGCAACGTCCTCCGATCCGTCGGCATCGGCCACCGCGACCGACGGCCCGAAGGTCACCGTGCACGGCCCGGTACCGATCACCGTCGTCTCGACGCAAGGACCGACCGATCCGGTCGGCCCGTTCGCCGCCGTCAACCTCACGATGCTGCGGGCAATGATGGCCGCGGCATCCCCCGGTCGTCCGGTCGCCTGCAGACCTGGCCCTTGCTGGAGCGAAGTAACGCCGAACAGCCAATCGTTATACGTCGTGTTCAATCCCTCGGCACAGACGGTGTGCTTCCAGATGCACGAGCTGACGACAGCGATTCCGGTAGCGCACACGCTTCGGATCGACGTGACCGTCGTCAACGATTGTGATCGCGGTGGCGGGGCCGGCAGCCGGCCACGCGGACGGGACGCGATGCTCGCCGTACCGTTGCACGTTCTCGGTGCCGGCGAGTGGACGGTGGTCATCCGCGAGCGGACGCCGTCGACGCAATTCGAGAACGTTGGTCATGCCACCGCGATGGTTCCTGCCGGGTCATGAACTGACCGCGCCTGAGGTAATAACCTTTCGCGGGTGAAGCTGCCGATCGCGCCGCTGTGAGTTCCTGGCTGCCGAT
>JAVEEG010000261.1 GCA_030840585.1 Frankiaceae bacterium | reverse complement strand
GTGAGGACCCTCGCGCGACTTCGGCGTGCCCGCGCAGCAGCGGTGGGCGCGGCAGCGTGCGTCGTGCTGTCCGCCGCGGCGCCGGCGGCGGCCGACACGTCGGGTCAGGCGGACCAGAAGGTCAAGGCGATCCTCGCGCAGGTACAGAAGATCCAGCGTCAGGTCGCGACCGCGGAGAAGGCGTACGACGACGCGCTTGCCGGCGTAGCCAGCAGCGTCAACACGGCGAGCCTCGACGGCCGGGCGCGGGACGAGATCGCCGCCGCCGCGACGGCGCAACAGGCGTTGATCGACGCGCGGGTGCGGGCGCTGTACGAGTCGGGCGGGCCGATCGCGATCTACGCGACGTTGATCGACTCGGCCGATCCGAGCGCGCTGGCCGCGAACGCGCTCGTGGTTCAACACCTCGTCGCGGCCGACCAGGCCGTCGCGGATCACGTCGACCGGCTGTCGGCGCAGGCTTCGGCGGCAACTAGCGCGGCGGAGCGGCGGGCGCGGGACCGGATCGCGACCGAGCGCACCGTCGCCGCAGCGGCGGTTCAGGTGCTGTCGCTGCTCTCCGAGGAGGAGCGCCTGCTGTCATCCGCACGGGCGCACGCCGCCTCGGTGCGGGCGGCCGAAGCCGCGTTGCGCGCGCAGGCGACGGCGTTCTCGGTCATCACCTCGGACCGCATCGCGGCGATGCGGATGATGCCGGCGGCACCGGCGTACATGGCGCTGTACCACCGCGCGGCGGCGGCGACCTGTCCTGGCCTGTCGTGGACCGTGCTGGCCGCCATCGGCCAGGTCGAGAGCGGGCACGGGCGGGACACGTCCACGTCCTACGCGGGTGCGATGGGGCCGATGCAGTTCCTGCCGGCGACGTTCGCGGCGTACGCGGTGGACGGCGACAGCGACGGCAAGGCCGACATCATGAACCCGCCGGACGCGATCTTTACGGCGGGTCGCTACCTGTGCGCGAACGGCGCCGGGACCGGCCCGGCGGCGCTGGCGAACGCGATCTTCCACTACAACCACGCCGACTGGTACGTGCAGATGGTGCTGGCGCTGGCCAAGCAATACGCCGCCTGACCCTCCTCGCTGTTCGCCTCCCCTGTTCGTGATCATGGCGTTCGCAGCGTTTTCCGGCGTGATCATGGCGTTCGCAGCCGCACAACGCCATGATCACGAACAGGCGGCCGGGGTCATGCCCGGTCGGGTAGTCTCGTTTGCGCTCACGTCGGAGTGGCGGAATGGCAGACGCGCTAGCTTGAGGTGCTAGTGCCCTTCAACGGGCGTGGGGGTTCAAGTCCCCCCTCCGACACCAGTCCCTTCTTCCCGGCTCCTGCCGCGTTCGCGGAACATCAGCGACAGCGCCTGCCTTGACAACTCAGGAACGGCTAATCCGGCGTCGCGCCGACAATGACCCGCACGACATCCGTGTGAGACGAGTGCCTTCCGCCGGACGTGCGCGTGCCGCTGCCGGGCAGTGCCCGTGTCACAAACCTCGGGCCGACGACGGCGCTGCCGTTCGGCGGCGCGTTTGTCCGCCGAACCTTGAACGGCGTGTTCGTCGCGGGCGTGTGGCCGGCGCCGCGGGCGGACGCTCAACCTAGAGCGTTACGCCCTTCTGCTGGTTGCAGGGTGCACAGAGGATCTGCAAGTTCTCGACCGAAGTTGCGCCGCCGAGGGAGAACGGGATGATGTGGTCGTACTGAATGTCGAAGCTACTGCCGCACTCCACGCACTTTCCGCCGTCTCGCTCAAAGACTGCCTGGCGTATCTCACGAGGCACCGGCGCGCGCTTCGCCTGCTGAGGCAACTGGTCAACGTTCAGCAACGTGTGAGCTCTTTCAAGTTCCCGTTCGCGCCTACGTTCGCGTTCCCGCACTAGCGCCAACACATCGCGCGGCTGGTAGCCGCAGTTCTCCCACCAGAAACTCTCCCCGAACCACCACCAGCGGCGAGTATCGGTGCAAGCGACCGGCACAGGCTCGACCCTGCGGTGGTCGATGGCCCAGGCGACCCATTCCGGCGACAACCGAACCGGAGGTATGCCGGTCCCCACGAAGAAGTGCCGGCGCTCGAACAGGAAACCGCCACGGTCCCGAACGACACGAGCGTTCGCGTCCTCGCGCATTTGCCGGGACTGCGAAGAGGCCCGCTGCCGCGCCCAAGGCGGTGTTCGAGGCCACGTCTTGCCTTCCCACACTCGGGCGATGACCCACACGACGCACCAAACGATCGGTACGGCAACAAGGAAGGCGCCGGGTGCAGCCGCGGCGGTTACCGGGCTATGGATGCTGCCGAGCGCGGCGATCGCCGCAAGAATGAGTGTCGCCGCACCCCGTCGGCTGCGTGCCCACTGCTTCACTTTGTCCACCCTTGTGAGGGTAGGAGAAGGGCGGCGTCCCCAGCTACCGTTTCGGCGGAATTAGGACGAAGGGACGAGCGCTCGCCGGGCAGGCGTGGCTAACCTTCGAAGGTGCGCAGCTCGATCAGCACCGTGATCGCCGCGTCGGCGCTCAGCGTGTCGCTCCTCAACGCCTGGCTGACTTTGTTGCGTCCCGGTCGACTCGGAATGACACAGCCGACGCTCCTCTATTTCGGTCCGGACGGA
The DNA here is from genome assembly GCA_030840585.1 of Frankiaceae bacterium. Classification (GTDB taxonomy): domain Bacteria; phylum Actinomycetota; class Actinomycetes; order JAFAQI01; family JAFAQI01; genus BP-197. Next base: position 10,456 of record JAVEEG010000261.1, on the reverse strand, counting down.
GGAACCGACTCTGCTCCTGGGGCACCTAAGGTCTTTCTGCGAACCCTTCTCCACAGTTCCTCTCGGCGGGGCAACCTCATCGAAAACATGTACGTCACACTTCGCCGCGCCGAGACAGCCCAGAACTTCAGCATCTGGGTCTACCGCGACCGTGGCGTGCTGTCTCGAGGCAGTGGTCTCTACGTCGGCCACGAGGGCCTCACGATGGATCATCACTTTCTACTTCCGCACGACGGGACGCAGTACGTGTTCAAGCCGGGTCGCTACACCGTCGATGTGTACGCCAAGTTGGCGCGACGTCGGCAGCCAACTCGCCTCGGCTCAATACCCGTCGACCTACCGGACGCGGTAGCTACCGCCGCGACATCTCTGCGCTACGGAGTGTTCTTCGATTGGGGACCGCACCTCGGCCACTACCAAGCGCACGCTCGACCCGAACCGAAGCCTCCGGTGGACCCCCCGGGAATCCTCTCGCAGATCATCGCCACGGAACTTCTCGCAGCGTTCGATCCCGACCTTCAGAGACCGCCGCCGGTCCCATAACTCCCCTCGGCGGGCCTCTCCCTGATGCACTGGGCACTGGGCACCGCGCGCCGCGCTTGAGTCCTACTCGTAGTAGGATTGATCCCGTGGCCGAGCCGGCGTACGAGAAGGTCAGCGTCACGCTGCCGAAGGATCTCGTCGACAGCGCGCGCCAGCGGGCCGGGGATCGCGGGTTCTCGGCGTACGTTGCCGAAGGCCTCCGGATGGCCGAGCACATGGCCGACCTCGACGAGTTCCTCGCGGCCCACCACAAGGCGCATGGGCCGATTCCAGCCGAGTTGATGGAGGAGGTACGGCGCGCGTGGCCCGATCCGCGAGCGGCCGGCGGGCGGCGGCGAAGCGGCCGGTAGGCGCCTACGCGCTCGTTCTCGACTCCGAGGGACTGAGCAAGGCCGCGGCCGGCGACCCACGGGCGGTCGCGTGGATCGCCCGCGCGCGCGAGCTCAACCTCCCGATCGTCGTCAACGCCGTGAGCCTCACCGAGACGCTCCGCGGCAGCAGGCGTGACGCGCGCGTCCATCTGCTCACCCGCAACGCGCATGTCGACAGCGTTGATCCGAAACTCGCCGCGCAAGCGGGTCAGCTGTTGGGCCGGACAAAGCGCAGCGACACGGTCGATGCACTCGTCGCGGTCTCGGCAATCCGGCTGGATCGACCGGTCATCGTCCTCACCAGCGACCCGGACGACCTGACGAAGTTGACCGCTGAGCACAAGGACATCCGCGTCGTCGCGATCTGAGCAAGAGACGACCTGTTGCGGCTGGCGGACTAGTGCGTAGACACCTGCGAAGAGCGACCTCATGGAGGACTCATGAACCGCAGGCTGTTCGCGGCCACCGCCGCGCTGCTCGCCATCGCCGTCCCCAGCGCGGCAACGGCGAACGCAGCGACGAAGAAGAAAGCGCCGAAGAAGCCGGTCAAGCACGTCCGCACGGTCACGATGCCCTACACCAACCCGTGCGCGGTGACGCTCAACACCAGCGCGGCCTACGGGCCCGGCGCGACCGGCTGCGCCACCGGGTACCAGGTCACGACATCGAAGTCCGAGCGCTACATGTCCGTCACGATCACCGACGCCACCGGGCAGACGGTGCCGGTGACCTTCATCGAAGACGGTGCCAACGACCCGTGGGCAATCATCTGCGGCAAGTCAACGAACATCGCGATCGCGCCCAACGACACGTACAACCTCGAGCCGGCGTTCGCGGTCGGTGACACGTGCCCGATCTCTGCGACGCAGGGCACCATCACCGTCAAGCTGAGCAACCTGCCATAGACCTGCGCTGGCCTGCGTTGGCCGCGCCGCCTCCCGGGACGGGACGGTATTCGGGCGCGGCGCGGCCAACGCAATCACGCTGATCGGCGTCACACTGACGTGGTGATGCTCCGAGCCGGGGTCGTCGCAGCGACGCTGTTCGCGGCGCTGGCGATCGCGCCCGCACCAAGCAACGCATCGATCAGTCCGTACGACGCCTGGGTGTCGGTCAGCGTCGCGACCTTGTGGACCTCGACCAGCGCACCGCGACCCGTCGACCATCCGGCGATGACCGCTCCTGTCGACATCCGCCGCTGGCTCGCGGACATGGACACCGCGACCCGTCGCGGTCTCGTCGGGCGGGTTGCAACACAGGCGTTGCTCGGCGAGCACCTGACCGTGATCGGCACCGCGCGCGGCGGCTGGCTGCACGTCATCGCGACCGCGCAACGCACCTCGCTCGACAGCCGCGGCTACCCGGGTTGGGTACCAGTCGGCCAGACCACGACGCACCGTCCCACAGCCACGAGGTACGTCGCTACCGTCACCGCGCGAACCGCGTGGCTCGTCGATAACAACCGCGCGCGCGTCCTCGAGGTGTCGTTCGCGACCCGGCTACCGGTCGCGCGCACCGGCGGCAGTTACGTCACGGTCATCACTCCGGCCGGTGTCTCGCGCCGGATCGCCGCGACCGGCGTCGTCGTCACCCAAGCCCGAGTGCAAGCGCTGCCCAAGACGGTCACCGGAGTCATCGCGACCGCGCGCACCCTCGTCGGCATCCCGTACCTCTGGGGCGGCCGATCGGGGTACGCCCTCGACTGCTCCGGCCTCACCCAACTCGTCTACCGGTTGCACGGCGTGACGTTGCCGCGCGACACGGGCGACCAAGCCAAGGCCGGCCGCGCGGTCAGCATCAGCAGCCGCTCCCCCGGCGACCTGTTGTTCTACGGCGGCAGCACCATGACGCATGTCGCACTGCAGAGCACGAGTACGCGAATGATCGAGGCACCGTCGAGCGGGCTCAACGTCCGCGAGGTCGTCGTACGCGCGCCCGCCCTAGTCCGCCGCTTCATCTAGGCAGCGGTGCCGCCGCGGAACGTTCGCCGGTACGCCATCGGCGCGACCCCCACCTGTCGGGTGAAGTGCTGGCGCAGGTTCGCCGCCGTACCGAATCCGGCCAGCCCAGCGATCCGTTCGACCGGCTCGTCGGTGCTCTCCAGCAGATGTTGCGCGCGCCGTACCCGCTGGCCGAGCAGCCATTGCAACGGCGTCGTACCGGTCGCCGCTTGGAACCGCCGGACCAGCGTGCGAGTGCTCACCGAGGCATGCCGGGCGAGGTCGTCGAGGGTCAGCGGCTCGCCCAGGTGCGCCAGCGCCCAGTCGAGCAACGGGCCGAGCGTGTCGGTATCGCCGCGCGGGATCGGCGCGTCGACGAACTGAGCCTGGCCGCCGTCGCGGTGCGGCGGCACGACCATGCGCCGCGCGACCGCGTTCGCCACGTCACTGCCGAGATCCATCCGGACCAGGTGCAGGCACAAGTCGATACCAGCGGCGGCGCCGGCGGAGGTGAAGATGTTGCCGTCCTCGACGTAGAGCACGTCGGGTTCGACGGTCACGGCCGGATAGCGCGCGGCGAGCTCGGCCGCGTCGATCCAGTGCGTCGTCGCGCGCCGGCCGTCGAGCAACCCGGCCTCGGCGAGGATGAACGCGCCGGTGCAGATCGAGGCGATGCGCGCGCCCCGCCGGTGCGCCGCCCGCAACGCGGCCAGCAACGGCTCTGGGACCCCACGCTCACACTGCGCGGCCGGGACGATGATCGTGTCGGCTCGGCGCAGCTCGCCGAGGCCGTACGGCGTGTCCAGCAGGAAGCCACCTTGGGTGCGGATCGGCCCCGGCTCGGCGGCGACCAGCGCGAACTCGTACCAGTCGGCGGAGTACTCGCTGCGGTCGATCCCGAACACCTCATAGGCGACCGCGAGCTCGAACTGAGTGGTGCCATTCACGACGACGACCGCGACCCGGTGAGCCATGGCAGTAATCTATCGCACCGTGTCAATCCTGCCACTCGTTTGCGCGCGCAACTAAGCGCAGAGTGGTCCGTGGAGGTGGTCGAGATGTACTCGGCACTGATGCTTTCCGACCTGATCGAAGCTCGTTACGCCGCGCGGCTGGCGGAGGCGGAACGGCGGCGGCAGCTTCGCCAGCTCACCCAGCAACGCGCCCACCGGGTCGGCCGCGCGCTGCACCTGCCCCGGCTACGGCGCACCACCGCGTGCGTCCCGGCGAGGTGAGCGCGATGACAACGCTCGTGGTCGTGCTGTTGCTCGTCGCCGTGGCCGTGCTCGCACCGTTCTTCGGCCACGACAGCCGGCCGCGTTGCTGAACTGCGCCTACCGCTCCGCAGGCACCCGTTGGGTGCTGACCCGAGCAGTCGGCCCGGCCCACGACCGGCCGGCGAGGACCGCGAGGTGGATCGAGACCAGCGTGTCCTCGAGTCCGGGTAGCTCGTCGGTCCGGCCGGCCCGGACCAGTTCGCGGACCAACTCACCGGTCGCGCCGGCGAGCGCGAGGTAGGCCTCCCGCGGCACCGCCGGCCACTCCGGGTGCCGCTGCCGGGCCCGCTGGTGCCAGGCCCGGTTGATCTCGCCCCAGCGCCCGTACGACGCCTGCAACCCGGCCTGCGCGCGGCCACCCGCTCCGGGAAGGTCGACGTAGAACAGCCGGGCGAACGCCGGCTCGGTCGCGAGGAAGCGCAGGAAGGCACGCAGCCCGACCCGCAGCATCAACTCGTCGTCGTCATGCTCGGGCAGCGCCGCGACCGCACCGAGCGTCGTACCGAACAGCAGCTCAGCCCCGTGGGCGGTGGCGGCGAGGAAACAGTCCTCTTTGTCGGTGAAGTGCGCGTAGAAGGCCGTCCTCGAGACGCGGGCTCGGCGTACGACGTCCGCGACCGTGACGTGCGGGTAGCCGACCGCCGCGACGGCGGCAGTCATCGCTCGAATGAGCCGATCGCGTTGCGCAGCGAGGACGGTGTCGGCGGGCAACCGGCTGCGGCCACGAGGCAGGCCGGGAGCGCCCTCATGCGTGCGGGCGAGCGATCCCCCGTGGGCCACGCTCCCCCGTGTCGCCATGCACGCGACGATAGGCCGCGTACGGCCTAGTCGCTAGGAAGGTTCGTCGCCGAAGCCCAACGGCTCCGGCGCAACGTACGTCGTCGCGGACAGACCGGCCCCGCGCAACACCTCTGCCGCCTGCGCATCGACGTTGACGACCAGCATCTCCTGGCCCCGTACGGCGGCGTAGCTGCTGGCGAACGTGAGCGCGTGCAGTCCGGCCGGCGTCAGACCGGTCGTGTTGCGCAGGTCGACGACGACGATGGCGACCTCTTCGGCGAGCGCGCGGGTGAGCATGGGTTCGAGGTCGTCGGTGCTGAGCACGTCGCCGTCGGTCGGCTGGACCACAGCGAGGTTGCGCAGCCGCCGAACGACCCAGCCGTGCTCGCGGGGCGGCGCCGGCGGGGCCTCGACGGAATCGGTGCCGACCAGCCGGGCCGCCGCCTGGCGGAAACCGACGATCGTCAACCGGTCGTGCCCGACGCGGTCCTGGAGGTCGAGCAGTTCGGTCGCGCCGTCGGAATCGAACCCGGCGATCCCGGTGAGGTCGATGACGACGTGGGCATTGGCCGGCAGGCGATCCACCTGCCCAGTGATGTCGGAGGCGACGACGCGGGTCAGCACGTGGTCGACCGGGAGCACAACGCGATCCGGCGCGGGACGAATCGTCGTCACCGCACGGTGGCTACCTCGCCGCCAGCGCATATCCGGTCGTCCTTCCAGGGCACAGGAACCTCGGGCCCCCCACTAATCACGTACATCGGTACACATTGTGACGAACTTGAGTAGTTTTCGCCCGGATGGCCTAGTCACGGCGCGTCAGACCTTCTGCCGGACGTCGTAGATCCCCCTGGGCCGAATGGCGGAGCCGGGCATTCATACGACATGCTCGCGAACCGTGAGCATCCTCGGTACCCGCGTCCTGCGGGTCGAAGACCCGAAGTTCCTGACCACCGGCGGCGTGTACGTCGACGACTTGCGCGACCCGCGGCTCGACGGCGCCGGCCACGTGACCTATGTCCGGTCGGTGATGGCGCACGCGCGGGTGACCGTCGACGTGACCGCCGCGGCCGCGGTCGACGGGGTGATCGCGGTGCTGACCGCCGCGGACTTCGCTGACGTGTCGCCACCGCCGGTGCCACTCGGCTTCATCCCGCCCGCGCTGGGCCGGCCGTGGCTGGCGAAGGACGTCGTCCGGTACGTCGGCGAGCCAATCGCGGTTGTCGTCACCGAGAGCCGGTACGCCGGCGAGGACGTCATCGAACTGGTGTCGGTCGACTACGAGCCATTGCCGGCCGTCGTCGACCCGCGGGACGCGGCCAAGGACGAGACCGTGCTGTTCCCGGATCACGGCAGCAACACCGCGCTCGCGTTCGAGGCCGGCAGTCTCGACGGATTGTTCGACGGCTGCGAGGTCGTCGTCACTCAACAGATCACCAATCAGCGGGTCGCACCGGTACCGCTGGAGGTGCGCGGCACCGCATGTGTCTGGGACGGCGATGGCGACGACGCCCGCCTGACGTTCTGGGCGTCGACCCAGTCGCCCCATGGGGCGCGCGACCAGATCGCAACCGCGCTGTCGTTGCCGCCGGAGCGGGTGCACTTCATCGCACCCGATGTCGGCGGCGGCTTCGGCGCGAAATTCGGTGTGTCCGTTGAGGATCTGCTACTCGCCTTGCTGTCTCGCAAGCTTGGCCGGCCGATGCGCTGGACCGAGACCCGCACCGAAAACCTGCTCGGCATGGGCCACGGCCGCGCGCAGCTGCAGACGGTCACGATCGGCGGCAGCCGCGACGGCCGGATCACGGCGTACTCACTCGACGTCTTGCAGGACTCCGGCGCCTACCCGAACTTCGGCGCGGTGTTGCCGTTCATGACCCAGCTGATGGCGACCGGCACTTACGACATCGAGCGGATCGCGGTGCGGACCAAGTCGGTGGTGACGAACACCGCGCCGGTGGTCGCCTACCGCGGCGCCGGCCGGCCGGAGGCCACCGCGGCGATCGAGCGAGCGGTCGACCTGTTCGCCGCCGAGATCGGGATGGACCCGGCCGAGGTACGGCGCCGCAACCTGTTCCCGAAAGACGCATTCCCGCTGACCACGCAGGTCGGTGCGGCGTACGACAGCGGCGATTACGTCGGCGCGCTCGACGCGGTGCTGGCCGCGGCGAAGTACGACGAGCTGCGGGCCGAGCAGCGCCGGCGCAGGGAGGCGGGTGACGAGCGGCTGCTCGGCATCGGCGTCTCCAACTACGTCGAGATCACCGCGGGCCCGCAGGCCGGCACCGAGTTCGCCCGGATCAACGTCAAGCCGGACGGATCGGTGATCGTCTACACCGGCACCTCGCCGCACGGCCAAGGGCACGCGACGTCGTTCGCGATGCTCGCCGCGGACGAGCTCGGCGTACCGATCGAGCAGATCACCGTCGTGCACGGCGACACCGATCTGGTCGCCCGCGGCGGTGGCACCGGCGGCTCGCGGTCGCTGCAACTCGGTGGCGCCGCGGTGCATCAGGGCGCGATCGAAACCGTCGACCGGGCGCGCGAATTGGCCGGCGACCTGTTCGAAGCCGCGGCCGGCGACATCGTGCTCGACAAGGCCCGCGGCGGCTTCCACGTCGCCGGCTCGCCGGACGAGGTACGCAGCTGGGCCGAGGTCGCGAGCAGCGCGGACGCCGAACACGGGCTGATCGTCGACACCGACTTCACCGCTTCGGGTGCGACCTTCCCGTTCGGCGCGCACGTCGCGGTCGTCGAGGTCGACGCCGAGACCGGCAAGGTGACGCTGCAAGCGATGTTCACCGTGGACGACGCCGGTCCGGTCATCAACCCGGTGATCGTCGAGGGACAGCGGCACGGCGGCATCGCGCAAGGCGTTGCGCAGGCACTGTTCGAAGAGGTGCGCTACGACGAGGACGGCAACCCCCAGTCGACCAACCTGGCCGACTACGCGTTTCCAAGTGCGGCCGAGTTCCCCGACTTCACCCTGGTCGACATGGCCACGCCGAGCCCACTGAATCCGTTGGGAGTCAAGGGAATCGGCGAGGCGGGCACCATCGGTGCGACCCCCGCCGTACAGAACGCAGTTGTTGACGCGGTCGCGCATCTCGGGGTCAGACACGTCGAGATGCCGACGACAGCGGAACGCGTGTGGCAAGCCATTCAGGAGGCGGCGAAGTGAACGTCACGGTCACGGTCAACGGCACCGCGCACACGGTGGACGTCGAAGGCCGCACGTTGCTGGTGCATCTGTTGCGCGACCACTTGGACCTCACCGCCACGAACATCGGTTGCGATACGACGTCCTGCGGCGCCTGCACCGTGTTGCTCGACGGCGAGTCGGTGAAGTCGTGCACCGTGCTCGCTGCATCGGTCGACGGGCAGGCGGTGACGACGCTCGAAGGTCTCGCGGATGGCGACCGATGGCATCCGGTGCAGGAAGGGTTCCGGGCCAAGCACGGGTTGCAGTGCGGCTTCTGTACGCCGGGCATGGTGATGGCGGCGGTGTCGCTGCTCGACGAAAATCCGAAGCCGACCGCCGACGAAGTACGGCAAGGGCTCGAAGGCAACTTGTGCCGTTGCACCGGCTACCACAACATCGTTGCTGCGGTTCTCGAGGCGGCGGTCCAGTGATCCCGGCGCCGTTCGACTACGTCCGCGCCGACGGCGCCGATGCCGCACTCGCCGCACTGGCCGAACACGGCGACGAGGCCAAGCTGCTCGCCGGCGGTCAGTCGTTGCTGCCGTTGATGAAGCTGCGACTCGCGACCCCGGCGGTCGTCGTCGACGTATCGCGGGTGAAGGAGCTCGCGTACGTGCGGGACGACGGTGACGTGCTTGCGCTCGGCGCGCTGACTCGGCACTGCGATGTCGCGAAGTCGGCCGACGTCTTGTCCCACGCGCCGTTGCTCGCGCATGCCGCGAGTGGCGTCGGCGATCCGCAGGTACGTCACCGCGGCACGATCGGCGGGTCGATCGCGCACGCCGATCCGTCCGCGGACCTGCCGGCCGCGTTGCTCGCGCTCGACGCGTCGTACGTCGTCCGCGGGCCGAATGGCACCCGAACCGTCGCGGCGGCGGAGTTCGGCACCGGCTTCCTCGAGACCGTGCTCGCACCGGACGAGTTGCTGGTCGAGGTCCGGGTGCCGAAGGCGACCGGTGAGGCGTGGGGCTACCAGAAGTTCACCCGCCGGGCGATCGACTGGGCGACGGTCGCAGTCGCCGTACAAGCGCGTGGTGCCGGCACCGCGGTAGCGCTGGCCAACATGGGCTCGACGGTGTTGCGCGCGGCCGCGACCGAGGCCGCACTTGCTGGCGGCGCTGATGCGGCCAGCGCCGCACAGCACGCCGACGAGGGCACCGAACCGGCGGCAGACGTGACCGCGTCGGCGGACTTCCGCCGCCACCTCGCCCGGGTTCTTACGAAGCGTGCGCTAACGACCGCCGGCCGCTAACCCGCCCACTTCGGAGACCTGGCGACCACGACACGCCGACAAGAGTCGACAAACATGGTCACCAGCCCTCCGAAGTCGAGCTAGGCGGGGGGTTTCTCCAGCCACGCGAGGACGGCTTCGGTGTGCTCGCCGAGCGCGGGGACCGCGCCCATTGGCGACTCCCCTACTGGCTCGACCGCGGACCGCAGCGCCCGTACCTCGCCGGCCGGGGTCGCCACGGTGCGCCAGCGATCCCGGGCGGCCAGCTGCGGATGGTCGAGCAGATCGGCGACGGTGTTCAGCCGGGCGTTCGCGATGTGCGCGGCGTCGAGCGCGGCCACCGCGGCATCGATGTCTAGCTCGGCGAGCGCCGCTCCGACAACGGCATCGACCTTCTCCCGGTTACGCACCCGCGCGACGTTGGTGGCGTAATCCGGATCGTCGACGAGATCGGGGCGGCGCAGCACGTCGGTCGCGAGCCGTACCCACTCGCGGTCGTTCTGGATGCCGAGCACGATCTCGTGCCCATCCGCGGTCGGGTAGGCGTCGTACGGCGAAATGACGGGGTGGCTGAGGCCGACCCGCGGCGGGTTGCTGCCGGTGTGGTCGGTGGCGTAGACGGGATGGCCCATCCACTCGACCAGCGCGTCGAACATCGTCACCTCGAACGCGCAACCCGTGCCGAATCGCTCGCGATGCAGCAGCGCGCCGAGGATGTTCGTCGCGGCGTACATGCCCGCGGCGATGTCGGCGACCGGGATGCCGGCCTTCGCGGGATGTTCCGGCGTACCGGTCACCGAGACCAGCGCGGCCTCGCTCTGCACCAGCAGGTCGTAGGCCCGCTTGTCGCGGTACGGGCCGGTCGATCCGTAGCCGGACATCGTGCAGACGACCAGTCGCGGGTGCTTCGCGGTAAGCACGTCGGCGCCGAAGCCGAGCCGCTCGACCGCACCCGGGCCGAGGTTGTGCAGGAACACGTCGGCATGCGCGAGCAGCCGATGCAAGACGTCGCGGCCGTCGTGTGTCTTCAGGTCGAGCGCTAGCGACTCCTTGCCCCGGTTGAGCCAGACGAAGTGACTTGCCATCCCGTTGACCGCGGTGTCGAAGTGGCG
>JAVEEG010000258.1 GCA_030840585.1 Frankiaceae bacterium | reverse complement strand
CGGTCGCGCCGACATCTGTGTCGGCGGTGGCCGGTGACAGTCAGGTCACGGTCTCGTGGATCGCACCGTCCGACGACGGCGGCGCGGCGATCAGCAGTTACGACGTGCGCTACTCGACCGACGGTGGAACGACGTGGACGTCATCGGGCGTCGCGTTCACCGGCAGTCCCGCGACGGTGACAGGGCTAACGAACGGGACGTCGTACCTGTTCGAGGTGGCGGCGCTGAACGACGCGGGTCTGGGCGACTACTCGACGCCGAGCGCGCCCGCCAACCCGTGGCGCGACTCGTCGTCGCTGACCCGCGGATCCTCGACGACGATCGCCTACGGCCGGTCGTTGGTGCTCAGCACCGTGTTGCGCGACTCGACCACGGGGTCGCCGCTGGTCGCGTACGACGTGCAGCTGCTGTCGCGGCCGAGTACGTCGAAGCCTTGGATCGTCGTGCGCACACTCTCAACGTCGTGGACCGGTGCGGCGAGCATGACGGTGAAGCCGGGTGCGCTGACGATGTACGAGTGGAAGTTCGCCGGCACGCCGGGTCATGCGGCGACGGCATCGACCACGCAAACGTTGTCGGTGGCCCAGGTCGTCGGGTTGGCTGCAACTGCCACGTCCATCAGGCACGGCTACGTAGTGAAGTACTACGGCACCGTCAGCCCGAACGAGGCAGGCCAGTACGTCTACCTGCAGATCCTCGTCGGCAAGACGTGGAAGACGACGGCGTTGAAGGCGAAGCTTGTCTCGCAACGGCTGCCCAACGGGCAGACGACGGTCGGTTACGTGCTGGCGCTGAAGACCGCGTCTATCGGCACGTTCTCCTACCGCGTGCTCCGGTCGGCGACATTGGTCAACGTGCTGGGTGTATCGAAGGCGATGGCACTGAAGGTCACGTAATCACGGCTCAATTGTCGTGCGGTTCGAGCGGATCGACCGCTGGCCCGTGCAGCACCTTGCCGGTGTGGTCGAACCGCGAGCCATGGCACGGGCAGTCCCAGCTGCGCTCCGCGTTGTTCCACCGCACCGTGCAACCGAGGTGCGTGCACCGCGCGGCCACTGCGTGCAGGACACCGCTGTCGTCGCGGTAGGCGGCGGTGCGGCCCTTGCGGGTGAGGAAGACGCCGGCCTCGCCGGCCGCGAGTTCGTCCATGCCGGTGAGGTCGGGGCGCAGCATGCCGCCGACGAGTTCGCGCGCGACCTCGACGTTCTCCTTCACCAGCTTTGCCGCGGACGCGCGCGGCGTCGATCGGCCCGGGTCGTACAGCTCCGCGTACGGGTTGCGCCGGCCCTGCACGAGGTCGTTGAGGATCAGCCCGGACAGCGTGCCGCTGGTCATGCCCCACGCGCTGAACCCCGTCGCGACCCAGATGTGGTCGCCGCCGTTCGGCAGCAACCCGATCATCGGTAGCCGGTCCACCGACGACGTGTCCTGAGTCGACCAGCGGTAGACGATGTCGCCGCCGGGGAAACGCTCGGTGGTCCAGGCCGCAAGTTCGTCGTACACGGATTCGACGTCCTCGCGGGTGCCGGATTTGTACTGACCGCCGGTGACGATCAGCAGCCGTTTGCCGTCGCGGTACGGCGCGGTGCGGACCGAGTGGGTGCCACCGGGTTCGGAACCGGTGCTGATCGCGATGATGCCCGGGTCGTCTTTCTCATCAATGGCGGCTGCGACGACGACATCGCGGTACGGCGCGAGCCGGGCGAACAGCAGGCCGCGATCGAGGAACGGGTAGTGCGTCGCGACAACGACGTCCTCGCACTGCAACTCACCGTGGTCGGTGACGACGACCGGGTTGTCGCGGTCGGTGTGTACGTCGAGCGCGCGGGTCTGTTCGACGATCCGACCGCCCGCGGCGACGATGCCGTCGGCCAGCGCGAGCAGGTACTTGCGCGGGTGGAACTGCAGTTGGCCTTCGAGTTGCGCGCCGGCGCGGATCGACCATGGCAGCGACGCCTGGTCGACGAGTCGCATGTCGAGGCCGGCGGCGCGGGCGGCCTCGACTTCCTGCTCGACCTGCTCGGCGTCGTCGTCCGTCTCGGTGTAGACGAGTGACGTGCGCTCTTCGAGCTCGCAGTCGATCTGCTCGCTGGTCACGGTGTCGCGCAACCATTGCAAAGCTTGGGTCTGCGACTGTGCGTACTGCTTGGCCGCGTCTTCACCGTGTCGCTGCTGGATGTCGGCGTAGACCAGGTTGTGCTGGATGGAGACCTTGGCGGTCGTGTAGCCGCTGACGCCGGCGGCGATCCGACCGGCCTCGACGACGGTCACCCGCCGGCCCTCGCGGGCGAGCAGGTAGGCGGTGGTGAGCCCGGCGATGCCGCCGCCGAGGACGGCCACCTCCGTCCGGGCCGGATCACCGGCCGGGAAGCTGGTCTCCGGGGTAGACGCGATCCACCACGACTCGTGCGTTTCGCCGGTCACCCCGCGGTCCTCCCCGCGGATTTGGGGCGAAAACGAGCCGCGCGTCCTAGCTCGCGATGATCTTGGCTCCCATCGCGGCCGGGCCGCGCCCCGGGGCGTGAGAGAACAGGCTTAGGGTGCGTCGCCATGAGACGTTGGTTTGCCATTGCGAACCTCGTGGTCGCAGGCTTGTTATCTAGCGGTTGCGGCGGGTCCGGGAGCGCCACCGCGAACGCGCCTGCGGATACGCAGGAACACGCCCCGAGCGTCACGACCGTGAAGTCGTGGCCCATCGCCTGGTGCAAGGCGCAACCCGGCATGACCCGCGCGCAAATGCGGGCGGTGATGGGTCCCCCGACGAGCGAATTCGACCTCGCGAGCGGCAACCCTCAGATGTCGTGGGAGTTCGCCGAGTACCAGTTCAACGCGTTCATGGACGTCAACGATCACGTGCGCCAACTCGACGTCAACGACATCGAGCTTTCCGCCAGCGAGAAGGCGGCAATCCACTGCCCGTCGACCCGCCGGTAAGACGGCGGGCGTAACTTGGCTCCCCCATCTGGACTCGAACCAGAAACCTACCGATTAACAGTCGGGCGCTCTGCCAATTGAGCTATGGGGGACCGCGACGTAGCCGGTTGCGGCGACCGCGATAAGACTAGCGCAGGCCGGGTATGCCCGAGGGCAGTCACAGGAGGCTGACACATGCGCTACAAACTGACGTTCGCGGTGGGCTTCGCCACCGGATACACCCTCGGCTCCAAGGCCGGGCGGGAACGCTACGAGCAGATTTCCCGGGTGCTGCACGGCGTGGCCGAGAGCCCGACCGTGCAATCGGCGGCCGGCATGCTGCAGGCACAGGCCGGCAAGGTCGTCGACAATGCCCGGACCACGCTGCTGAGCAAGCTGCCGGTCGGCGGCGGGCACAGCCGTGACCCGTACGGCCCCGGACCGGTCCCGGCGATGAACGGGCACGGCACCGCTCCGCCGCACTAGATCGTCCGCGGCTGGGTACGGGTTTCGTCGTACGGCGAAATGCACCCGAGCCGAGGAGTCACAGTGAGCAGTCGCATCGGTGAGCCGAGCGATCCGTTCGAGGACGAGGGTCAGGCGTCGGCCGAGCCGGGACTGGCCAGCAAGCGCATCACCGGTGACCCGCAGGACGACATGGCGGTCGCCGGCGATCGACCACTCGCCGTCGACGACTACGGGACCACGGCGTACGAGGAGTCGCTCGGCGAACCGCTCGACGGCCGGCTGGCGCGCGAGGAGCCCGAGCTACTCGAGACCGCTCCCCCGGTGATCAGCGACCGCGAGGGGATCGACAACCCGTACCCCGCCGACCGCGAAGAGCAGGTCGGGCGCATCGTCGCCATCGACGAAGGCGTACGCGCCGACACCGAGCCCGATGCGATCGCGATCGATGTCGGCACCGACGGTGGCGGCCTCACCGCCGAAGAGCGCGCTATGCATATCGAGCCCGAGGTCTGAGCAGCGTCCCGATGCCTCGACTCAAGCGGGTCGACTGCGCCGAACCGGGTATCCGTCGGGTTCGTCGTGGTCGCGGATTCAGTTACGTCGACGCCGCCGGTCGGCGGGTGGACGATCCCGTTACGCTACAACGGATTTCCGCCCTCGTGATCCCGCCGGCGTGGGACGACGTCTGGATCTGTACTGCGCCGAACGGGCACATCCAGGCGACCGGGACCGATGCCGCCGGGCGGCGCCAGTACCGGTATCACGATGACTGGCGGCGGCACCGTGACCGGCTGAAGCACGACCGGATGCTCGAGTTCGCCTCGGCGTTGCCGGCCGCGCGCGAACGCATGCTCGCCGACCTCGCGCGGCCGTCGATCGATCGGGAGCGAGTGCTCGGCGGCGCGGCCCGATTGCTCGACCTCGGCTTCTTCCGGATCGGATCGGAGGAGTACGCCGAGACCAATGGCTCGTACGGTCTCGCGACGATGCGGCGGGAACATGTGACCTGCACCAATGGCGTGCTGACCTTCGACTACATCGCGAAGAGCGGCAAGCACCGGGTGCAGTCAGTGGGCGATCCGGATCTGTGTGAACTGGTCCGGCAACTCAAGCGGCGGCGGGGCGGTGGCGAGGAACTGCTCGCCTACCGCGGCACTGGCGGCTGGGTCGACATCAAGAGCACCGACATCAACGTCTACCTGCGCGAGATCACCGGCGGCGACTTCACCGCGAAGGACTTCCGTACCTGGCACGCGACGGTGTTGTGCGCGGTGGGCCTGGCGGTGTCGGCCGATGCGCCAGCGTCGGAGTCGGCGCGCAAGCGGGCGGTGGCGCGAGCCGTGTCGGAGGTCGCGCATTACCTCGGCAACACGCCGGCGGTATGCCGGGCGTCGTACATCGATCCTCGGGTGATCGACCTCTACAACGACGGCGTCACGATTCACGCGGCCCTCGGTGAGCTGGGTGCGGACGCGGCGTTCGGCGAACTGTCGACGCAGGGCGCGATCGAGCGAGCGGTGTACCGGCTGCTGAGTGAGCCCGCCGCGGGGCGGCGGCCCCGCCGGGGTCCCCGCTCGCTGGCGGCCTGACCGTACGCTGGAGCCGTGCGGCGGTTCCTGACCTGGCGGTGGTGTCTCGCGCACCTCATGCTGGTCGTTGCCGTGCTGGTGATGTTGCGGCTCGGGCAGTGGCAATGGGACCGCGCGAACTCGGCGACTGGTGGGCTGCAGAACTACGCGTACGCGCTGCAGTGGCCGCTGTTCGCGGTGTTCGCGATCGTCGTCTACGTGAAGACGATGATCGAGGACGGCCGGCGACTGTCCCGGGTCGGCGCGACCCGGCTCGATCCGGCAGCGTCGGGGGTACGGCGCGAAGACGGCGTGCGGGTGGGCGTGAGCACGCCGGCGGTGTCGGTCGACCCCGATGATGTCGAGACGCAGGAGTGGAACGCGCGCTTTGCGGCGTTGAACGCGGCCACGGCGCGGACGGAGGCCGGCCGTGGGGAGCGCTGAGGCCGTGGCGGCTGATCCGGATCGGGGGGTACGGCGGGCGCTGACG
>JAVEEG010000226.1 GCA_030840585.1 Frankiaceae bacterium | reverse complement strand
ACGTCCACCGCAGGCTGCTGGCGGACGGCGTGCCGCACGAGATGGTCCGGCTGCGCATTCCGGCGCTCACGGGCGACGACCTGCCCCGGGCGCTGAGCGTTCCGCGCGCGTCGTGCGCTGTTGTGCGCTGCTATCGGGTGACCCGCCGTGATGGCACCCTGCACGTCGGCGCCGTGCTGCTGCGGTCGGGGGACACCCCGGACCCCGCGTCGCTGCTCGACGCCTTCGAAGCGGTGTCGATCCGGCCGGCCACCGGCGCCGAGGTCAACGCCGCGACCGACTACGCCTCGAGCCTGGTCAGCCCGGTCTGCCTGCCCGAGGGCGTCGTGCTGCTTGCCGACGCCGCCCTCGGGGCCAGTCCCTTACCCGGTGACGTGCTCTACGCCCCGACCGGTGAGAGCGGCGTCGCGCTCGGCATCCACACCAGGGACCTGCTGGTCGCCAGCGGCGCCCGCGTCACCAACCTCACCGCCGCCCCGCTGGGCGAGCAGGAGCGGTCCGACTGGCAGCTGGGAGCCGGGCTGGAGTCGGCCGAGGGTGCCGTCGTCTCCCTCGATCGCGCGCGGCTGACGGGCGCTCGCCGCACCGGCTGACGGTGTCCCCGTCGGGGGCCCACTCGGCGTCCCACCGGGCACCCGGCCCGGCCGTACATTGGCCGCGTGCCCACCCCGTCGCAGCCGAGCCGTCGCCCGCTGCGGCGGGTCGACGAGACGAGCGCGGGCGGACTGGTCCTGGACCGCCGCGGCCCCGAGGCCAACGGAGCGCTGATCGGCCGGCTGGACCGGCGCGGCCGGCTGCTGTGGTCGCTCCCGAAGGGCCACGTCGAGCGCGGTGAGACCGAGGAGGACACCGCCGTCCGCGAGGTGATGGAGGAGACCGGCATCCGCGGCGCCGTCGTCGGCAAGCTCGGCACGATCGACTTCTGGTTCGTCGCCGACGGCCGGCGGATCCACAAGACCGTCCACCACTTCCTGCTCGTCGCGACCGACCCCGTCAACGGCCTGGTGCTGTCCGACGAGGACGTCGAGGTCAGCGAGGTGGCCTGGGTACCGCTCGGCGAGGTCGCGTCGCGGCTGGCGTACGCCGACGAGCGCCGCCTGCTGGAGCGGGTGCCGGACCTGCTCCCCGAGACCGCCTGAGCGCCGTGACACCTGCGCGCCTCGCCGCGGCGGCTCTCGCGACGTTCCTCGCGCTGGCCCCGACGATCACGAGCACGTCGTACGCCGACGACCCGACCCCTGCGCCGACGACCAGCCCAAGCCCCAACGACGACTCGCCGGCGCAGATCATCGTCACCAAGCTCGCGCCGCGGGCACCGATGGACCCGCAGGAGTTCTTCCAGGTCCGCGGCATCCTCATCAACCGCGGGTCGCAGACTCTGCACGGCCTCACCGTGCGGCTTCGCCGCGGCGAGAAGCTCTCCAGCCGCAGCGAGCTGGCCACCGCCGACGACGAGCCGCCGGCCACCCCGACCCGCGTCGGGCGCACGCCGGTGCGCGCGCTGCAACAGGACCTCCCGCCCGGGGCGAAGACGGAGTTCGACATCCGGATCCGGGTCAGCCAGCTACGGATGACCGGCCCGCGGGCCGGCGTCTACCCGCTCCGGGTGGAGGCCCGCGGCACCTTCGGCGACAGCGGCGCGGTCGACACGCTCGGGAGCGTGCCGACGTACGTCCCCTGGTTCCCCGACGGCCCGCCGCACGGCCGGATCCGGATCGCCTGGCTGTGGCCGGTCGTCGACCAGCCGCGACGCGGGCCGCGTGAGGTCATGCTCGACGACGAGCTCGCCACCTCCCTCGCTCACGGCGGCCGGCTGGACCGGATGGTGCGCTCGGCCGCGTCCGGCCAGCAGGGCGGCTGTGACGCGCCGCCCGACGGCCCGACGACCCTGCCGCCACGACCGCGGATCACGCCCTGCCGCGGCGACAGCGTCCCGGTGACCTATGCGGTCGACCCCGACTTGCTCTTCACCGCCGACGCACTCGGCTCGCCGTACCAGCTGCTCCAGAACGGCAAGACCAAGCGCATCGACAACACGGCGCCCGCGCGCAGCTGGATGGCCGCGCTGCGCGACGCCGTGGACGCGCCGGGCAACGACGTCCTCTCCCTTCCGTACGGCGACCCCGATGCGGTTGCGCTGACCGCACCGCAGAACGGGCTGGCCGACGAGGTGCCGCTGCTGCGGGAGCTCGGTCGTACGACCACGAACCGACTCCTCGACCGCCCGCCGATCACCTCGGTGGTCTGGCCGCCGGCCGGGCGGTTGACGAGACGCAGCGTCGAGTCCCTGACGTCCGGCGGCGGCACTGCGCTCGTCGTCGACCCGATCGCGCTGCCCGAGCCGGACAGCGAGCCGAGCTATACCCCGGATGCCCTCATCGGGCAGCTGCCGACCAACACCGGCCAGCCGTCGGTCCTGACGATCGACCCGGCGCTGTCGGCACTGCTGACGCCGACGTACGACGACTACCCGGGCGACCGGATCGTCGAGCAGCGCTGGCTGGCGGAGACCGCGATGATCTCGGCCGAGCGGCCCTCGATCTCGCGCACCATCCTGGTCGCACCGCCGCGGCGGGCCGATCTGCACACGGCCGTCGCCGCCGACGCGATCCGGGACACCGGCCGGCTGCCATGGCTGT
>JAVEEG010000005.1 GCA_030840585.1 Frankiaceae bacterium | reverse complement strand
GGCCACGCCGACTTCGGCGGCGAGGTCGAGCGCGGCCTGTCGATGGTCGATGGCGTACTGCTGCTGGTGGACGCGTCCGAGGGGCCGCTGCCCCAGACCCGCTTCGTCCTGCGCAAAGCGCTCGAGGCCGGCATGCCCGTCGTCCTCGTGATCAACAAGGTCGACCGGCCCGACGCCCGCATCGGCGAAGTCGTCGACGAGACCTACGAACTGTTCCTCGACCTCGACGCGGACGAGCACCAGATCGAGTTCCCGATCGTGTACGCGTCGGCGAAGGCGGGCCGCGCGTCCCTGAAGCGCCCGGACGACGGCGGGATGCCGGAGGAGGAGAACCTCCAGCCACTGTTCGAGACGATCCTCGAGTCGATCCCGGCTCCCACCTATGACGACGAGGCGCCGCTGCAGGCGCACGTCACCAACCTCGACGCGTCCCCTTATCTCGGCCGGCTCGCGCTGTGCCGGGTGCACAACGGCTGGATGCGCAAGGGCCAGCAGGTGGCCTGGTGCCGCACCGACGGGAGCATCCAGCGGGTCAAGCTGACCGAGCTGCTCGGCACCGACGCGCTCGAGCGGGTGCCGATCGACGAGGCCGGCCCGGGCGACATCGTCGCGATCGCCGGCATCCCGGAGATCACCATCGGTGAGACCATCGCCGACGCCGAGGACCCGCGGCCGCTGCCGGTCATCACCGTCGACGAGCCGAGCCTGTCGATGACGATCGGCATCAACACCAGCCCGCTCGCCGGCGAGTCCGGCAAGAAGCTCACTGCCCGGCTGGTCAAGAGCCGGCTCGACCAGGAGCTCGTCGGCAACGTCAGCATCCGGGTGCTGACGACCGAACGTCCGGACACCTGGGAAGTGCAAGGCCGCGGCGAGCTGCAGCTCGCGATCCTCGTCGAGATCATGCGCCGCGAAGGCTTCGAACTGACCGTCGGCAAGCCGCAGGTCGTCACCCGCACGATCGACGGCAAGCTGCACGAACCGATGGAACGGCTGACCGTCGACATCCCGGAGGACTACCTCGGCGTCGTCACCCAGTTGATGGCGCTGCGCAAGGGCCGGATGGAACAGATGGTCAACCACGGCACCGGTTGGATCCGGATGGAGTACCTCGTGCCCGCCCGCGGCCTGATCGGGTTCCGGACCGAGTTCCTCACCGAGACGCGTGGCACCGGACTGATCCATCACGTCTTCGACCGGTACGAGCCGTGGCACGGCGACCTGCGCACCCGCCCGAGCGGCTCACTGGTCGCGGACCGGCGCGGGTCGGTCACGTCGTACGCGCTGTTCAACCTGCAGGAGCGCGGCACGATGTTCGTCGGGCCGGGCACCGAGGTTTACGAAGGCATGATCGTGGGCGAAAACGCCCGATCCGACGATATGGACGTCAACCCGACCAAAGAGAAGAAGCTCACCAACGTCCGGTCCTCGACCGCCGACGAGTTGGTGCGGCTGATCCCGCACCGGCAGCTCTCGTTGGAGCAGGCGCTGGAGTTCTGCCGCGAGGATGAGTGCGTGGAGGTCACGCCGGCGACGGTGCGGCTGCGCAAGGTCGAACTCGACGCCGCGACCCGCTACCGCAACGTCAAGCGCCGGACCGCAGAGTAAGCAGCCGAGTAACCAACCGAGTCCTCGCTCGTTCAACAACTGACAAGCCCCGTCTCGAAGGTTGGTTCCATGCGCTCTCGTCGTACGACGCTCGCCCTGATCGGCGCCGTAGGTACCCTTGCCGCCGCCACGCCTGTGGTGGCCCACGCGACGTCCAGTTCGTCCGTCGCGCCGAAGTTCACCAACCCGTTGCAGCTCAAGGGGTACGGCGGCGGCGAGCCCTCGCTCGCGCTCGACCCGAGCAACAGCAAGAACGTCTACGTCACCGCGCCGCAGGGGATCCCCACCGGCGCGAACGTCGTGTTCGGCAGCTCGAACACCAGCGGCGTCGGCCTGTGGGCCAGCCACGACGGCGGCAAGACCTTCCCGATCTCGCACAACCTCGGCTCGTCCTTCGGCGGCGGCGACTCCGACGTCGAGGTCGGCACCGACGGCACCGTGTACGTCGCGGACCTCGAAGCGGCCGGCGCGGCGATCTGCACAAGCAGCGACCACGGCAAGACCTTCAGCTCCGGCAACGCGGCGAAGTCCGCGGACAACTGCCAGAACGTCACGACCAACCAGCAGGGCCCGGAGAACGACCGGCAGTGGTTGAACGTCGGCCGCGGCCAGACCGACGCCGTGTACCTCACCTACCACGACTTCGCCGGCGGCTTCCCGATCATGGAGCGGTCGGACGACCACGGCGCCTCGTTCGCGCCGTGCGGCACGATCATCGACCCGCAGAGTGAGGCCGGCCGGCAGTACTCGCCGTCCAACGGCACCCTCGTCGCCAAGCCCGCGCTCGACCCGAGTGGCCGGATGTTCGTCGAGGTGACGATGCCGCCGCTGCAGTCGCCGCCGGTCGGCGCAGTGCTCAACAGCCTGTACATCGCGGTGGCCGACCACGGCTGCCCGAACGGCACCGTGTTCAAGAACTACAAGGTCTACTCCGACCCGGGCGCCGACCTCGGCAAGATCTTCAACAGCGTCAGCGTCGATCGGGCCGGCAACGTCTACGTCATCTCCGCCGGCAAGACCAAGGCCGGCCAGAGCACGACCAACGTGTGGCTGTTCGTCTCGCACGACCACGGTGTCCACTGGGCCGCTCCCATCCGGGTCAACTCGCCGAACCTGCGCGCCAACGTGATGCCGGCCGTCGTCGGTGGCCTGCGCGGCAACGAGGTCGCGGTCGGCTGGTTCGGTACGACTGACAGCGGTGACCCGAACTACATGAAGAACCAGTGGCGCTACTACGTCGCCACGTCGTTCGACGGCGGCAAGCACTTCAGCCAGACCACGGTGACGTCCTCGCCGATCCACTACGGCGACATCTGCACCCAGGGCCTGTTCTGTGGCCTGCTGCCGAACCAGCCGGGCAACCGCAACCTCGCCGACTTCGACGAGCTCGTGGTCGACCCGCACACCGGCGAACTGATCGTGGCCTTCCCCGGCGACCCGTGGAACCGCCCGGACCTGCCCAACGGCCCGAACGACTACTCCTCGTCGGCGTACATCGTCCGCCAGGTTGGCGGCAAGCCGCTCCGCTAGCAACGGAGGAGCGAAGCGACTGCACTGCGCTCGGCGCGTCAGTCGCTTCGCTCCTTCGACGCGCCTAATGCGCTGCGCAGTCTCTTCGCTCCCGTTTCCGCGTACCGGTACTTTTGGGTGCAATGGCTGACTGGGATGGACGGGGGCTGCCCCCGGTCGCGCAGGCCCGGATGGATCGGGCCGCGGCCGGGAGGTTGCGGACGTCGCTGTTCGCCGCCCGCGAGGCCGCGGCACTCAGGGCCGTTGGCCTCGACCCGGTCGGTGACGTCATGGGCTGCGTCGTCGAGCACATCGGCTGGGGCGGCTACGGCTGCGGCGCGTACGTCCGCGGGTTCGGCGGCTCGCTGTACGCACCGCCGACCATCACCTCCGGCATGGGCGGCTACACCGGCTACGCGCCGTACGTTGACGCGCTCTACTACGGCTACGAGGTCGCGCTGCACCGGATGTTGCTGGAAGCGCAGGCCCTCGGCGCGGACGGTGTGGTCGGAGTGCGCTGGACCCAGGAACGCTTGGACGGCAACCAGAATCGCGAGTTCGTCGCGCTCGGCACCGCGGTCCGCGCACGCGGGGGGCAGCGGCCGGCGCACCTGTTCGCGACCGAGTTGCCCGGCCAGGATGTCGTCAAGCTGATGCACGGCGGGTGGATGCCGTCCGGGCTGGTGATCGGCATCGCGGTCGCCGTACGGCATGACGACTACTACACCCGGCGGCAGGCCGCGTCGTGGTCGAACGTCGAGGTCGGCGGCTACACCGAACTCGTGACCTACGTGCGCGCCGACGCGCGGATCAAGTTCGCCGAGCGTGCGGCGAAGCACGGCGGCGATGCGGCGATCGTCAGCGACATGGCGATGAACGTCTGGGCGATCGAAGCAGGGGAGAACCACCGCGACCATGTCGCGGAGTCGGTTGTCGTCGGCACGGCGCTGGCGAAGTTCCACCAGGGCGCGCAGGCGCCCACGGATGCGTTGATGATGCTGCCCCTCGTGGGCACCGGCAGCGGGAGCACCAAGTGATCGGGAACGCAGAATGACGACAGACGCCGAGCAGCTCGGCCTGCCCGAAGACGCGATGCGCCGGCTGGCCGAGATGAAGCCGGGGCAGGCGACATCGCTGTTCACCAGTGACCTCTCGGTGAACGAGTTCCTGCTCGTCCGCGAAGCCGGGTTCCGTCCGCTGGGTCTGGTTCTCGGTTCGTCGATCTACCACGTCGGCTTCCAGTTCGGCCGGTGGAGCAAGAACCAGGAACTCGACACGTTGACGCAGGCGATGTACCACGCCCGCGAGCTGGCCATGACCCGGATGGAGGCCGAGGCGGATCTGCTCGGTGCCGACGGTGTCGTCGGTGTCCGGCTCGACATCGAGTTCAAGGAGTTCGGCAACGACCTCGCCGAGTTCCTCGCCATCGGTACGGCGGTCAAGGCCGACGACCCGCCGCCGACCGGCACTTGGCGCAACAGCAACAACAAGCCGTTCACGTCCGACCTGTCCGGTCAGGACTTCTGGACCCTCGTGCAGGCCGGGTACGCGCCGCTCGGCATGGTCATGGGCTCGTGCGTCTACCACGTCGCGCACCAACGCTTCTGGCAAGCGATGGGCAACATCGGCCAGAACGCCGAGATCCCGCAGTTCACCGAAGCCCTGTACGACGCCCGCGAGCTGGCGATGTCGCGGATGCAGGCCGAGGCGGAGGCGCTGTCGGCCGAGGGGATCGTCGGCGTACAGCTGCTGTCGTTGCCGCACCGCTGGGGCGGGCACACGACCGAGTTCTTCGCGATTGGTACGGCGGTCCGGCCGCTGCGCGACGACCACGTCATCGACAAACCGCAACTCGTGCTTCCCTTGTCTGACTGATGTCTCTTTCTCCCGCCGACGATGTCGATGCGCTGACCGCCGCGTTGCGTGCGGACGCGGCGGATCTCGACGTCTACGCGCGGGTGCTGACGACGTCGCTCGCGGCCGCGTTGCCACCGGAGATGGTCGGCATCGATCGCGATCGCTCGTTCACCGACTGGTTGAACAAACGAGCCGGGCGGGTTCGCGGCATCCGGATCCTGCTCGGCGACTGGGAACTGACGCTCTCGCCGGGTGACTCCGGTCTTCCGGTCGCGCAGGCCAAGCAGAAGGTCCGCGGGGTGGCGATCTCCAGTCGTGAGGTGACCCTCGACGAGTGGGCCCGGCTGCTCGCGAACGGGTTGGCCAAACGGGCCCGCGACTCAGCGGAGGCGCGGGCCGCGCTGGCCCGGTTGCTGGGTCAGGCCTAGCTCGCGCGGGCGCCGCGGACCGTACGGCGGCGCCGTAGCGACAGCCCGGCGAGCACGAGCGCGAGGCCGGCGATCGGCGGAGCCAGCGTGCTCCCGGTCGCGGCCAGTTTCTTCGTCACACCGGAACTCGTGGGGTGGTGCGGCGGCCGGAAGATGTGCACGATCGGCGCCGCCAACTCGGACGCGAACGCGGTGAACGTCGTACCGCCTTCGCCTTGCGGTTGGTCGTCGGTGTAGGCGATCGAGTCGAGACCGGTGGTCGGGCTGATCGCGAGGCCGAAGTCGTCGAGCAGGTTTCGCGAGTTGGTGTCGCCGCAGCCGCTGCCGCCGGTGCACAGCTCGCCGCGGTGGATCACCTGGCTGACCGTGCGGAGCTTGAACGTGCCGCCGCCGTCGGTGGATCGGGCGAGGATCACGTACCACGGCGCCGAGCCGTCGGCGTTCGGCTTGCCCATCACCTTGCTGTCGTTGCTGTTGCCGGCCCGGCCGGTGCCGTACCACGCGACGTCGACCCGGCCGGCCTTTCCGCCGGCAACGGTGGGATATACGGCAGCGGTCTTGGGCGCGTTGAGTTTCTTGCTCTTGCTCCACGTCGTACCGCCGTCGTGCGAGACGTTGAGGTAGGAGTTGTGCGCGTCGCTCCAGGTGAAGTACACGTTGCCCGCGGCGTCGGTCGAGACCGTCGCGGCCCATACCAGTACGGCGTTCGACGGGTCGACCACGACCGGGCGATACGTGAACGTCGTACCGCCGTCGGTGCTGACTGCGACGAGGTACTGCGTGCCGTTGCAACCGCTCGCTTGGGCGATGAGCAGATCGGTCTCGGTCTCGGCCGCGCACAACGACATCGGTACGTAGATGGCGTGCCGGTGCGGTGACGTGGGTGACGTGTCGATCGTCAGTTTGTTGAAGCTGTTCGACGTGCCGGGGAAGTCGCTCAACGTCAGTGTCGTGCTGTTCGCCGGATCGATCGTCGCGCCGCCTGACACCGGCACGTTGCCGTTGGTGCAGACGTCGTAGTCGTTGACGACGGGGGTGAAGGTCGGCAACTGGTGGTAGGCGATGAAGACGTCGCACGCACCGTCGGCGGCCAGCCACGGCCGGTCCTGCGTGGGCACGCCGCCGAGCCGGTTGAGTTGCCAGGTCTTGCCGCCGTCGGTCGACCAGGCGAGTCCGCTGCTGCCGACCCACAGGCTGGTCGCGTAGATGTTGTAGAAGCCGTTGCTGTTCTTCTCGGTGGCGACGGTCACGTCGCTGTCCTCGCCGGCGAGACCGAACTGGGTCGCGGCTTCGGCGAACGGATCGCTGCGCCACGAGTAGTTGCGCCCGCCGTCGCTGGAGCTCCAGACGTCGGCGCCGGTCAGCAGGCCGGCCACCGGATCGACCCGCGGATCGTCGCTGGCGTATGGCGCGATGTCGGAGGCGACCCAGAACTCACCGCTCGGCGTGACCGCCAGGCCGGGCTCGCCGTCTTCGTTGCGGGTGAGGTTGGTCCCGGTGGCCGGCGGCAGTGGCCGGGTGATCCAGGTCGTGGCCGGCGTCGATGTGGCCTTGGGGGTGGAGGCGGCCGCCGCCGTGAGCGGCGTGACCAGCACGAGCGCCGTGCCGGCGACGACGAGCAGTGGGCTCAACATGTTGCGACGACTGCCCATGACGGCCTCCCGGTTGCGTGCGCTGCCGGGACGGACTACGCCACCGGACATCGCCCTCCTGCCCCCTGGCGCGGAAGACTGAACTTTCTCGCCGGCCCACGCAATCAGCCCTCGGCGCGGTACCGTTGTTCGCAGGACGTCGAAAGGCGTTCTGCCGACCCGATCCATGGCCCCCGGTCCCAACCTTTGTCGCTTCGAGCGAATCAGTGCCGAGAGGCAGACCTGGCGGGTCGGTACACGAGGCCCCGGACGATCCGTCCGGGGCATTCGTGTTCTTATCCGGACATCTCGCCCGGTCCGGTGCGGTGGCCGCGGCGGCGTTGCAGCCGGCCGAAGTACACCGGGTCGTCGAGGTCGATGTCGCCGAGCGCGCCCCGCAACAGTTGCAGCGCGTTGCGGGTGATCGCGTCCGCGTCCTCGTCGGACATGCCGAGTTCGGCCGCGACCCCGCCGGCACCCTCACCGAATCCGAACGCGACGACGGCGGCCGCGCGTTCGGCGGCAGGCAGGGCGGAGAGGGCGTCGTACAGCCGGGCAACGAGCTCTTCGTCGCTGACGCCCTCGCTGGCGCGGACGTTGTCGGCGATGGTCCCGGGCGACATGGGTCGCAGCCGCGGCGGTCGCTGCCGGTCGTTGCTCACGCTGACAGGCTAAGCGCCCGGCGCGAATGCCTCCAACGCGTCGTGCGCGCGACGCATGCTGTCGTCGGCGTCGGCGTCCGGGTTGCCGATCTGGTCGTCGAAGTTGAGGTCGACGAAGAACTCGGTCGCGCCAGCGTCGGCGTACGCGGCGATGTCGCGCCGGATCTTGTCGATCGTTCCGGTCAACGGCGGGTCTTCGTCGTTGGCGCGAACCTTCACGGCGCCGCGGATCACGATGCGCAGCTCGGCCGGATCGCGGCCTGCTTCCTCGGCCGCGGTGCGGATCGTCCGGACTGCTTTCGGGACGTCGGCCGCGGCGAACCGGCTGGCCGAGATCCAGCCGTCGGCCAGCCGGGCGACCCGCCGTAGCGCGGGTTCGGCACTGCCGCCGAGCAGCAACGGCGGATGCGGTCGCTGCACCGGCTTCGGATCGACGTAACTCGGCGGGACATCGTAGAACTCGCCATGGAACTCGACCGGCTCGTCCGCCCAGATCGCGCGCAGGCAGCGGATGAACTCCTCGCCGCGCGCGCCGCGACGTTCCATCGATGCGCCGACGGCGGCGAACTCGTCCGGGTTCCAACCGAGGCCGAGGCCGGCGTCGAGCCGCCCGCCGGAAACGACGTCGAGGCTGGTGAGCATCTTCGCCAGCAGGATCGGCGAGTAGTACGGGACGTTGACGATCGCGACGCCGAGCCGCGCGGTCTCCGTGACCGCGGCGGCGTAAGCGGTGAGTACCAGCGGATCGTGCACGCTGCGATACGGCATCGGGATCGGATCGGTCGCGGGGAACAGCAGCCGCTGGAACGTCCAGAGCGAGGTGTAGCCCAGCTTCTCCGCGCGTTGGGCGATCTCGACGATCGACGGTGGCGTCGCCCACGAGCCGGAGATCGGTAGCCCGAAACCCATCTGCATGGCATCACCTTAGGTTTGTCGCATGGGTGCACTGGACGGCCGGACCGCGCTGGTCACCGGTGGCGGCCGTGGGTTGGGTGCGGCCATCGCCGCGTCGCTGTCGTCGCACGGCGCGCATGTCGGCGTGCTGTCGCGCACCGCGGCCGAGGTACGGCGAGTTGCCGCGGACGTCGGCGGTACGGCGCTGGTCGCCGACGTCACCGATCCGGACCGGCTCGCGTCGACGTTGCAGCGGTTCGGCGAAGTTGACGTGCTGGTCGCCAACGCCGGTGTCGTGTGGCCGCTCGGACCTTTCGCCGACGTCGACATCGCGGCGTGGGAAGAGGCGGTGCGGATCAACCTGTTCGGCGCGGTACGGGTGGAGCGTGCTTGTGTCCCGGGGATGATCGCGCGTGGCTACGGCCGGATCGTCTCGATCTCCAGTGGAGCGGCGAACGCTCCGGGGATGCCGAGTGCAAACGCCTACAGCACGTCGAAGGCAGCGCTCGACATGTTCACGTTGCATCTCGCCGGCGAGCTCGACGGCACCGGTGTGACCGCGAACGCGGTGCGGCCTGGAGTGGTCGACACCGGCATGCAGACGTTCATGCGCGACCAGCCCGTCGACCAGGTCGGCGGGCAGTTCTACGAGCGGTTCCACGGCCTGCATGACCGCGGCGAGTTGATCGCGCCATCAACGGCCGCGGAGTTCGTGGTCGACGTACTGCTGAGCGATCGCAACGGCGAGGTGCTCGACATCCGGACGCCGCGGTGAGGATCTGTTTCGTATGTTCCGGCAACATCTGCCGGTCGCCGACGGCCGAAGTCGTGATGCGCCGGCTCGTGTCCGATGCGGGGCTCGCCGGCGCGGTCGAGGTGTGCAGCGCGGGAATCGGCGACTGGCATGCCGGCGACGGTGCGGACCCGCGCTCGGCCGAGGCGATGCGGCGGCGCGGCTACGACCCGAGCGGGCATCGCGCCCGGCAGGTGACCCGCCAGGACCTCGTCGACCACGAGTTGATCGTCGCGATGGATCGCGGCCACGCGCGCGAGCTCGAGCGGATGCTGCCAGTTGGCGCGACGTGCGAGGTCCGGCTGCTGCTGTCGTACGACCCGCTCGCCGGCACTCTTGACGTGCCGGATCCCTATTACGGCGGGCCGAGCGGCTTCGACGACGTCCTCGCGATGATCGAGCGTGCCTGCCGCGGGCTGCTGGCGGAAATATCGCCCGCGCCGCCGTCCACAGCCGGCTGATCCTGCGCCGCCATCCACCGGTTGCCTCCGGCGGCGCCGCTGCGGGTTCCGTCGCGGCCAGGCTGCACGCCATGCCCCGTTCCTCAATGCCCCCTCCGGCCTCGGCCGGTCCCGCGATGGGCGCGACCGTCTCGGTGCGCGCGATCGAAGACCTCGCGGCCGCGCTGCCGCACCTGCTCGGGTTCCCGCCGGTCGAGAGCCTCGTCGTGGTGGCGATCGAGGGCCCGCGCGGCGAGCTCACGTTCACGCTGCGGCTCGACCTGCCCGAGCCCGACGAGATCGGCGAGGTCGTCGAGATCTGCGCCGCCCGGATGCAGGCGGCGGCGGCCGACGCGGTGCTCGCGTTCGTCGTGACCGAGGCGGCCGATGTGGCGCCCGGCCAGTTGCCCGGTGTCGAGCTGGTCGAGGCGCTGCAGCGCTCGGTGGTGATGCCGCTGCGGGACGCATTCCTGTTGCGCGGCGGCCGGATCTGGTCCTACCTGTGCCCCGACCCGGCCTGCTGCCCGCCCGACGGCCGCCCATACGACGCGGGCTCGCCGGTCGCGACGACGCTGGCCGCGGCCGGTGTCGTGGCCGGTCGGCCGATGTTCCGCGACCGGGACGAGATCGTCCGCTCGGCACAGGCGGTCGACGGTGCCGAGGCGGAGGCGATGCGGGCGGCGGTCGAGCGGGTGCGCGGCACCGAGGCGGTGCCCGACCTCGTCGGACTCCGGGAGCGGTACGCCGCCGCGTTGCCCGGGTTGCTGGCCCGCTGCGCCGAGCGCGGCCCGGACGTGGCGCCCGATGAGGCCGCGCTGCTCGGCTGCGCATGGCACCAGATCGACCTGCGCGACGAGGTGTTGATCGCGGTCGCACAAGGCTCGGCCGGTGCCGATCCGTTGGTCCGGGCGGTGGCCCGGCTGATGCCCGCGCCGTACGACGCACCGGCCGCGGCGATGCTCGGCTGGGTGGCGTATGCCGAGGGCTCGGGCGTGCTGGCGGCGGCGGCGCTGGAGCGGGCGCTACGGACAGATCCCGGTTACTCGCTCGCGGTGCTGCTGGACGATGCGCTGTACCGGCAGGTACCTCCCTCGGCATTGCGCTCGGTGTGGGCTAGTTTCGCCGAGGATGACCGCCGTCGACACCCGCGCCGGGCTGGCCCGCCGCGGCGCCGGCGACCTGCCCGAGGAGGGTGAGCCGTGCCGGAAGCGGTCGTGATCGGGGCGGGGCCGGCGGGCCTCGCGAGCGCCGCGATGCTGCAGCGCGTCGGCGTCGAGACAGTGGTGGTCGACCGCGCCGACTCGATCGGGCACAGCTGGCGGGGGCACTACGACCGGCTCCGGCTGCACACGGTGCGCTGGCTCTCCCACCTCCCCGGGTTCCGGATCCCGCGCAAGTACGGCCGCTGGGTGGCTCGCGACGACGTCGTCCGCTACCTCGAGGCGTATGCGGTCCGGCACGGGCTGGAGGTCCGGCTGAACACTGCGGTCGAGCGGCTCCACCGGGAGGGCGACCGCTGGCGGGTGCACACCGCCACGGGCGACATCGAGGCGGCGTACGTCGTCGTCGCGACCGGCCACAACCACACGCCGGCGATGCCGCCGTGGCCGGGAGCCGACGGTTTCACCGGCGACCTGCTGCACGCGTCGGCGTACCGCACCGGCGCGGCCTATGCCGGGCGATCGGTGCTGGTCGTCGGCTGCGGCAACACCGGCGCGGAGATCGCGGTCGATCTGGTCGAGAACGGCGCCAGCGAGGTGGCGCTGTCGGTGCGGACACCCCCGCACATCGTGCTGCGGGAGAAATACGGCGTGCCGTCGCTGGCTCTCGGTGTGCTGTTCCGCCGGCTGCCGGTGCGGGTCTTCGACACCATCGCGGCGGCGGTGCGGCGGGTCGACGTCGGTGACCTATCGGCGTACGGGCTGCCGGCGCCGAGCGACGGGCTGTACCAGCGGCTGCTTCGTGACGACTCGGTGCCGATCATCGACGTCGGGTTCATCGAGGCGTTGAAGGCTGGCCGGATCACAGTGGTGCCGGCGGTCGAGGGGTTCGAGGGCGACCGGGTGCTGCTCGCCGACGGCTCGGCCCGCCGGGCCGACGTGGTCGTGGCCGCGACCGGCTACCGCCGCGGGCTGGACCCCTTGGTCGGACACCTCGGCGTGCTCGACGAGACCGGGCGGCCGGCGGTGCGCGGCGCGGCGACGCATCGGGATGCGCCCGGGCTGTGGTTCACCGGATACACGAATCCGATCAGCGGGATGTTCCGCGAGCTGGGCATCGACGCCAAGCGGATCGCGCGGGCGGTGGTGCGTGATCGCGCCCGCCGGCCAGCCGCGGAGAGCGCGCCGGTGTCGCCGGTGCTGGATGCGCTGCGGGCAAGCCTGCCGACGGTGCTGCCGGCGAAGCAATCCTGGCGCCGCTGACCCGAGCGGCGACTGACCCCGGTCCGGCCCACGCCCGCCGCTCGCCCACCCTGGCCGGGCCGGGCCCCTTCGTGATCATGGCGTTCTCGCACTTTGGGCGGGGAATTTGGGACCCAATGTCTGATTCAAATGCGGCAAACGCCATGATCACGGAACTGGCGGCGGCCTCCGTTCGGCTTACGACCGGCCGGTCAGGCACCTCGTCACCGGTGCGGGCGCGGCGGCTGGATTGCCGAGTTGGCTCAGCGCGCCGGTCGCGGGTGACTTCGCGACCGCGTCGCCCGCCAGCGCGACCACCTCGTCGTCGCCGGCCGCGCCGGACAGCGCCAGGCCGAGCAGGTGGCCGTCCTCGTCGAGCACCGGCGCACCGGTGACATCGGCGGCGCTGGGCTGGTCGAGGTGCAGCACGTAGACCTGCCGAGTGACGGCGTGCGACCGGTAGACGTCGGTGCCGGTACGGGTGGTCCGTTCCAGCGAGAGCGCGCGCAACACGGAGAGCGAGTGCGCTCCGATCGCGAACACGTACGCCGGCGCGACGTGGTCACCGGCGGTCGCCGGGCTGGTCTGCCGGCTGGGCAACCCCGGCGCGTACAGCCAGGCGACATCGGCCTCGGGGTCGACCGATACCAGCTTGGCCGGCACTCGCTGGCCTTGCCGGTTGGTCACCGTCGCGGCGCCCGCTCCGGCGACGACGGATGCGGCGGTCAGCACGAACCGGCCGTCGGTCAGCCCGGCCCCGCTGCGCGCGGGCCCGCACCGCGGCGACGTCTCGACCCGGACCGTGTCGTCGTACGCGGACATGTTCTGCGGATGTCCGGCGACCGGCACTTGTGTGCGATGCGGATGCTGCCCGCCACAGCCGGCCATGGCCGCGATGAGCGTCACCGCGCCGGCGGCCGGCGCCAGGCTGCGTCGCGGCGCAGCCTTCGGCCGTGCGTTCTCGGTGAGCATCGCGTGCAAGGAAAGCAGACTTCGCTCGCTTCCCGCGCCCACCCTTCGCCCCGCGTTCGCGTGGGCCGGCCTGACTTGTAGCAATTGCCGGTCGATCCAGCCCCAACGGACCAGCAATCCCGACAACCTGACAAGGCTACGGCGGGCTCTGCGTTGAGGGGTCATGGGTCCGGAGGTGGGCCGGACTTCTCGCGGCCGGTGACTTTGGATCGGCTGGGGCGCCGGTCGCGGCGGGTGGCGGGGCGCTCGGGGCGGCTTGGGCGGACCGGGCGGCAGCCGTGCGCGTTGACGACCATCACCGCGTCGAGTGTCGTCACGCCGTCCGGGGTCAGCCGGTTGGTGAGGTCGCGGGCCAGCCGCCGGTCGACCGCCACGGGTACGCCGTCGGCCCGCCAGATGGCGACCGTCACCCCCGGCAGCCCGATCGCTTCCAGCGTGGTCAGCAGATCGAGCAGGTAGAGCTCGTCCAGATCGGCCACCGGGTC
>JAVEEG010000362.1 GCA_030840585.1 Frankiaceae bacterium | reverse complement strand
TGTCAGGCCGTGCTGGAGGCCTGCAGTCGGATGCCGTGGCGCTTGAGCGCGCGACGCTCGTCCTCGCTGGTGCCGCCCCAGACGCCGGCGTCCTGGCCGGTCTCGAGCGACCAGGCGAGGCAGTCGTCGATGACCGCGCAGCGGCGGCAGACCTGCTTGGCCTCATCGACCTGCGTCGCGGCCGGCCCGGTGGTCCCGATGGGGAAGAACAGCTCGGGGTCCTCGTCGCGGCAGAGGGCGAGATGGCGCCAATCCATGCGGTCCAACTCCTTAGTCTGCGCGCTTGTGAAGGTTTTCACGATCTACGGTGCCGAAGCATCCGCGATCGATCTGGCTGGCGCCCCGGATGCTTGAGGCGCTTGCAACCCAAGCATCCGTCCGGCGACCTGGCAAGGGTTTCCGAACGTCATTCGGTTCGCCCCAGGTGTCGTTTTCGTCACCCGACGGCGGACCTGTCGGCGGCCCTCCCCGGCGGGCGGCCGTTCACGCCTGATACGTCCGAATTTCGTCAGACGATGACGTCGAGCGCGGCCGGCACCGCCCGGAACGTGACCGAGGTCCGCTCGCCGAGGTCGTCGCCGTCGAGCTGGAACGGCAGCGGCTCGTCGGCCGAGATGGTGAACCCGTCCAGGTCGTGCAGCGAGAGCAGGTGGCGGCCGCGCAGCTTCGGCTGAGCGGACAGGATCTGGCGCAGGTGCCGCAGCGTCGTCGCGGTGCGCAGCTTGCGGATGCCGAAGACGTCGAGCCCGGTGTCGAAGGAGGCGTCCGGGCACGGCAGGACCGCCCGGCCCGCCAGGTAGGTCCACGGTGCGGTGTTGCAGACCAGCGCGAGACCGAGGTGCTCCGGCTCCGCGCCGGCGCGGGTGAGCGTCAGCGGCGGGTGCTTGCGCTCGGCCGAGGTGAAGAACTCGCGCAGCGCCTCGGTCACGAACAGCGTCGGCGTCGCCCTGCGGCCTTTCGAGCGCCGGTGGTCGGTACGACGAACAACCGCCGCATCGAGTCCGAGCCCGGCGCAGAACGTGAACCACCGGTCGTCGGCCAGCCCCAGTCCGAGGCTCCGTCGGCGATCCACCCGCAGCGCCTCGAGGAGGTCCCCGGTCGCCTCGACCGGTGACTCGGGCAGCCCGAGAGCGCGGGCGAACACGTTGGTGCTGCCGCCAGGGACGACGGCAAGAGCGGGTACGCCGGGTCCGGGGCCGTCGGTCAGCAGCCCGTTGACGACCTCGTTGACCGTGCCGTCGCCCCCGAGCGCGACGACGAGGTCGAGCCCGTCGAGCGCCGCCTGGCGAGCCAGCTCTCTGGCGTGCCCGCGGGCGTTGGTGTGCACGACGTCGAGCTTGGTCTCGCTGGCGAGGGCATGGGCCAGGACGTCGCGCGCCCTCGCTGTCGTCGCGGTGGCCTTCGGGTTGACGACCAGCAACGCGCGCATGACGCAAGCGTATCCGCGACTAGCCTCCCCGCCGTGGAGCCTGCGATCACGGCCGTACGCCGGGGAGCGGTGCTGCTCGCCGTCGAAGGTGTCGCGTTGCTCGTCGTCGGGATCGCGGTGGCGATCGCGACCGCGGCCGGGTCGCCGCAGAACCGCGGCCTGTCCTTCGGCATCGCCGGGTTCGCCGTCGCCGCCGGGGTCGTCCTGCTGCTGCTGGCGCGCGCGGTCGACCGGCGCCAGGGCTGGGCCCGCTCACCCGCCGTCGTGCTCCAGCTCCTCGCGCTGCCGTCCGGCATCGGCTTCCTGCAGGGCGGCCACTGGGGAGTCGGCGTACCGATCCTGGTGTTTGCCGTGGCGACGCTGCTGCACGTGATGCGCGCGGAGAGCTGACTACTCCTCGACGAGCAGGCCCTCGCGGAGCTGGGCGAGGGTCCGGGCCAGCAGCCGCGAGACGTGCATCTGGCTGATCCCGAGCTCGTTGGCGATCTGCGACTGCGTCATGTTGCCGAAGAACCGCAGCAGCAGGATGCGCTTCTCTCGCGGCGGCAGCTGCTCGAGCAGCGGCTTGAGGGACTCGCGGTACTCCACGCCCTCGAGCGAGTCGTCCATCATCCCGCGCGTGTCGGCGACCGCGGGGGAGTCGTCGTCACCGCCGTCAGGCGCGTCGAGTGAGACCGCGGAGTAGGCGTTGGCCGACTCGAGGCCCTCGAGGATCTCCTCCTCGGTGAGCCCGAGGTGCTGCGCGAGCTCGGCGACCGTGGGGGAGCGGCCGTTCTTCTGCGACAGCTCGCTCGTCGCCTTGGTGAGGCTGAGCTTGAGCTCCTGCAGCCGACGTGGGACGCGGATGGCCCAGCCCTTGTCGCGGAAGTGCCGCTTGATCTCGCCGACGATCGTCGGAGTCGCGTACGTCGAGAACTCGACACCGCGCTCGAGGTCGAACCGGTCGACCGACTTGATGAGCCCGATCGTGGCGACCTGGATCAGGTCGTCGAGCGGCTCACCGCGGTTGCGGAACCGGCGGGCGAGGTACTCCACCAGCGGCAGGTGTGCCTCGACGAGCTCGTCGCGCAGCCGCGCGCGGTCCGGGTCGTCCTGCGGGAGCCCGGCCAGGCGGACGAACATCTCGCGCGCCTTCGCGCGGTCGGCAGCGCTGCGCTCGGCACGGGTGCTCAGGCTGGCGATCTCGGCCTCGGACGGCACCTCCGCCTCGGGACCGGTGACGTCGCCGTCCGGCTG
>JAVEEG010000193.1 GCA_030840585.1 Frankiaceae bacterium | reverse complement strand
CGATCGACGTATGGGTCAACGACGCGTTCGTCGGTGCGTTGCGGTTCTTCTGGGACACCGACGACGAGACGTTCCGCCGGATCAACGACGTCACCTATCTCGGCACCGTCAACGGCACTCGGGTTGCGCTGTCGCGGATGCGGCCGCGCAACGCCGGCGTCGTCGTACAGGTCGGATCCGCACTCGGCTTCCGCGGCATCCCGCTGCAGTCGGCGTACTGCGGCGCGAAGCACGCGATCAAAGGGTTCACCGAATCGGTGATCACAGAGCTGCGGCACGAGCACAGCAAGGTACGGGTCTGCATGGTGCAGCTGCCGGCCGTGAACACACCGCAATTCGATTGGAACGACAGCGAATTCGACAAGCACCCGATGCCGGTCAAGCCGATCTTCCAGCCCGAAGTGCCGGCCCGCGCGGTGCGTTACGTCGCCGAGCACCCGCGCCGCAACATCTGGGTCGGGGTGTCCACGGCGGGCACGATCCTCGCCAACCGCGCGGTGCCCTGGCTGCTCGACCGCTACCTCGGCCGTACCGGCGTCAAGGGTCAGCTGACCGAGCAGGACGGTCCGCGGCTCGGCTCCAACGTCGACGTCGCGCGCGACGAGAACATCGATGTCGGCGCGCACGGCATGTTCGACGAGCAGGCGCATCCGCACGACCCGTGGTCGTGGGCCTCGATGCACCGGTCCGCGCTGGGCGCCGGCGCGGTGGTGAGCGCGCTGGCGGCAGCGGCCGCGAAGCGCGCCGCCACCCGCCGCTGAGTTGCTAGCGCGTCATCGCGAGTCGGTGTGGCGGGCGAGCGCGGCGAGGTGGGCGTTGTACCGCGCCAACGCCGCGTCCTCCGTCGCCAGCCGCTCGTCGCGATCGAGCCGGCGGTCGGTGCGCACCGCCTCGCGCTCGTCCGCCCGGGCCCACTGGAAGAACAGAGCCGCCACGACCAGCAGGCCGACGAGGTCGCCGGCCGCCCACAACAGCCCGCCGCCGATCGACTGGTCGGCCAAGAGCGACGGCCCCCACGGCCGGCCAAGCTCGCGGTAGTACGACCCCGCGATCACGGTCTTCGCGGTCATGATCGAGATGCCCAGCCAGGCATGCGCCGGCAGCGTCACGAACAGCAGCAGCAACCGGAACGGGTGGGCGAACCGGCCCGGCACCGGATCGATCCCCACGATCGGCCAGAAGAAGACGCAGCCCGCTACGACGAAGTGCACGTGCAGCGCGTCGTGCACCAGCGGGTGGCGGAGCGAGTCCTCGTACAGCCCGGTCATGTACAGCGCGAACGGGACGCCGAACACCAGGGCAAAACCCACGAGCGGGTTGAGCAGTAACCGGGCCGGCCAGCTGTGCAGGAACCGCCGCAGCCAGCCACGCGGCCGCCGCGGCAACGCCCGCAGTGCGAGCGTCACCGGCGCGCCGAGCGCGAGGAAGATCGGCGCGACCATCGACAAGGTCATGTGCTGCGCCATGTGCGCCCAGAACAGGGTGTCGTCGTAGACGCCCATCCAGCCGAGCGTCGCGTAGCCGATGGTCCCGACCCCGCCGACCAGGAACGCGATCGACCGGCCGATCGACCAGGCCACGCCACGGCGGCGGAGCACCGCGACGCCCCAGAGGTAGAGGCCTGCCGCGACGATCAGACCGGCGACCACGGCGGAGCGGATCTCCCACGCGGTGACCACGCGGAGCCAGGTCAGCTCCGGCGGACCGTCATATGCCACCGTTCGAGCGTAGACGCGCCGGAAAAGTGGGCCCGCTCACACTCGGGGGGTCGTGCACGCCTAAGCGGGCCCTGACTGCAAGAATCCCCCCGTGGCCTCCGCTACCGCCCTGGAGAAGGTGCCGTCGCACGGATCCCTGACCAGGCCATCCCTCGTCAGTGTCGGGACGATCGTCTGGCTCTCCAGCGAGCTGATGTTCTTCGCCGCGCTGTTCGCGATGTACTTCACCACCCGCGCGATCAACCAGCCGCACTGGCCGGCGCCCGGCGTGGTGCTCGACCTCAAGACCGCCGCGCCGTTCACGATCATCCTGGTGCTGTCGTCGGTGACCTGCCAGCTCGGCGTGTTCGCGGCCGAGCGCGGCGACCCCGGCGGCTTGCGGTTCTGGTTCGCGGTCACGTTCTTCATGGGCGCGGTGTTCATCGGCGGCCAGTCGTTCGAGTACTTCGTGCACAACGACTTCGGCCTGAACACGCACTCCTACGGCTCGGTCTACTACCTCACGACCGGCTTCCACGGCTTGCACGTGCTGATGGGGTTGGTCGCGTTCGTCTTCCTCATGCTGCGCACGACGTACGGCAAGTTCACGCCGGCGCAGGCGACGTCAGCAATCGTCGTGTCGTACTACTGGCACTTCGTCGACATCGTGTGGATCGGCCTGTTCACCATCATTTACCTGATCAAGTAACGGAGGCGACCCGTGACCTCATCGACGCTGGCCGCCCCGAGCGCGGGCGGGCGGCGACGGCGTGTCGCGAGCGCGTTGATCGTGCTCGTCGCGCTGGGCCTGCTGACCCTGCTCTACTCGGTGCTCGCACCGCGCGGCACCGCCGCGTCGTCGTCCGATCCGGACGTGATCGCGGGCCGGCAGCTGTTCAGCAAGTACTCGTGCGCGAGTTGCCACGGGCTCAACGGTGAAGGCGGCCAGCGGGCGCCGAGCCTGATTGGCGTCGGTGAGGCGTCAGTCGACTTCCAGGTCGGCACCGGCCGGATGCCGCTGCAGCACCACAGCGCGCAGGCGCCGCGCAAGCAGCCGGTCATGACCGAGGCCGAGATCCACCAGGTCGCGAAGTACATCGCGTCGCTCGGCCCGGGCGGCCCGCCGATCCCCGACGTCACCGGCTACCAGGACGCTGACGTCGCGTACGGCGGATCGCTGTTTCGGACCAACTGCGCGCAGTGCCACAACTTCGTCGGCGCCGGCGGTGAGCTCACCTACGGCAAGTACGCGCCGAGCCTCGCCGAAGCGACCCCCACGCAGATCTACGAAGCCATGGTGACGGGGCCGGAAAACATGCCGGTGTTCGGCGACAAAACCATTACGCCGGACGAAAAACTCGCCATCATCAAGTACGTGAAGTCGATCCGCGCGCAGGCGGATCCGGGCGGCGCCGGCCTCGGCCGGATCGGTCCGGTCTCCGAAACGTTGGCCGGCATCCTTGTCGGGCTGGGTGGGTGCGTGATCGCCTCGCTGTGGATCGGGACGCGGTCATGACCGACGAGACCACCACCCCCGAGGAGCCGCAGGAGCCGCCGAAGACCGCGGCCGAGGCGGCCGGCAGCGTGTTCGGCCGGCTCAAGCACCCGGTGTCGACCAGCGGCGCGCCGCGGCAACGATCGAGCAGCGCGTCGGCGACCGAGATCGAAGGCGAGGTCCTGCGCCGGG
The DNA here is from genome assembly GCA_030840585.1 of Frankiaceae bacterium. Lineage (GTDB taxonomy): Bacteria > Actinomycetota > Actinomycetes > JAFAQI01 > JAFAQI01 > BP-197. The sequence continues at coordinate 2,022 of JAVEEG010000193.1, read as the reverse complement.
GCAACATGGCCGCCGACGTACCGGATGCGGTCCGGCCACGGCGCAAGGTCGGCCGGCGCCGGACCGAGGGAACGCCGGCGGCGGAAGCCGCGGCCGAGGCGCACCTGACCCGGCCGGGCGACGAGGAAGGCACCCACTTCCTGCCGGACAGCGAGCACGGTGCGAGCGAGCCGCTGGATCCGCGCGAGGACAAGTTCGCCGAGTTGCTGGTCGCGGCGCTGTTCGGGCTGGCGACCCTCGCGACGATCGGCGTCTGCGTCGCGTTCTTCGCCATTCCCGAGCACGAGCGGCTCGGCCAGTGGATGAACTTCGCCCTCGGCGGCGGGCTGGCGATCGCGCTGCTGTCGGTCGGTGCCGGCATGGTGCTGTGGGCCAAGCGGCTCATCCCGCACGACCTCGCGGTGCAGGAACGGCACAACCCCTACTCGCCCGAGGAAGAGGAGCTGCTCGCCGAGGACACATTCATCAAGGGCGTCACCACCCTCGGTCTCGGCCAGCGCCCGATCCTGCGCCGGTCGTTGCTCGGCGCGATGTCGCTGCTCCCCGTTCCGGCGCTGTTACTGCTCTGGGACCTCGGCCCGATGCCGCGCAACAGCCTGCGCAAGGCCGGCTGGAAGGCCGGCGTCCGGCTGGTCGACGTCGAGACCAAGTTGCCGATCAAGCTCGGCGACCTCGACATCGGCGGGATCAAGACCGTGATGCCGGAAGGCTTCGGCAAGCCGGAGGAGCACGCGCTCGCGCCGACGATGCTGATCCGGTTCGCGCCGAACGAGATCCGGTCGAAGAAGGAGCGGGCCTGGTCGAAGAACGACCACGTCGCGTACTCGAAGATCTGCACGCACGCCGGTTGCCCGATCAGCCTGTACGAGCAGCAGACGCACCACCTGCTCTGCCCGTGTCACCAGTCGACGTTCGACATGGCCAACGACGCGAAGGTCATCTTCGGACCGGCGGCGCGCAACCTGCCGCAGTTGCAACTCGACATCGACTCGGACGGGTACTTCATCGCGAAGGCGCCGTACAACCAGCCGGTCGGCCCGAGCTACTGGGAGCGTGGGTGAGATGAGCGCACAAGCCGAGGCCGCCGCCAAGCGCGGGCTGCGCTATGTCGACGACCGGCTGGGCTCGGCGAGCTTCCTGCGCCGGAGCATGAACAAGGTCTTCCCGGACCACTGGTCGTTCCTGCTCGGCGAGATCGCGATGTACTCGCTGATCATCCTGCTGCTGACCGGCGTCTACCTCACCCTGTTCTTCCACGCGTCCAGCCAAGAGGTCATCTACCACGGCAGGTACGCCCCGCTGCGCGGCGTCGCGATGACCGACGCGTACGCCTCGACGCTGCACCTGTCGTTCGACGTGCGCGGCGGCTTGCTGGTCCGGCAGATCCATCACTGGGCCGCGCTGCTGTTCGTGCTCGCGATCATCACGCACTTGTTCCGGGTGTTCTTCACCGGCGCGTTCCGCAAGCCACGCACGCTCAACTGGCATGTCGGCACCGTGCTGTTGATCCTTGCGATCCTCGAAGGCTTCGCCGGTTACTCGCTGCCCGACGACCTGTTGTCCGGCACCGGCATCCGGATCGCGTACTCCGTCATGGAGTCGATCCCACTTGTCGGCAGTTACGCGGCGTACCTCGTCTTCGGCGGCAACTTCCCCGGCGTCGACTTCATCCCGCGGCTGTTCGTGATCCACGTGCTGCTCGTGCCGGGCATCATCATCGCGCTGTTCAGCGCGCACATGATGATGATCTGGCACCAGAAGCACACCGACTTCCCCGGACCGGGCAAGACCGAGCACAACGTCGTCGGGACGGTGTTCTTCCCGACGTTCATGCTGAAGACGACGGGCTTCCTGTTCCTGGTCTTCGGCGTACTCACGTTGATGTCGGCGTTCCTGCAGATCAACCCGGTGTGGCTGTACGGGCCGTACAACCCCTCGCAGGTCTCGGCCGGCTCGCAACCGGACTTCTACATCTTCTTCCTGGAGGGCTCGCTGCGGCTGATGCCCAACTGGGAGACGACT
>JAVEEG010000192.1 GCA_030840585.1 Frankiaceae bacterium | reverse complement strand
ACGCCGAACACTTCTTCGACGGCTACTTTCTCGACCGCGACTACGCGCTCGCCGTGGTCCGGACCGCGTACGACGCGGGCGCCGAGGTCGTCGCGCTGTGCGACACCAACGGCGGGATGCTGCCGGGCCGGCTCGCGGACGTCGTCGACAGCGTCGTACAGCTCGGGCTACGCGTCGGCATCCACGCCCACAACGACACTGCGTGCGCGGTCGCCAACTCGCTCGCCGCGGTCGAGGCCGGCGCGACGCACGTGCAGGGCACCGCGAACGGTTACGGCGAACGAGCCGGCAACGCGGATCTGTTCTCGGTGGTCGCCGGGCTCGAGGTCAAGCTCGGCCGGCGGGTGCTGCCCGGCGGGTCGCTGGCCGAGCTGGTCCGGGTGAGCCATGCCATCGCGGAGCTGGCGAATGTCGCGCCGGACCCGCACCAGGCCTGGGTCGGGGCGAGCGCGTTCGCGCACAAGGCCGGGCTGCACGCGTCGGCGCTGAAGGTCGATCCGGATCTGTACCAGCACACCGATCCGGCGATCGTCGGCAACGACATGAGAGTGCTCGTGTCCGAGCTGGCGGGGCGGGCGAGCGTCGAGCTCAAAGCCCGCGCACTCGACATCGAGGTCGACCGCGAGATCGTCGGCCGGGTGATCGAGCGGGTGAAGCAGATGGAGGCCGCGGGCTACTCGTTCGAGGCGGCCGAAGCGTCGTTCGAGCTGCTGCTGCGGGAGGAGGTCGACGGCACCCCGCCGCGCTACTTCAGCCTCGAGTCCTACCGCGTGATCACCGAGTCGCGCGCCGACGGCACCGCGCCGGTCAGCGAGGCCACCGTGAAGCTGTACGTGAAGGGCGAGCGGGTGGTCGCGACCGGCGAGGGCAACGGCCCGGTCAACGCGCTCGACCGCGCGCTGCGGCAGGCCCTTGAGCGCGCGCACCCGCAGCTCGCCGAGTTCGAGCTGGTCGACTACAAGGTCCGCATCCTCGAAGGCGCGCACGGCACCAACGCGGTCACGCGCGTGCTGGTGCGCACCTCCGATGGCGAGCGTGAGTGGGACACCGTCGGCGTCGACGAGAACGTGATCGCGGCCTCGTGGGAGGCGCTGGACGCGGCGTACACCTTCGGCTTGCTCCGCGCCGCCGGCTGACTGCAACGCAACTTCGGGGGCGCTGCGTCGTTGGGCACTACGACGACTCGACCCGGAGGTCTCTTCGCCGTGCGCGCCCGCATGTCCGCAACCCTGTCCGTGGCTGCCCTGATTGCCGCCGCCGTACCCGCTGCCGCCCTCTCTGGGCACCCGGCGCCGAAGGCGGCCGCGAGCGGCCCGCTCGGTGTCGCCCGGGACGCCGCTCCGGTCGTGCTGACCGGCGCGCAGATCCCGCAGTGGGCCCAGGCCCCGGCCGAGGGTCTCGGCAAGACGTACCCGGCCGGGACGAACAAGAGCACGAACCAGATCGGTGACAACGCCCGGACCGCACACAACGGCACCGTCGAGGTACCGCCGGTCAACCCGGCGATCAAGTCCGTCGACCCGTCGACGGTCGCGGCGTACTCCTGGGTCGACGGCGCCTGGAAAGAGATCCGGGTGCAGGTCGACGAGCGATTCCCGTACTTCCTCGCGAACGGCCGGTCGTCGTTCTCGTTCTACTCCGGCACCGACGAAGAGCTGACCTACGCGTGGGGCGGCGACGGCACCCACAGCATCGGCGAGGAGTCCTGGAAGAAGATGTTCGGCGAGTGCGCGTCACGGTTCGCGGCGAATACCGACGAGGTGAACCAGGCGAAGTCGGCCGGGTTCCTGTCGTTCGGCCCGCAGGAGACCGCGAGCAGCTACCTGACCTCGATGGCCGACCCGCAGCCGTTGTTCGACACCGACGACGAACTCGCGTTCCAGGCCGGCGACGCGGGCGGGCAGGCCCCGACCGGCCAGGCCGCACCGGCCGGCGCGAGCAACGGCGAGATGGTGACCATCACCGACCCGCTCGACCCCTCGACGGTCCGGTTCGTCTACCTGTTCACCAAGGCCGGCGGGTCGTCGTACACGGCGAGCAACGGGTACGTGCAGATGAGCCGCACCGCCGACTCGGAGGAGTGGATCGATCGTTACTCCTACGCGCACGGCGCGAATGACGCGATCGGCATCTCCAACACCGGTTACGGACCGAACCTGCCCGGCACGGTCTGCCGTACGTCGGCTGGCAACGACGGCGGCATCACGACCGCGGACGGGGTGGCCCGGCCATCGACCGACCGCAACCCGCGCGACGGGTTCACCGTCCGCACCTCGACATACGAGCTGGGCACCCTCGGCCGCTGGCTGGTCAACTCGCTGCGCGTGGCGAAGCCGGTCACGCACGGGAAGAGCAAGCAGTACGGCGCCAACGTCATTGCTCGCTGGAAGGGCCGCGCGTTCCAGCAGAGCCCGGACTCGTCGGTGTCGCTGGTCGGCTTCGAGGACGAGCAGGTCAACTGGGAGATGAACTCCGCGCTGCTCGGCTGGCGGGTCGGCCCGGTCCGCGGCATCCGCGAGGTGTGGGGCGCTGACTCCGGCACCAACGTGACGAAGACCGAGACGTACTACCGCGACGCGGACACGTACGCGTACCACGTGCGGGTGCACCCGATCCCCGCGGACGGGCTGTACACCGACTGGTCCTACCGGCCCGGCGTCGCGACGACGTACTACAACCTGAAGAACCAGAACGGTGTCGCGATCGACGGCCAGCCGGACAACAGCATCGGTGAGTTCGACCAGTTGCCGGTGACTGGCCAGAACGTCGAGATCAACAGCTGCGACCCGACGTTCGCCGTGTGCTCGGCGATGAACAACCCGGAGGAGATCGCCGGCAAGGGCTTCGGTCTTGTCTACGAGTTCGAGCTGACCGGTGCGACCGCCGCCGCCGGCAACGCTGCCGCCGTGCCGTACTACCGCGACGACGCCTGCTTCGACGACGGCACTGGTGACGCGCCGGCCCCGCGGCCGTGGCCGGGGGAGACCTCGACCGACCCGCGGGTGCACGCCGGCTACCTCGCGTACTGGCAGCAGTACTGGGACAACCACCCCGAATGGCAGACGTTCCCGCGACCGACTGCGTTCAGCGACTTCAAGTGCCAGCCGGCGCTCGCGGTGAACGGCGACCCGACCGCGAACAGCGCGGTCCCGCCGTGGCAGATCATGCCGTTCTCCGGTGCGATCGGTGAGCACGGCGTGCACTTCTTCTTCACCCAGGACAGCGACAACACGTTCGGGCCGAAGAACACCGACGAGGTCGACGGCCAGCAGTGGCGGTTCGAGGTGCCGATGGCGACACCGACGAACGTGCTGGTTCCGTACGGCGCGAACGTCACGGCGAAGCTGGTCGCGGTCGCCGCTCCACTCGGCGGGTAACTCGGGGGCGGTCGCGCCGGTTGCTGGCTAGGGTGGCCGGGTGCGTATCGCGAGGTATTCGGTCGGGGGCGAGGTCTCGTTCGGCATTGTCGAGGGCACAGGTGACTCGATCGAAATCGCCGAGATCGCCGGACATCCGTTCGGCGCGATCGAGTTCACCGGCGTCCGGCACCCGCTGAGCAGGGTGCGGCTGCTCGCACCGGTGCTGCCGAGCAAGGTCGTCGCGATCGGCAAGAACTACGCCGAGCACGCGAGCGAGATGGGCGGCGAGGTGCCGGAGGCGCCGCTGCTGTTCCTCAAGCCGTCGACCGCGGTCGTTGGCGACGGTGATCCGGTGGCGTACCCATCGTCGTCGACCCGGGTCGACTACGAAGGCGAGCTGGCCGTGGTCATCGGGCGGTTGTGCCGGGAGGTGCCGGCGTCGCGGGCGAATGACGTCATCCTCGGGTACACGTGCGCGAACGACGTGACCGCGCGGGATCAGCAGGCGAGCGACGGGCAGTGGTCGCGGGCGAAGGGGTACGACAGCTTCTGCCCGCTGGGGCCGTGGATCGCGACCGGCATCGACGTCGCCGACGTCGCCGTGTCGACCCGGCTCAACGGTGAGGTCAAGCAGAAGGGTCGCACGTCGCAACTGGTGCACAAGATCCCCGACCTGATCGCGTACATCACGACGTGCATGACGCTGCTGCCGGGCGACGTGATCCTTACCGGCACCCCGGCCGGTGTCGGGCCGATGCAGGTGGGCGACGAAGTGACGGTCGAGATCGAGCGGATCGGCCAGCTGCGCAACCCCGTGGTCGCGCGATGAGCGGACCCGTTCGGTTGCGGGTCGCGCCGTCGCCGACCGGTGACCCGCACGTCGGTACGGCGTACGTGTCGTTGTTCGACCTCGCATTCGTACGGCAGCAGGGCGGACAGTTCGTGCTGCGGATCGAGGACACCGACCGCGCGCGCTACCGCGAGGACAGCGAGCAGCAGATCTACGACATGTTGCGCTGGCTCGACTTGGAGTGGGACGAGGGCCCGGACCGCGGTGGGCCGTTCGCGCCGTACCGGCAGTCGGAGCGGCTGGAGACGTACCGCCCGCACGTCGAGCGACTGCTCGCCGACGGTCGCGCGTACCACTGCTGGTGTACGCCGGAGCGTCTCG
>JAVEEG010000141.1 GCA_030840585.1 Frankiaceae bacterium | reverse complement strand
TGCGACGTGGCGCGCCATCCCCGTCCTGATGTCACTTGCCGGCCTCACTCTTGCGATTTGGCTGGGTGTGCACTTCGTTGATCGGGCCGACGACACGGCGAAACCTCTGACGCAGCTCGAACAACTGTTCTTCGGCATCTACACACTGGTGGTCGGAGCTGCGCTTTCGTGGATGGCGTCCGCCTTCTACGCAGCGCGTCAGACTCAGAGCCAATTTCAGCAGCTTGCGCGACCCGCCCTGCGCCGCGTTCTGGCAGCGCGGGACTCTGCAGATGCTGTTCTCCAGGCAATCGACCGCAGGCGAAAGGCTGCGCGAAAGCTAACCGCAGCCGAAGACGAAGCGCTCCAGAGTCTGCACGAGCTCGTAGATCAACATGCTCGCGTGCTGGAGGATGCGGTGTCTGACTGGCAGGAGGTGCTCCCCGCCGAGGTGCAGGCGGTACAAATCTTTGAAGCTCGAAGGGCGTACAACACCGAGGTGCGTCAACTAAACGATCAAATGGATTCGCTACGTGATGCGCTCGCGGCACTCGCCGCTGCGCCCACTATTGATCCCAAGCACCTCTCGGCGCAACTCACGAACTTGACGAAGGAACTGGAATCGCTGAGGCGAAAGGTGAACGAGCCTCGTCCATACGAGTTGATCTCGACCGCTTCCCTCGTTGGTACTCCGACCATCAGGCTGACCAGCAGCGACTCGAGCATTCGCGTGGATGAATCCGGTCGCGTCACTGTTGTTGACCCGACGACAAGACAGTAGGCCGGAGTCGTCATAGGTCGCGAAGCTAAGAGTGGCGAAGCGAGCACGACGCAGCGCCGATGTCCGCATCTCGCGTCCCCGTGTGGGATCGCAATCGCACGCGGGGACGCGGAGATCACTTAGCACTCTGAGGCAGCCGCCGGCAGGCGTCGTACAGGGCAATACCGCAGGATGGCGGAGGCGGATGGGAATCGAACCCACCAGCGATAGGGACTGCCGCTCAACGGTTTTGAAGCTTGATAAACGGACATCGCTGACCTGGCCGAAAAAGCATTTCCGCAGGTCAGAGGCCTAGTGAGTTGTCCGCTGCTCTCCCCTGCTGATCCTTCCGTGCCACTGCTAATGGCACGCGAATGGCACGCGAATGGAGCAACTGCTGGGCGCGACGCCGGCTCTGTGGACGCAGATAAACACGAAGCCAGGGCCTCTTGGCAGTCGGCGGCACTAGCGTCGAGTGGATGAACGACGTAAATCGCTCCCCGAAGGAGCTCGACGAGCGCGCCGTCGCGGTGGCGGCACTGGCTGCCGGTATCACTGAGGTGCAGGCGCGACAGGCACTGGACGCGGCATCGATCCTGATCCGTCGGGCGCACACGCTGCGCATCGTCGCGCTCCTCGAACGGCTCTATGCGAACGCTCCAGCGGGCGGGGAGGCGCGAGTGAACGTAGACCTGATCATTGAAAGATTGCTCGGGGCTGTTGACAGGATGTGATGACGCGGTCCGTCGCTCGGAGACCTACCGTCCCTACGGCTCTACTTTGTCCTCTTGGCTGCTGACCGAGCCGGCTCCGTCGGGACTGTCTTCGAAACGTCCACGTCGGGACGCAAGTAGCTGACCCGCAGCGAATGGATCTGTCTCGCGCTGAGGATCATTCCCTTGACGTCAGGCAGTATCACCGCCTTCTTGCCGCGCTTGTATGTGATGGCTCCGGTGAGCGTTAGTTCTCTGTCAGGCGTGTCCTCGCTGTCACGGTTCCATGACCTCAACCAGCCACCGAAGTAGGTTCCGTCGTCCAAGGTGCAACCGACGTAAGCCCGCAGGTGGTCCGGGCGATCGATCTCGAACAGTTGCGTCCAGCCACTCGCAAAGTTACTTCGAGGCGGTGGCAGCATCCACTTGACAACCTTGCGGGCTCGGAACCACCCGAGCAGCCTCCGGAACCTGGGCGACGCCGCGAGCACCGCCAGGACAGTCGCGAGCGCGAGCAGCCCAATGGCCCACGCAAAGACTCGGCCGTAATGCTGGTTGAAGTACGGCCGCGGGCATCGGATCAAGCTACCTACGTCGGGCGTGCCCGACGGCCAGAGTGTGCGGATGACAGCGAACCCACCGAGGCTGGCGCCGAGCGACAGGACGGAGACGAACGCGACAGCGACCGTTTCACGGAAAGTCGAGAGCCTCCGGGTGCTGCCGTGTCGCTCGAGAATCAGGTGATGGGCCAGTCCGGGGACGAGCAACAGCACGAACACAAGGAGCCCGACGACCGTAGTCGGCATCACCAAATCCCTTCGGCACGGTCATTCGGACGTTGAAACTCTCCCACGAGGAAGGGCTTATCCGACATCGCCGAAACGGAGGGCGTACCGTCGACTGGGTCAGCCGATGCGTGAGAGGGAGTTACTTTGAGCGAGCAGCCGGAACGCGAGGACAAGGCACTGCGGCCGGAGTTCGAGAAGGGGCATCAGATCGCAGATCACAGCGCGCCCCCCACGGAATCTGAGCAGGCCCCTCCCCCGCCACCGACCGACGAGGACTAACACCTGAACCTCCTGACGGAGTAGTTCCGGGTGCTTGGCCAGCAAGTTGCGGCGTCGAGCCAGGCGTCTGTCGAGAGTCACCAAGCCGCCGAGGATGCGTTGGGGTTCTCGGCGCTCAGCGGGCCCAGTCGCGGTCGGGAATCCGACGCTGGTGCGATCGAGTCGGCGCACCGACGCGATTTTGTCGCCGGCGTACTTGATGTGGCGCTTGCTGATGTCTTGCTTGACCTCGAAGACGGCGTAGACGCTCTCGGCGGGGATGAAGTGGGCTCCGCCGACCTCGAACAGCAGCGGTGGGTACCGCCGGTCGTGGATGACGATGTCGAGCTGATCGCTCAAACTTCCGTGGACGTCCACGACAAACGCCTTCTGGACGCCGTAACGACGGGGCAGGAAGTCGCTCGCATGCCGAGCCAGTCGAGCTCGGTCGCGTCGCCGAGCGTGCCCGGATGTGAGGCAACAGTGCGGCCGAAGCCGAGATCGCTTTCCAGCTGTTGCTGGCGCGCGCGGAAGGCCTCCGCAAGGTCGAGCCGCTTGTCGGTCGGGGTCTCGGTCACGGCTGTCGTCCTGTCGTCGTCGAGTATTTGCCATCTGGTGCGGGTTTCGCCACGGTGACCGGCACGGCGGTCGCGCCCGCGCAGTCGCATACCCAGGCGACGGCGAGGATTCCGGTCTCGGTCACGGTGACGATGACGGAGATGAACGTCGTGAACTGCAGTTCGGCGTCGTGGAGCAGCTCGCGGTAGGAGCGCATGTCTCGTCGGCTCGGCGCGTGTGCGGCATCGACATGCGTGTGCCAGTCGCCGATCCACTGGCTGCCGTCCGCGGCGAAGGCGGCGTCGGCGAGCTGCTATGCGTGCCGCAGGTCGCGGAGAAAGAAGGTCGGCGTTCGCACCGCCTTCGGCCCGGCGTCGCCGGCATGCTCGACGTTGGCGACGTCGCCGCGGAGGTGACCGAGAAGGATGCCGCCGGTCTCGCGCCCGTCCGCCGATTCTGGCGCGTGCTCGCGGATGCTTTCGTGTGCGGCCGCGGAAAGCACGACGCTCTTGATGTCGGTGGTCATGCGTCAGCGCATGTGGGGCAGTCAGCCAGCGGCGGCCAGGCTGGGTGCCAGCGGATGTCGCCGGCGTTCGCCACGTCGAACGGCGCCGGACGGTTGGGAGATGGCCGCAGCGCGAGCACGGCGTGCTTCGCCGGGCAGGCGCTGGTCGGTGTGGCCGATGCGATCGAGGACGGTCGCGACGGCGGCCTTGGCGGCCGCCTGCCCGACCAGGTGCGGGTCGCCTCCGACGGCCGTCATGGGCCGGTGCCGGCTGCCGGTGGGATAGTCCCCGTCCAGGCTGGGCTCCGGGTCGACGGCGCCGGCGGCGACCAGGTGAACGGGCCACTCGATGCGTCGGTGAGCGGCCCGGAGGTAGGCAGGGCTACTTCTTCAGCCGGCGCGCGAGGTCGATGACGAAATCGACCGCGTCGTCACTGGCGAGCGTCACGTGGGCGTATCGGCTGTCGACCGCGACGTGCGGCTGGCCGGCGAGCTCGTCGCGGAGCTCGCGGCGCATCAAGTAGAACGTCGTGCTGTTGATGTTGCCGACATTTCGGCCGTCGACCGGGTCGACGTAGGAGAGGTAGCTCGGCACCCGGTTCGACTTGCGCGGCTCCGGCAGCGTGGGCGTGAACCCGATCTCGGCGAGGGTCGCGTGGAGGCGCTCGACGCGGTCGCGGAACGCCGGCGTCGCGTTCGTCAGTCGGCGCAGCTGCGCGACCACGCGGTCCTCACCGTTGGTCCCGGCCGCCATTGGCGCGGCCGGTGCGTTGGCCGAGGCCGTGGCAACGGTCAGCTGTCGGAACTTGGCCAGCCACGCCGCGGCCAGCTCCGGCGTCGTCGTCTCGCCGTCGAACTGAAACACTGCTTGCACGCTCAGCGTTGCCGTCGTCATCGCCGTACCCCCGTCCGTCCCGGTGGGCGTCCGTCGACGCCCGACTGGAGCATTTCCGTCTGGAGGCTCAGACAGTCAAGTCGCAAGACGCGACGTTCGCAGGTCAGGCGTTACTCACCCACAGGACGAAGTGGGACTGCGCGTCTTTGCGGACCGACCGGTAGTGCCAGTTCTGGACCCGCTCTCTCCGGAGTTATGGCACGCGGAGATCATCTAGTCGTTCGGCGCCGTCGTCAGGAGGCGCCGTGCAGAGCAAAACGGCAGGTGGCGGAGGCGGATGGGAATCGAACCCACCAGCGACAGTGACTGCCGCTCAACGGTTTTGAAGACCGCGCCGCCCACCAGGACAGATACGCCTCCGAACCGAGGCTAGAGGACCCTCGCAACGGCCCGGGCCGGGCGGCGGCATGATGGGGGCATGCTCTTCCGCAAACTGCTCCGCGTCTTGAAACAGCGCCGCCGGCGCCGCCGCCGCGGCTACTAGACGATTCGGGCATATGCCTGCGGCAACGGATGCGGCTGCCGCAGACTGACGTCCATGCCGCGCCGCTTCGCCGTAGTTCTCCTTGCCCTCGCCGCCTGGACGTCACTCGCCATCCCCGACGCAAACGCCGCCAGCACGATCCAACTCGGCCGGATCCAGTACAACGCGCCCGGCACCGACACGACCGCGAACACCTCGGTCAACGGCGAGTACGTCGTCGTCAAGAACCTCGGCACCCGCAGCGTCTCGCTGACCGGTTGGACCCTGCGCGACGCGCAGAACCACATCTACAAGTTCGGCACGTTCAGCCTCGGCGCGGGCAAGGCCGTCGTCGTACACACCGGCAAGGGCACCAACTCCAGCACCCTTCGCTACTGGGGCCTCGGCTGGCATGTCTGGAACAACACCGGCGACACCGCGTACCTCCGCAACGCGGCCGGCGTTCTCGCGGACAAGTGCGCCTGGACGTCCAACGGTTCCGGCTACAAGTACTGCTGAGCGAACACGATGCGCACTGCCCTCGCCGGGATCGCTTTGCTGACCGTCATCACCGGCTGCGCCGATCAACCGAGGCACGCCGCATCCAGCGACACCGTGCGAGTCGCGCCAACGCCGACGCCCACGCCGACACCCGTTGCGAAACCCGTCGCCGATCCGAACGGCGTCGCCGTACCTACCTGCCTCGGCCCGGAGGTCACGCCGGACTGGTGGACGCCCAACTGCGGTGACGCCGGCTACGAGATCGAGCCGATCTGGAATACGTGGACCGCCACGTCGGCGACCGCGCACGGCCGCGTCACCATCACCCACGGGCCTGACGCCGGGAAGTCGTGGCACGTCCACGCGGTCTTCGACCGGCCCCGCCACGTCGCTGCATACGGCGGGCGGCCGTTGTTCAGCCGCCTCGTCGTCCATTACGACGCAGGCCCCGGGCCCAACGGTACGGCGACCGACACCTGGCCACTCGAAGAGATTTGGCAGACCGCGCTCACTTCAGCAGGCTGATCCCTCGCGCAATCACCAGGACCGACACCAGCAACGCCTCGATCGACTCCAGCGACATCAGCAGCTTCGCCCGCGGCGACAGTGGCATCGTGTCGGTCGGGCTGAACGCGGTGCTGTTCGTCGTAGACAGGTAGAGGTAGTCCACGAACCGCGGCCGCCAGTCGCTCAGCTTCGACGACCGCAGCGCCACCTCGCGCACCGTGTCGTCGTTCTCGTCCTGCGAGAACCGGAAGTCGGCCGGCGGCAAGTCGGCCCGATCGCCCTTCGCCCGCTCCACCGGGCCACCACGATCGAGCTCCCAGTACAGCAACGCGAACGCGATGATGTTCGTCAACCACACCTGCAGAGCAGCCAGCAGTAGCGACGTCCCCTTCTTCGCGCCACCCGCCACCAGCTCATGCACGAGCGTCACGAACGCGCCGCTGTTGGTGAGCACGAGCAGCCCCGCGAGCGCGATCGACATCGACCGCAGCACGCGGTTCTGCCGATCCATCCGGACCGGGTTGGCCGCGATCAACGGCACCAGCAACAGCAGCTCGACGCCGGGTACGACGAAGCGAGCCCAGCTCAGCAACTGGCTCGGCAGTGTCGCGTAGAGCGCGAGCGCGACGAGCGCCGCGATGGACGCGCCCAGCCGGACCTCCCCCGGCCGCCCGGCCTGGGGTCCGCCCGGTTGCCTGCCGGTCTTCGCCACGGGCCACGAGCCTAGGCTTTGCTCCCGTGACATTCGTCGCCGACACCCCGCGACTCACGCAGTTCGCGCACGGCGGCGGGTGCGCGTGCAAGATCCCGCCGGGCGAACTCGAGGACATTGTCGCCGGCCTGCTCGGCGGCAACCGGCGCGACTTCAACGCCGAACTTCTCGTCGGCCTCGACTCCGGTGACGACGCCGCCGCCGTACGTATCGACGAGACCAGCGACACCGCGATCCTCGCCACCGCCGACTTCTTCACTCCCGTCGTCGACGATCCGTACGACTGGGGCCGGATCGCCGCCGCCAATGCGCTGTCCGACATCTACGCCATGGGCGGCCGGCCGCTTATCGCCGTCAACCTGCTGGCCTGGCCACGCGATCGGCTCACCGTCG
>JAVEEG010000139.1 GCA_030840585.1 Frankiaceae bacterium | reverse complement strand
GTCACGAGCGACCCGTCGGCCTTCTTCATGTGCGCCTCGTACGCGCCGTCACCCGCGTCGGTCTCCACCCGGATGATCGTGCCGCCGGGCACCGCCTTCAGCGCCTCGGCCGTCAGCGTCGACAGCGTCGAGCCGGTGACCAGCTTCTCGTCGCTGCGCATCGGCTGCGGGCCGCCCGGACCCGGCCGGCCCGGACCTGGATTGGTAGCCGCGGGCGGCGACGTGGTCGCGGCCGGCGTCGAGGCACCCGGCGTCGAGGCACCCGCGGTCAACGTCCCGGCGAGAACGCCACCGGCAACCGCACCGGCGGCGAGCAGGCCGATCGCACCGAGCTTCTTGCGTTGCGTGTCCATCTGAACCTCCACGGGAGAACCGGTGACCACGTAGAGATTCGCGGCGCAGCCTGAGCCGCGCGTGGGAACAAGCTGTGACTGACCTGTCAGGTGAACGCCGAGACGCCGGTCAGCGCGCGGCCGATCAGCAACTTCTGCACCTGCGACGTGCCTTCGTACAGCGTCGTCACTCGGGCGTCTCGCAGCAGCTTGCCGACGATGAACTCGTCGACGTAGCCGTAGCCGCCGTGGACCTGCACGGCGTTGTTGGCCGCGCGCACGCACACCTCGGAGGCGTAGTACTTCGCCATCGACGCCGCGGTCGTGTACTTCTCGCCGCGCATCTTCAGATCCGCGACGCGCCAGGTCATCATCCGCGCCGCTTCAGTCTCGACCGCGGAGTCGGCGATGAGTTCCTGCACGAGTTGGAAGCCGGCGATCGGCCGGCCGAACTGCTCGCGCTGGCCGGCGTACGACAGCATCGCGTCGACCGCGGCCTGCGCGAGCCCGGTGCACGACGCGGCGAGTGACATCCGGCCGTCGTCCAGCGCCGACAGCGCCACCTTGATCCCGTCGCCTTCGTTGCCGAGCAATGCCGAAGCCGGTACGACCACGTCGTCCAGCGCGATCTCCGCCGTATCGCAGGACCGCAGCCCCAACTTGCCGTGAATCGGCTTGGGCGTGAAGCCCGGTGTGTCACACGGCACCAGGAACGCCGACACCCCGCGCGCGCCTTCGCCACCGGTGCGGGCCATTACCAGCGCGATGCCGGCGATGTCGCCGTTGGTGATGAAGATCTTCGAGCCGTTGATGCGGTACGCGTCGCCTTCGCGCACCGCAGTGGCACGCAACTCGGCCGGGTTGGAGCCGTGGTTGGGCTCGGTGAGGCAGAAGCAGCCGAGCACCTCGCCGGATGCCATCCGCGGCAACCATTGCTGCTTCTGCTCGTCGGTCCCCCACCGGGCGATCGAGCCCGCGACGAGGCCGAGGTGCACCGAGAGGATCGACCGCACGTTCGCGTCGCCGCGGCCGAGCTCCTCGACGACCAGGCAGTACGTCAACGGGTCCGCACCGCCGCCGTCGTACTCGGTGGGGATCGTCAGCCCGATCCAGCCGTCGCGGATCAGCCCGTCGAGACCCTCTTGCGGGAATCGTTCCTCGCGGTCGTTGCGGATGGCGGCTGGCGCAACGACGCCGTCGACCCACTCGCGGACCGCGCGCCGGGTGGCCTCTTGCTCAGGGCTGAGAGTCAGATCCATGCGCTGATCCTGCCGTCAGCGCTCGGATGCGCGACACCTGGGCCTGCCGTTCGGCCAGCAACTGCTCGTCGTACGTCCGATCCCGCGCAGCGAGGAGCAGCGACTTAGTCGCGGTTACGGCGCCGTGCACCGTGCCGGTCACGGCGGCGACGAGGTCATCGACGGCGGCATCGAGCTGATCCGGCGGTACGACGAGATTCACCAGGCCGATGCGTTCAGCCTCCTCGGCACCGACCCGGCGCCCGGTCGCGCAGATCTCGAGTGCGCGCGAGTAACCGACCAGATCGACCAGCACCTGCGTGCCGCCGAGGTCCGGCACGAGACCGAGCGACGGCTCAGCCATCGTGAACTGCGCGTCGGCCGCGGCCACCCGGAGGTCGCAGGCGAGCGCGAGCTGGAACCCGGCGCCGATCGCGTGCCCCTGCACCGCCGCGACACTGACGAACTCGGGCCGCCGCAGCCAGCTGAAGCCGGCCTGATAGGTCGCGATCCGCTCGAGGAACGCCGCGTCGCCGTCATCGGACCACGAGCCGATCGCGGCAAACATGCTCCGGTCGAGGCCGGCCGAGAACGACGAACCCTCGCCGCTGACGATGGCCACTCGGACGTCGTCGGGCAACGCATCACCGGCCGCAGCCAACGCAAGCCAGGTGTCCGGGGTCTGCGCGTTGCGCTTGTCCGGCCGGCACAGCCGCACCCGCGCGACCGCACCGTCGATCTCGACCGCAACCCCGCCGTCACCAACCCCGCCGTCACCCAGTGCCCCCACCACAGCGCCGGCCCCGTCGCTCAGGAGTGCTTCCGCCGGGTCGCGCCGCCGCGACCCCGCAGACTCGCGCCGGACTCGGACAGCATCCGATGCACGAAGCCGTAGGACCGGCCGGTCGACGACGCCAGCGCGCGGATGCTCTCGCCGCCGTCGTACTTGCGTTTCAAGTCAGCCGCGAGTCGGTCGCGCTCGCCTCCCGTCACCCGGGTGCCCTTCTTGAGCTCTGCCACCGTGCCACCTCCGGTTCGAGTGCTCCATTTGTCCCGTGCGCTGTTGACCGCGAGATCACTACTATCACTTTTGTCCGGGTTGCCGGAACGCGACAGGGGTTGCCCCCGCGCCACCTACTCGACGATCTCGCTGACCGTCATGAACGAACCCGCCGGCGCGATGCTCCGGAAGTCGCGGCCGGACTCCCGGCCGGCGTCCGACGACAGCGCCGCGTTCATCGCGTCATGGTCGGCGAAGTACATCTCCGCGATCAGGTGGTACGGCGACGGCGTCCCGCCCGGGCCGCCGACAACGCGCGAGACCTCCACCCGGTCGAGGCCGGGATAGCGCGCGACGATCGGCGCGTGCACGTCGTGGTAGTGGCGGTCGAAAGCCTCCGCGTCGTCGGGAGTTCCGTAGACGACGGTGAGCTTCACGGCCATGGCCGGCACCTTACGGCTGCGTGATCAGGCGAGCGCCACCAGGTCGGCGAGGTCTGCGCTCCAGTGATCCTCGATCCCGTCCGGCAAGAGCAGAACCCGTTGCGGCGCAAGGGCTTCGACCGCTCCTTCGTCGTGTGTCACGAGCACGATCGCACCGGCGTACCCGCGCAACGCCGACAGCACCTGCTCGCGGCTGGCCGGGTCGAGGTTGTTCGTCGGCTCGTCCAGCAACAGCACGTTGGCACTGGACACGACCAGCCGGGCCAGCGCGAGCCGGGTCTTCTCGCCACCGGACAGCGTGCCGGCCGGCTGGTTGACCACGTCGCCGGAGAACAGGAACGAACCGAGCACCTTGCGCTGCTCGACCTCCGGCAGGTGCGGCGCGACCGCAGCCAGGTTGGTGAGCACGCTCGCGTCCGGATCGAGGGTCTCGTGTTCCTGCGCGTAGTAGCCGAGCCGCAGGCCGTGGCCGGGCAACACGTC
>JAVEEG010000132.1 GCA_030840585.1 Frankiaceae bacterium | reverse complement strand
CCCGCGCTCTCCGCTGCGACCGCGAGGTCGGCGTTGGCAACGAGTTGGCAGCCGGCCGCGGTCGCGAGCCCATGCACGCGGGCAACGATCGGCTGCGGGATCTGTTGCATCAACGTCATGAGTTCGGCGCAGGTTTCCAGCATCGCGCGCGCCTGAGTTTCGTCGGCGCCGGCGAGGTCGGCGAAGTCATGACCGGCCGAAAACACCGGACCACGGGCGGCCAGCACCACGCCGCTCGCGTCGCTGCCGGCCACGTCTCGAAAAGCCTTGATCAGCGCGCGCAACATGTCGTGCGACAACGCATTTCGGCGCTGCGGCCGGTTCATCGTCACGGTCGCGACATCACCCGCGACCGAGACCTCGACGTACGACTCGTCCATGTCAGACATCCTCACCCATGCCGGCGATCCGGCTCGCCCACGAATCTCCCACCGGATGCAACGTGACGTAGCGCGTCTCGTCGGCGTCGTCCGCCGATCGTTCGATCCGGACTTCTAACCGGTCGCCGGCCAGCCGCTCCACCAACCCCGCACCCCACTCGACCACCGTCAACGACTCGTCGAGTGACGCGTCGAGATCGAGGTCGTCGATCTCCTCGACACTGCTCAACCGGTACGCGTCCGCGTGCACCAGCGGAATGCGCCCACCGCGATGCACCCGCGCGATCACGAACGTGGGCGACAGCACATCTCCGTTGACACCCAGACCGCTGCCGATGCCCTGCGTCAGCGTCGTCTTGCCGGCCCCGAGCTCGCCGGTGAGCACGACGAGATCCCCCGGTTGCGCGACCGACGCGATCGCTTCGCCGAGCCGGCGCATGTCGTCGGCACCGCGCACCTCGATCGTCACGACAGCACGCTCGCCGCTGTCTTCAAATCGGCGCGCAGCATCGCCATCGGCTCACCGGCAGGACCGAACCGCAACGCCGCCGACGGGTGGTACGTCGGCAACAACCGGGTTCCGCGCCACTCGTGCACGGCACCTCGCATGTCGCGCAGTCGCACTCCCGAGCCGATGGCCCAGCGCAACGCGGTGAGCCCCAACGTCACCACCAGCGACGGCGCGCACAACTGCAGTTGCCGGTCCAGCCAGATCGTGCACCGCCGGGCCTCCGCCGGTGTCGGCGTACGGTTGCCCGGCGGCCGGCAATTGACGACGTTCGCGACCGCGACCGACCCCCGATCGAGACCGGCCTCGGCGAGCAACGAGTCGAGCAACTGCCCACCCTTGCCGACGAACGGCCGGCCGACCTCGTCTTCGGTCGCACCCGGCCCTTCGCCTACCAGCAACAACTGCGCACCGACGGGGAAGTCACCGACGACAACGGACGATCGCTGCACTGCGAGCTCCGGGCAGGCGACGCAACGGCGTACGACGTCCGCCAACTCGGCAAGCGAGCCACACTGCGCCGCCGTAGTTGAGATGAGGTCGACGGCGGGATCGACGCCGCGCACGTCAGGCGGTCGCTGCGGTGTCTGCGCCGTCTGCAGCTGGGCGACTTCGCGCGGCCAGGCGGCGCAACGCGCCGTTCACGACCGCAGGCCGTTCCAGCATCACCATGTGGCCGGCGCCGGGTACGACGACCGACTCGGCGTCGGGCAACGCGTCCGCGATGACTTCGCTGTTGTGCACCGGCGTGATCCGATCCCGGTCGCCGCAGAGCACCAATGTCGGCACCGATCGCAACACCTGCAACGCTTTCAGCTTGTCGTGCGACAGGAACGTGTCGAAGAACTCGGTCATCACCTCGATCGGTGTCGCGGTGACCATGCGTTCCATGAACGCGACCAACGACGGCGGCACGTCGGCGTCGCCGTAGGAGAACCGCCGGGTGAGCATGAACGCGACGTCACTGCCGGCCCGGCGGCCTTGTTCGATCAGCGTCGCCCGACGGTTGGCCGCGCGGATTACCCCCGGCGCGACCGGCCGTAACGCCCGGCCGATGACGCCGGGGATGCCGAATGCGGTCTCGGCGAATGCGCCGGCCGCGGTGCCGATCAGCGCGACGCCGGCGATGCGGTTCGCGAACAGTTCCGGATGCTGATCGGCCAGCGCGAGGATCGTCATGCCGCCCATCGAATGCCCGACCAGCAGCAGCGGACCGGTCGGCGCGACCGCCTGCAACACGGTGTACAGATCGCGGCCGAGCTGGTCGATCGTCGAATGCTTGCGCGGACCGCGACCGGACGACCCATGGCTGCGCTGGTCGTAGAACACAAATCGGCCGAGGTCGCCGAGGTCGCGCCGCTGGAAATACCAGCAGTCCATCGACAGCGTGAAGCCGTGCACGAACACAACGGTCAGATCGGCGTGCGGATCACCGTCGATCTCGACATGCAACGGCACGCCGTCGTCCGCGGTCACGGTGCGGCCGACCGAGTGCAGGCCGCCGAACGGTTCGTCGACGTACGGATCCGGCGCGTTGCGCGCGCGACCGACGACGCGGCGCTGCGCGGCAACACCGCCGGCGATGCCCGCCGCGGTCAGCGCGGTGGCGGCCGCGGCAATGCCCGCGCGTCGCTTGTTCATGCCGATCCGACGGTGTAGCTGCGCGGCACCCGGGCACCGATCCGCGACACGATCTCGTAGTTGATGGTGCCGACCGCGACCGCCCAGTCATCGGCCGTCGGCTCGCCGTTGTCACCGGGCCCGAACAGTACGGCGGCGTCGCCGGCTTCGACCGTGTCGTCACCGACGTCGACGACGAACTGATCCATGCAGACGGTCCCGCTGATTCGGTAGCGGCGACCGGCGATCGACACCGGCCCGACGTTGGTCGCGTGTCGCGGCACCCCGTCGGCGTACCCCAGCGGCACCAGTGCCAACGTCGTTTCGCGTTGCGTCGTATAGCGGTGTGCGTACGAAACGCCCTGCCCGGCCGGCACCCGCTTGACCAGCGCGACCTCGGCCCGCAACGTCATCGCCGGCCGCAATCCGAGCTCGGTCGCCGTACCCACCTCGGGTCCGGGCGACAGGCCGTACACCGCGATGCCGGGGCGGACCACGTCGTAATGCGTGTCCGGCAACGACAGCGTCGCGGCACTGTTCGCGAGGTGTCGCACCCGCGGCCGGACGCCGGCGCGATCCGCGACATCCAGTGCCTCCGTGAACGCCGCGACCTGCGCTGCGATCGTCGGATGCGTCGGCGCATCGGCGTAAGCAAGATGCGACCAGACGCCGGTCACCTCGACGGTGCCGTCGGCCGCGGCTTTCGCCGCCGCGGTGACGAGGTCGGGCCAATCGGCGCGGGTCGCACCGGCCCGGCCGAGACCCGTGTCGGCCTTCAAATGCACGTGCCCGGGCCTGCCCGCCCGTTCGGCCGCGGCGACGAGGAGGTCGAGTGCCCACGGTGCGCTGATACTGACGTCGACGTCGGCTCGGACCAACGACTCGAAGTCGTCCGTCGGGGACAGCAGCCACGCGAGAAGAGGTACGTCGATGCCCGCCGCCCGTAGCGCCAAGGCTTCCTCGGCGAACGCGACGCCGAGCCAGTTGGCACCGCCCGCGATCGCCGCGCGCGCGCTCGGCAGCATGCCGTGGCCGTAGCCGTCGGCCTTGACCACCGCCATCACCGCGGCGTCACCGGACACCTGGTCGAGCCGGGCGACGTTGGCGCTGATCGCGTCGAGGTCGATCTCGGCAGCGAACCGATTCACGCGAACAGTGTCTCAGCACCGGTTGTCAACGTTCGGCCCCGCCATGCGTTGGTAAGAGTGTGGAGCTCGCGGCGGAGTACGCGCTGACCGTGGAGACGCGCCCGGCTGACTTCGAAGCGTTCTATCGATCGCGGCTCGCACCGCCGCTGCCCAGCAAGACGGCATGCCCCGGGCCCTCTTCTTCGCCCAGCTCCCGGTCCCCCACAGTCCCGCGGGGATCAGATGGGTGTTCAAGGACGCGGACGGCCACGAGACCGGCCACGGCGGGACCTCGAGTGAGGCCCAGTCGCCGCCGCCCGCGCCGGCCGACACCGGTCTCGTGTTCCACGCACCGCCGGTCAGCGCGACCGCGGAGTTCGAGGAGTCATCGAACCGCTACGACCCCGCCGGCAGTCACCGGGTCGTCGGGATCTACTACGCCGGGACCGACCACGGCTGGTGCTCCTACGAGCACGTCCTTGCTCCCGGCGCACGAACCAAGACCGTGTCGGAGGACTGCGGGGCCAGCACCTCAGCCGACCGCGTCATGCCAACCGTCCAATGGCTGCCGGCGGACACGAGCGAAGACGCCGACAGCGTGACCGGATGGGGTGTCATGCCACCCGGCGCGGCGCGAGCCGCCGCCGTATCAGCGGGCGCGAAGACCGTGCTCCACTCGGCACAACTCACCGGCATGCCCAACGGTGTCTACGCCGGGACGGCGCATGTGAGCGGTACGTCGGTGGTGCTGTACTTCCTCGACTCCGCGGGGCAGGTTGTTGCCGCTGAACCGTGGAACGTCAACCGATGACGCGATGGGTCTGCGCGGTGATCGCGTGCAGCACCCGTAGATCAGCCGAGAGCGGCAGCGCGGCACCCAGCCCGGTCGAGGTCAGCAGGATCTCGGTCGCTCGGTCGACGGTCGCCAGCATCACGACCCGTACCGACTGACCACCGATCACGTTCGACTGGATCTGGCCGTCAAACTCCCAGCCCACCGCACGACCGGGCACCTGCAGCGGCTTCATCGACGTGAACCGCAGGCTCGCGCCCGATCCCATCGACACGGTCCGGCCAACGACCTGCTTGGCGATGCACCGCTGCGCGCTCGCCCGACCGAGCACCGCGAGATCCGCGGTCGCCCGAGCTGCGTTGCGCACGAAGCCCAGCGTCACGTCGACACTCAGGTACGACGGGGTCGCCGTCGTGTGTGTCACCTCGGGCGACGTGACCGCGTAGCCGCGGCTGCTCGCACCGGCAAGGCACTGCTGGATCGACCGGCTCACCGGATCGCTGTTGTCGTGCGGGTTCTGGATCGTCGGTTTCCCGTCGACCTTCCAGCCGGGGAACTGCGCGGGCAGTACGGCGAGGATCGCGGTCCCAGTCTTCAACGCGTCGGCCCGGGTGTGCGGCGCGCGCGGCTTCGCCAGCGAAGCCTTGTGATGGACGGCCGGACGGGTCGACACGGCGGCCGCGGGAGCGGTACCGCCGGAGGAGTGCAGCGCGAACCATGCGCCGCCACCACCGAGCGCGACGACACCCGCGGCCACCGCAGCGAGCGTGCGCTGGCTCAACCGCGGGCCGCGCCCGCCCGGGGCGGACGGGGGCGGCGGTGCGTCCGGCGCGGGGAGCGGCTGGCCGGGCAGGATCGTCATGGTCACGGCAATAGGTGTCGACTAGCGCCATGGCCCACTTGACCTAGTCAGCCGCTGACTACGCGCACCGCCTCGGGAAGCGTCGCGGCGATCTCGCCGGCGGTCACCGGCGCCGCCGGGTCGCCGGCCGCGAGCAATGCCGCCAGGCCGTGCAGGAACGCGCCGGCCGCACCGGCATCGAGGGCGCTCAACCCGGCCGCGAGCAGGGTTCCGCAGATCCCTGCCAGCACGTCACCGCTGCCCGCAGTCGCGAGGTACGGCGACTGCGCGGTGTTGATCCGCGTCTGGCCGGACGGATCCGCGATCACCGTCGTCGATCCCTTGAGCAGCACCGTCACGCCGAGTTTGCTCGCCGCGTCCTGTGCGGATCGCAGCCGCCGCGCCTCGACGTGGTCGCGGTCCATCCCGACCAGCCGGGCGAACTCGCCGGCATGCGGGGTCAGCACCGTCCGCGCGCTGCGATCCGCAACGAGCCGTGGCTGCGCCGCGACGACGGCGAGCGCATCGGCGTCGAGCACCACCGGCACATCGGTGCCGAGCACCGCCGTAACGATCGCGGTCGCTTCCGGTCCGGTGCCGAGGCCGGAGCCGACCACCCAGCTCTGCACCCGGCCGATCGCCAGGACGTCGTCCGGATCCGCCGTGACGAGCGCTTCCGGCCAGTGCCGCCGGACCTGATCGGCGGCGGCCGCGACGCCGGCGTAACGCACCATTCCCGCGCCGGCATGCACGGCGCCGCCGACACACAACACCGCGGCACCGGTGTACTGCTCGCTGCCGGCGACGATGCCCACGACGCCACGCCGGTACTTGTCGCTGTCCACGGACGGCCGGGGCAGCAACGCCGCGACATCGTCCGCATCGAGCGCAGCCACCGTCGGAGCCGGCAGGTCGAGCCCGATGTCCACCACGTCGACCGCACCGGCGTAACCAGCGCCGGGTGTCACCAGCAAGCCCGGCTTCAATCCGCCGAACGTCACCGTGACGTCCGCGCGCACCGCGACGCCTTCGACCTCGCCGGTCGACGCGTCGACCCCGCTGGGTACGTCGACCGCGACCACGATTGCGTTGGCATTGTTGACAATTTCGGCTAGCGCCGCCGCATCTGGTCGGAGCGGACCGGTCGCGCCGATGCCGACCATGCCATCGATGACGAGGTCCGCCGCGGCGATCAGTCGCTCGGCCTCCGCACGCGGCGAGCCGACGGCGACCGTGTCGACCCTTGCACCGCGGCGAGCGAGCTGCGCACCGGCCAGTCGCGCGTCGCCGCCGTTGCTGCCGTTCCCGACGAGCAGCACGACGCGCGCGCCGTACGTCCCACCGAGCAGCGCCGCGCAGCGCACCGCGAGCGCCGTCGCGGCCCGGTTCATCAATGTGCCCGGCGGCAATGCATCGAGCAGTGGCTGCTCAGCGGCGCGGATCTCATCGACGCCGTACGCGGATCTCACGACTCGGCCACCACCATCGCGATCGCCTGCCCGGCGTCGTGGCTCAACGAGACATGCCACCGGGACGCGCCGAGCCGCGCCGCCGCAGCTTCGACGGTGCCGGAGACGAGCAACGTGGGCTGCCCAGAAACGTCGCGCACCACCTCGACGTCGTGCCATCGCAGATCACCCGGCGCACCGAGCGCCTTGGCGACGGCCTCCTTCGCCGCGAACCGCGCGGCGAGGGAGACATCCGGCAAATCTCGTTCATTCGCAACGAAAAGCCGGTCCCGCAATCCGGGCGTGCGTTGCAAGGACGCGACGAACCGATCGACGTTGACGATGTCGATGCCGATCCCGACGATCGCCACCCGCTACTCGACGGTGACGGACTTCGCGAGGTTGCGCGGCTGGTCGACGTCGAGGCCGCGGGCCATCGCGAACTCGGCCGAGAACACCTGCATCGGCACCAGCGTGAGCAACGGCGACAGCAGCGACTTCGTGTCCGGCACTCGGATCACATGATCGGCGTACGGCGTCACCGAGTCGTCGCCGTCGGTCGCGATGACGATGGTGCGCGCACCGCGCGCCTTGATCTCCTGCACGTTGGTGACGAGCTTCGGCGACAACGCGTGCCGGGTGGCGAGAACTACGACCGGCGTACCTTGCTCGATCAGCGCGATCGGGCCGTGCTTGATCTCGCCGGCGGGAAAGCCTTCGGCCGAGACATACGCGAGTTCCTTGAGTTTCAACGCACCTTCGAGCGCCATCGGGTACCCGACGTGCCGGCCGAGGAACAGCACCCGCTCGGCATCGCTGATGTCGCGAGCGATCTTCCGCAGCGGATCCATCCGGGTGAGCGTGTCCTCGATCAACCGCGGGATCGCGGCAAGGTCGGCGTAGTGCGATCGCACCTCGTCGCCGTCGCGAGTGCCGCGGATCTGTGCGAGATGCAGGCCGACGAGGTAGACCGCGGCGAGCTGCGTCATCACGGCCTTGGTCGACGCGACCGCGATCTCTGGACCGCTACGGGTGTAGAAGACCGCGTCGCTCTCGCGCGCGATCGACGACCCGACGGTGTTGGTCACCGCCATGACCCACGCGCCCTGCTGGCGGGCGTGCCGCAGCGCTTCGAGCGTGTCGGCGGTCTCGCCACTCTGGCTGATCGCGATGACCAACGTGTCGCGGCCGACGACCGGGTCGCGGTAGCGGAACTCGCTCGCGATCTCCACCTGCGTTGGCAGCCGGGTCCACCGCTCGATCGCGTACTTGCCGACCAACCCCGAGTGGTACGACGACCCGCACGCGACGATGACGACCTGCTGGAACCCGCGGATGTCCTCGTCGCTGATCGCCAACTCGTCAAGGCGGAGCCGGCCGTCGCGGCCGAGGCGCCCGCCGATCGTCTCGGCGACCGCCTCCGGCTGCTCGTCGATCTCCTTGAGCATGAAGTACTCGTAGCCGGCCTTCTCGGCGGCCGCGGTGTCCCAGTCGACGTGGTAGGTCTCGCCTTCGACGTCGTTGCCGTCGAGGTCGGTGACCCGGACGCCGTCGCGGCGCAGCTCGACGACCTGGTCCTGGTCGACCGCGCGGGCCTCGCGGGTGTAGGCGATGAACGCGGTCACGTCGCTGGCGAGGAAGTTCTCACCATCGCCGAGCCCGACGACGAGCGGCAGGTTGCGGCGGGCGCCGATGACAAGGTCTGGCTGCTCGCGGTGCGCCACGACGAGCACGAACGATCCTTCGAGTTCTTTCGCGACCTCACGAACCGCCGCGGCCAGATCTCCGTCGTAGCGCTCCTCGATCAGGTGCGCGACCGCTTCGGTGTCGGTGTCGCTGGACAGGCTGTGGCCGCGCTCGGTCAAGCCCTCGCGCAGCTCGGCGAAGTTCTCCAGCGTGCCGTTGTGCACGACCGCGACGGCGCCGCTGCAGTCGCGATGCGGGTGGGCGTTGCGGTCGGTCGGCGCGCCGTGGGTGGCCCAGCGGGTGTGACCGACGCCGAGGGTGCCGGGCAGCTCGGTCCCGGCCAGCTCCGCGTCGAGGTTCGCCAGCTTGCCGGCCTTGCGCGCGATCCTCAGCTCGTCGTCACTGCCGAGTACGGCGACGCCGGCGCTGTCGTAGCCGCGGTACTCCAGCCGCCGCAACCCCTGCATGACGACGTCGAGAGCGGGCTGTTCACCGACGTACCCGACGATTCCGCACACGCCGCCAGCCTAACTGGCGCCCTCGCCGGTCCGTGATCATGGCGTTTCGACCCGTTTTCGCGGTGATCATGGCGTTTCGGCGCCTACAACGCCATGATCACGAACCCGCGCGAGCAGGCAATTAGGCGCGGACGGCGGCGGCGATGCGCTCGGCCGCGCTGTCGGCGGCCTCCTGGGTGGGCGCCTCGACCATGACCCGCAGCAGCGGCTCGGTGCCGCTCGGCCGGACCAGCACCCGGCCCTCGCCGCGCAGCTCGGCCTCGACGACCGCCGCCAGCTCGCGGGTCGTCTCCAGCGCGGCCTGCTTGTCCGGCACCCGGACGTTGACCAGCGCCTGCGGCAGCCGTTGCATGACCGCGGCGAGGTCGGCCAGCGAGCGGCCGGTCGACGCCATTCGAGCGAGCAGGTGCAGGCCGGTGAGCACCCCGTCGCCGGTCGGCGCGTAGTCGCGCAGGATCGTGTGGCCGGACTGCTCGCCGCCGAGCGACAGCCCGCTGGCGAGCATCCGCTCCAACACATAGCGGTCGCCGACCGCCGTCTCCTCGACGGTGATGCCGTGCGCGGCCATCGCCTGGCGGAAGCCGAGGTTGCTCATCACGGTCACCGCGACGGCGTCGTGCGCGAGCCGGCCCTGCTCCCGCAAACCCAGGGCGAGTACGGCGAGGATCTGGTCGCCATCCACCACGTCACCGCCGGCATCCACCGCGAGGCAGCGGTCGGCATCGCCGTCGTGCGCGAGCCCGGCATCGGCACCTGCGGCGAGCACCGCGGCCTGCAGCGCCTCGAGGTGGGTCGCGCCGCAGCCGTCGTTGATCCGGTAGCCGGTCAGGTCGTCGTTGATGACGGTCACATCCGCGCCGGCCGCCCGGTAGGCCGCCGGGCCGACCTGCGCGGCCGACCCGTTGGCGCAGTCGACGACGATTCGCAATCCGCTGAGGTCGACATCCACCGTCGAGGTCAGGGCGTCGACGTACCAATCCGTCTGGCCACCGAGGTCCGCCCGCTGCCGCCCGACGCCCGCGCCGGTCGGCCGGGCCGCGGCCGAGGCGAGCCGGGCCTCGATCCGGTCCTCCACGCCGTCCGGGACCTTGCCGCCGCCGGGCCCGAACAGCTTGATCCCGTTGTCCGGCATGGGGTTGTGGCTGGCCGAGATCATCACGCCGAGCGCGGCCGGCGGCTCGGACGCCGCACCCCGGGCGACGGCCAGCGCGACCGCCGGAGTGGGTACGACGCCGAGCCGTACGACGTCCGCGCCGGCCGCCAACGCTCCGGCTAAGACAGCGGCTTCGAGCAGTTCACCGGAGGGCCGCGGGTCCCGGCCGACGTACACCAACGGCCGCTCGCCGGAGCCGAGCTCGGCCACGGCAGCGGCGGCCAGCGAGACCGCCAGCTCCGGGGTCAGGAACTCGTTCGCGACCCCCCGAACCCCGTCGGTCCCGAACAGGCGTGCCATGGGGTCACCTCAGTGGGCAGCGAGTGGTAGGTCGTGCGCTGGCAAGGCCGCAGGAGCCGCCGCGGGCTGAAGCCCGCAAGGCGACGAGAACGCAGTCCAGCGTGCGACCTACCGCTTGCTGTACTGGGGGGCCTTGCGGGCCTTCTTCAGCCCGTACTTCTTCCGCTCCTTGACCCGGGCGTCGCGGGTGAGGAAGCCGGCCCGCTTGAGCGGCGGGCGGGCGTCGTCGTCGGTCTGGGTGAGCGCGCGGGCGATGCCGAGCCGTACGGCGCCGGCCTGGCCGGACACCCCGCCACCCTGCACCCGGATGAGGATGTCGTAGCGGTCGGCCACGTCGAGGGTCTTCAGCGGCTCGTTGACGATCTGCTGGTGCACCTTGTTCGGGAAGTAGTCCTCGAGGGTGCGCCCGTTGATCTTCCACTCGCCGGAGCCGGGGACGAGGCGAACGCGGGCGATCGCCTCCTTGCGCCGGCCGGTGGCGCCGACCGGGCCGCCGATGACGGGCCGGGGCGCGCGCGGCGCCGGCGTCTCCTCGACCGCAGCGGGGGTCTCGACGTCGTCGTCGGCACCGCCCGCAGCGGCGAAGTCGTCGTCGAGGGTTTCGCTGGCGGTCTCGGTCATACCTGGCTCACCTGGGTGATCTCGAACGGAACGGGCTGCTGGGCCTGGTGCGGGTGCTCCGGGCCGGCGTACACCTTGAGCTTGCCGGCCATCGCCCGGCCGAGCGTGTTGTGCGGGAGCATGCCCTTGATGGCCTTCTCGACCGCGCGCTCGGGGCGCTTGTCGAGCAGCTCGGAGTAGGGGACGCGCTTGAGGCCGCCGGGGAAGCCGGAGTGCCGGTAGGCGATCTTCTGGTCCCGCTTCGCGCCGGTCAGCGCGACCTTCGACGCGTTGACGATGATGACGAAGTCGCCGGTGTCGACGTGGGGCGCGTAGATCGCCTTGTGCTTGCCGCGCAGCAGCCGGGCGGCCTGCGTCGCGAGCCGGCCGAGGACGACGTCGGTGGCGTCGATGACATGCCACTGCCGCCGGATGTCGCCGGGCTTCGGTTGGTACGTGCGCACGTGAAAGCCTTCGTGAGAGCGGGAGAACTATCGCGCGCAAGCGGGTGCCGCGCGACCGACCAACGAGGATACTCAGCGCGCCTCGCGACGGCAAAGCCGCGCGACCCTTGCCCGGTGGCTCCGCCGCCCCCACACGGCAATCGCGCGCTCGTTCGCTTCTAGGCGAACAGGCGCGCGATTGCCCGCGGGAGTGCGGCGGCGTCAGACCTGCTGGCGCCTACGACGACCGCCGGCGATGAGCATCAGCGTGCCCATCGACACCGCGGCCAGGCCGCCCTCGGCCATCCAGCCGACCGAGGCTCCGGTGAACGGCAACCGGGTCGTCTTCGTCCCGAGGACCGTCGTACCGGGTTTGCGGGTGTGCTTCTCGCCCAGCACGCAGGTCCCGTCCGGTCCGGCATGGGCGGGCGCGGTGCACGGCGTCGTCGGGGTGCAGTTGTTGTTGGCTGCGGTGGGCACGCAGTCGGTGTCCGGGACGCAGGTCCCGTTGCTCAGGTGCTCACCCTCGGGGCAGGTCTCCGGCGGGGTGCAGACGCCGTTGACCAGCGTGCTCGGCGGGACACAGGCCGGCGGGGGCGTCTTGCACCCGGTGTGCGCCGGGTTGGTCTTGCCGATGCCGTTGTTGCCGTCGCACTCGTAACCCTTGTTGTGGTCGCTGCCGCCCGGGTTCTGCCCCTTCGGGTTCTTGTTGTCGGCCTTGCCGACGCAGCCGGCGCAGGGCTTGCCGACGGCCTTGCCGCCACCGTTGCCGTTGCCCGAAGCGCTGCCGTCGCGGGTCGAGCAGTACGGGCCGCCCGGGCACTGATTGTTCGCGCCGCCGCCCTTGCTGTCGGCCTTCGACAGCGGCTGTGTGCTGCTCGGGTTGCCCGACGTACCCGCCTTGCCCGCCGTCGGGTGCGAGCTCGCGGTAGCGCTGCCGCTGTCCGCGGGTGCCGATGCCGTGGACGTGTCGGTGGCGGCTGGCGCCGAGGACGTGGTGTCCGCGTGCTTGGCGTTGCCGGCGCCGTTGCCCTGGCCGACGCCACCGTTGGCGTCCGCGCTGGCGGCGGCACCGTTGGACGTGTCAGCGGGGCCGTGCGCGCCCGGAGCGGCCAGGGCCGCGCCGGTGCCGAGGCCGAGCCACGCCACGGTTGCGACCGGGATGACGGCGAGCGAACTTCTCCATCTGCGTGCGTTCACGAGACCCCCTCAGGTCACAGGTGGGTCGGTCTCGCCATTCGCTCCCCGGACGGCCATTACGGCGACCGCGATCCCCTGTCCCGAGGGGAACCGCCCGGATCAATGCGTCCCGTACGCCGTCAGGTTGAACCTCGCCCCAAGGGCAAGCAAGCGGTTCCGGAACTTAGGACACCAAGATCACTCGTTCGGCCTATCAAGATCGGACATCACGGGCTCACCAGGCTCGGCCGAGGGGGTCGGTGCGGCCTGTGGGGGGCGCTGGACCGAGGCCGGCATCGGCGGCACGACGACGTGCGAACGCGGCTCGATCCGCTCCGGCGCCGGCTCCGGCGCGTCCTCGGCCTCAGCCACGGCGGGTTCGTCAACATTTCTTGCCAGGGTCCGGTAGGTGTACCCGTACGACGGCACGTCGGTCCGGTTCAGCAGGACGCCGAGAACGCGAGCCTGTACGGCGGACAGCGCGCGGGCCGCGTCGGACAGCCGGCGGATCTGCTGGCCGCTGGTGACCACCATCAGCACCGCGTCGCACATCGTCGCGATCGTGGTGGAGTCGTCGCCGGCCAACAGCGGCGGCGTGTCGACGATGACGACGTCGTAGTCGGCCGCGGCCTGGCGCAGCAGCGCGTGCAGGTTGCGGGCGAGCAGGTCCCCGGTCTCGGCGACGCCGGAGGTCGGCAGCACGACCAGCCCGTCCGGGCCGGCCGCCGTCGTTGCCGCCCGCGCCAGCGTGGTCTCGCCGCGCAGCACCTCGAGCAGGCCGGGCTTCGGCGGCAGCTCGAGCACCCGGGCGAGGCTCGGGTGCCGCAGGTCGGCGTCGATCAGCAGTACCCGGGCGTCGAGCCGCGCGATCGACCAGGCGAGCGATGCCGCGACGGTGCTCTTGCCCTCGCCCGGCACGCTGGAGGTCACCGCGAGAGTCCGGACCGCGCTCTCCCGGGCCTGGTGATCGAGGACCGTCCGCAGCGAGCGGATCGCGCCGCCGACCAGCGGATCGTCCAGCGCCGCGGCGATGCCGCGCTTGACCGAGCGGGACAGCGGGACCCGGCCGAGGACGTCGTGGCCGGTGACGGTCGCGATCTCGACCGAGGACCGCACCCGGGGCCGGCCGCGTTCGACCAGCAGCGCAACCGCGGTCGCGAGGATGACGGCGATCACCCCGCCGGCGCCGGCGATCAGCTTGCGCCGCGGCTTGGACGGATCGGTCGGGACGGTGGCCGGCGAGACGACTTGCGCCGAAATGAGGGGGTCGCCGCCGGCGAACGCGACGACGGCGTCGGCCAGCGCGTTCGCGGCGACGGCGGTCGTCCGCGGGGTGCGCAGCTGCACCTTGATGGTGAGGTTGACCGAGCCGGTCGCGACGTCCGCGCCCACGGCGTCACCGAGCGTGCTCCGGTCCACGCCGATGCGGTCCGCGACCCGGCGAACGGTCGTCGGAGCAGTCACGTAGGCGACGTACTGCTGGCCCAGCTGAGCGATGTCGCTGGCGCCTACCCCGGTTGAGGGGCGCGGTGTCAGCGACACGATGACCTTGGCGGTGTACTGGCTCGGCAGCGTGTAGGCGTAGGCGTAGGCCCCGGCAAAAACCGCGACCAGCACCAAAGCGGCCAGCCGCCAGCGCAGCCGCAGGGCGTCGAGGATCTCGGCCGGCCCGACCCGGGTGTTGTCAGCCAATGTCCGGTTCGCTCTCCTCCGTGGGCTGGCACCCGCGCTCGCCTGGATGGCGGGGCCGCACTACATCATTCGGGTGAGTGATTACTCTCCGTGCTCAACTGGTTACGCATAGCAACCGACGCTCTAAGTGTGCCAAGCTCCCGCCCACTCCGCCGGCTCGCCGCCATCGTCGCCGCGCTCGCGTGCTCCTTTTCGGTCGCCTCGGTAACTGCTCAGGCTGAGGCTGCCACGGATTCTGCCAGCGGGGCCGCGTTCGGCGTCCAATTTCACGGAATGTGGTCGAAGTACACCGCCGCGCAGCGCACCGACGTGCTCACCAAGCTCAAGGCGGCCGGCACCCAGTGGATCCGGCTCGACCTCGGCTGGGCGATGTTGCAGCCGAGCGGCGCGGGGTCGTACGACATGGGCTGGGGCGTCCCGTTCACCGACAGCGTCATCAACGAGATCCACGCCGACGGCTTCCACCTGCTGGTGACCTTCTGGCGGACCCCGGGCTGGGCCAACGGCGGCGCCGGCGAGACCACCCTGCCGACCCACCCCGGCGACTACGCCAACGCGATCAAGTGGGCCGCCGCCCGCTACGCCGGCAAGGTCGACGCGTGGGAGGTCTGGAACGAGCCGAACGAGCCCTACGCGATGACCGGCACCGACCCGGTGCAGTACGCCGCCCTGCTCCGCGCCACCTACCCGGCCGTGCACGCCGGCGACCCGGCCGCGCAGGTCGTCTTCGGCGGGCCGTCGGAGAACGACGCGCCCTGGATCGCCAGGGCCTACGCCGCCGGCATCCACGGCAGCTTCGACGTCATGGCCACCCACCCGTACATGGGCCCGTCGAACGCGGCGCCCGAGACCGCCGACGACGGCACGATCTACAAACTCGCGCACGTCACCGCGGTACACAACCTGATGACGCAGTACGGCGACGGCGACAAGCCGATCTGGTTCACCGAGTTCGGCTGGACTTCGCACGCGAACACCTCGGGCATGGCCAACTGGGAGCTCGGCGTCAGCCAGGCGACCCAGGGCGACTACCTCGTCCGGACGCTCAAGATGCTCAAGGCGTCGTACCCGTACGTGACCAACGCGTTCTGGTACGAGGCGAGCGACCAGAACACCGGCACCACGGCCAACATCGACAACTACGGCCTGCTGACCTCGTCGTTCGTGCCGAAGCCGGCGTACACCGCGGTGCAGGCGTACCTCACCGCCGCCGCGGCGCCCGCGCCGACCCCGACCGCTACGACTCCTACGGCGACGCCGACCGCGACTCCCACCGCGACGCCTACGGCGACTCCGACGGCCAGCCCGACGCCGACCCCCACCGACACCGCGACGGCCACCCCGACGCCGACGCCGACGCCCACTTCGTCGACGAAGCGCAAGATCAAGGTCGTCACGTCCGGCCCGACCAAGGTCACCTACGGCCAGCCGATGACCGTCACCGCGCAGCTGACCTCGGCCGACGACGGCACCCCGGTCGCCGGCGCGCCGGTCACCGTGTCGACTAACACCAGCTCCGGCGTGATCAGCCCGCGGGTCGTCGAGAGCCCGGTCAGTGACGCGAACGGCATGGTGCAGGTCACGCTGCGGCCGACCGCGGCCGGCCAGGTCCGGTTCGAGTTCGCCGGCTCGGACGACGACGCGGCGGCGGTCGCCAGCCGGCCGATCGCGGTCGCATCCTCGGTGACTGCGCACCTGAACGCCACCCGGATCCGGCCCGGCCTCACGGTCCGGCTCAGTGGCCAGGTCAAGCCCGGCTGGCGGCGGTTCCTGGTCTACCGCGAGTCGCTCTCCCACGGCGTCTGGCACGTGGTCGCGACCACCCGTACCGGCGCGGACGGCCGCTACTCGTTCAAGATCCAGCCGACCACCCGGGCCCGGCTCGTCTACCGGATCGTGGTCGCCGCCCGCGGCGCGCTGGCCCGCAGCATCTCCCGCACCCAGCGCCTCACCGTCATCTGACCCCCGCCGACCCCTCTCACTTCGGAGGGCTGGTGACCACGACACGCCGTCGCGGACGCCCGGATCTGGTCACCAGCCCTCCGAAGTGAGCGTGGCCAGCGTGAGATCGGTGACGCGGGCGTGGATCGTGCGCAGGTCGTGATTGGCCGCTACGTGTGCCCTCGCTCGCTCGCCCTCGGTTGCCGCTAGCGCCGGATCGCTTAGCCGTTCGACCAGCGCGGTTGCCATCGCGGCCGGGTCGGCCGGCGGCACGATCGCGCCGCATCCCCGCCCGACCGACTCGCGGATGCCGGCCACGTCGGTGGCCACCACCGGCCGGCCGCAGGCCATGCCCTCGAGCGGCGTGAGCGCCATCGCCTCGCCCCATTGGGATGCGAACGCGACCACGTCGGCCAGCGCGTAGAACCGCTGCGCCTCCGGCTGGACGCCGAGCAGCCGAACGCCTTCGCCCGGCACCAGCGCCGCCCGCCCCGGGCCGTCGCCGACGAGCAGCAGTACGGCGTCCGGCCACGACTCGCGGACGATCGCCCAGGCCCGGACCAGCACCTCCTGGCCCTTCTGCCGATCGATCCGCCCGACGCACACCGCGACCGGCGTCGCCGGATCGAGCCCGAGCTCCCGCCGTAACTCAGCCCGCTCGGTGGCCGGCACGGGACGGAACCGGTCGAGGTCGACGCCGTTGGGCACCACCTCCACCCGGCCGCGGACCCGCCGTCGCTCCCCGGCCCGGCGCTCGTCCGCGCTGACGCAAACGATCACGTCGGCCCAGCGCGCGGCCAGCCGCTCCCACCCCGCCGAGGCCGCGCCCAACGCGCCGCCACCGGCCTGCCACGACCAGCCGTGCGGCTGGAACACCGTCGGCACCCGGCCGCGCAGCAGCAGCCGGCCGTCCAGCCCGGCCTTCGACGAGTGCAGGTGTACGGCGTCGGGGGCGAACCGCCGGACGACGCCGGCCAACGCGCGGGTCTCGCTGAGCGCCGACAACCCCGGCGACCGGACCGCATCCCAGCGCACCCACAGCTCGGCGACGTCGCCGGCGAGCTGCCCCGGCGGGGAGGCGACCGCGACGTCCAGGCCCGCCGCCGCTTGGGACCGGGCGAGGTCGGCGACGTACCGGCCGACGCCCCCGTCGACCGGCTGGGCGACGTGCAGGATCCGGGTCACGGGGCCGGCGAGTCGTCGGCGGCGCGCGCGGCGGCGAGCGTCAGGCCGACCAGCACCGACAGCAGCAAGAAGATGTCCGCGTTCCGCAGGGTGAAGTCGACGACGCCCTGACCCACGACGACCGCCAGCGACGCGCCGATGCCGGCGACCAGCGCCGCGTCGGGCGTGCCGCGCAGCCGCCGGACCGCCCGGACCAGCACGACGAGCATCGTCAGCGTGAACCCGACGAGAGCGAGCGCGGCCGGGATCCCCACCTCCGCCGCGGTGGTCAGCAGCACGTCGTGGGCGTGGTCGGCGTACACGGTCGCGGCCGACGACGCCGCCTGCCGGGACACCAGCGGGAACTGCCCCGGGCCCTCGCCGAGCAGCGGCGACGTACCAATCTCGCGCAGCGCCTCCCGCCAGATCGCGGGCCGGCTGTCGTACGGCGTGCTGGCCGGCAGGTGCAGGGTCGAGACCCGCTGCTTGACCACGGTGACCTGCGGCAGGTCCGGTGTGAACAGCCCGAACAACGGCACCGCCGCGGCCATCGCGGCGATCGTCAGGGCCAGTGCGCGGCGAGCCCGGGGCACCAGGACCAGCAGCAGCAGCCCGGCGAGCAACACGCCGATCCAGGCGCCGCGGGACAGCGCAAGCATCATCGCGATCCCGTCGATCGCCGCGACGCTGACCGCCCACCAGCGCTCCCGCCGGGTCCGGGCACCGAGCGCGACCCCCACCGCGACGATCAGCACGATGGCGCTGAAGCCGCCGAACTGGTTCGGCTCGGTGAACGTCCCGCGCAGCCGGTTGTCGACCCGCTGCGCGCCCGCGACGGCATGCAACGCCGACGCATGGCCGAGGCTCAGCAGCGCGACGACCAGCCCCACCCCGAGCAGGACGTGCGCGAGCCGGCGTACGGCGTCCAGCGACTGCGCGCCGGCGTACGCAGTCAAGACCAGCAACAGGCCCATCGCGATGTCGATGTCCTGCTTGGTGGCGAGCGTCGTGTCGAGGGCGCGCGGGGTCGCGGCGAGGCACAGCGCGAACACCGCGACTCCCCACACCAGCGGCGCCGACCACGGCAGCGGCGCCTGCCCGCGAGCCAGCCGGACCAAGATCATCGCGCCGATCGCGCCCATGGTGACGCCTTGCACGACGACGAACCCGACCGGCAGCGTCTTCAGCCCGATCGGGATGGCCGCGAGCACCAGCGCCACGCCGACCGTCGGCTTGGACAGGGTGACGCCGATCAACAGCGCGGCTACCGGCAGGGCGATCATCGCGGCGACACCGAACCGGGCGCCGATCATCGCGACACCGACCCCGACGACCAGCCCGCCGACCGCCAGGCCAGCCACGCCCGCGGTGCTCACGAGGGCCCGGGGCAGCGCGTAGCCCCTCATGCGGCCCAGAACTTCCGGATGCCGAGCAGCTTGAGCCCGAGCCGGCGGGCCCCGTGGCGCGGCGGCGCGGGCAGCCGCGGCGCGTCGTAGGCGTCCCACGGTCCTGGCTGCCAGCCCCACGCGAGCTCGTAACCCGCGTCCTTCGCGGCGGCCCGGACCCGGGCGTCAGACAGCCCGTACGGGTACGCGACCGTGCGGCACGGCCCGCCGGTGACCTCCGCCACGGCCCGGCGCGAGTCGGCCAGCTGCCTGGCCAGCGCGGCGTCGTCCAGGCCGCGCAGGTCCGGGTGGTCCCAGGCGTGCGAGCCGAGGCCCATGCCCGCGTCGAGCAGCCGCCGTACGTCGGCCGCCGCCATCACCCGGCCGGCCGGGCCGGCGACGAGCGGGTGCTGGTCCTCCCACCAGCCGGGGCAGACGTAGAACGACGCGACCGCGTGCTCCTGCTCCAGCACCGGCAGCGCGTGGCTGACCCAGTTGGCGAACCCGTCGTCGAAGCTGAGTACGGCGACCCGCTCGGCCGGCCGCTGCCCGGAGATGACGTCCTCCGCGGTGACGAACCGGTAGCCGAGCCGGCGGAGCAGCCGGACGTGCGCGCGCAGATGGTCGGCGGAGGTGAGCAACCGGTGCGGATCATCGGTGACCGGCACGGTGCCGCCGACGTCGTCGACGCCGTGATACGCCAGTGCGACCGCCCGCAGCACGAACCACCTCTTAGGATCCGGGCGTGTCCACCCGCGCCGAGGATAGGTCTCGGCCGCGGGTCTCGGCGGTGATTCTGGCCCACAACCGGCGCGACGCCGTCGGTGTCGTCCTCGACCGGCTGGCCGAATTGCCGCTCGACGAGATCCTCGTCGTCGACAGCGGCTCCACCGACGGCACCGGCGACGCGGTCCGGGCGCGGGGCGGCAAGGTCCGGCTGGTCGACCCCGGCCGCAACGTCGCGATCGCCGGCCGCAACCTCGGCGCGCAGGCCGCGACCGGCGACTACCTGCTGATGCTCGACGACGACTCGTACCCGTTGCCCGGCGCGATCGAGACGCTGGTCGAGATGTTCGAGCGGACGCCGCGGCTCGGCGTGGTCGGCGGTTTGATCCGCGACGTCGACCCGCACGGTGCGGTGGTCAAGGTCGACGAGCCCGGGACGTTCGACTGGTGGCTGCGTGGCGGCCGGCCGCCCGGCCCGGCGCCGGCCGACGGTTGGCCGACGTTCTTCTTCCCCGAGGGCGGTTGCGTGGCCCGGCGCAGCGCCTACCTCGAGGTCGGCGGCTTCTTCGAGCCGTACTTCTTCGGCACCAGCGAGGTCGACCTCGCCACCCGGCTGCTGGCCGCCGGCTGGGACGTGCGCTACCAGCCGGCCGCGGTGTTCGACCACATGAAGGTGATCACCGGCCGGACCGGCGGCGGGCTGATGCGCCGGATGCGAGTGCGCAACCAGATCTGGTACTTCGCGCTGCGCTTCCCCACCTCGTTGGCGGTACGGCGGATCCCGGCGTACCTGCTGTTCGACTTCGTCGAGTGCGCGTGGCACGGCGTGTTGCGGGACTGGCTGGCCGGCATCCGCGAGGCCTGGACGAAACGCGGCGAGATCCGCGGGATGCGCGCACCGCTGCCGCGCGACGTGCTCCGCCGGGCCGAGCTCAACCGCGGCCGGCTGCACCTGCGGCTGCTCGTGCTCCAACTCGGGCTGAAGCTACGGCGATCGCGGTGAGCGCGCGGCTCGCGGTGCTGCGGCTGGCCGGCCGCGCGGTCGCGGCCACGCCCGCGCGCCGGCTGCTGGCCGGCGACCTGGCCCGGCGGATGCGGCTGCGGGCCGGCCGCCAGGTCACCGAAGCGACCGCGCGGGCGGTGGTCGACGCGATCGAAGCGGCCGGAGTGCCGTACTGCCTGATGGGCGGTTGGGGCGTCGACGCGCTGCTCGGCCGGCAGACCCGGCCGCACCTCGACCTCGACGTCGTCGTCGACGGCTCGCTGCCCGACCTGCGCGCGCGGGTGTCGGCGGCGCTGGCCGCGGCCGGGTTCGCACCGGCCGGCGAGGAGACGTCGATCCCGCCACTGCCCACGGTCTGGGTGTACGCGGACGGCCGCGGCGCGATCGTCGACGTACTACCGGGTGGTCTCGGCGCGGCGCCGTTCGACGGCGGCCGGGTGACCGGGCAGCTCGCCGGCCGGCCGGTCGCGTGCGTGTCGGCCGAGGTGCAGCGCCGGCTGCGGGCCGGCTACCCGCACCGCGGCGCCGACCGCGACGACCTCGCCGCGCTCTCGACGCTGCCGCCGACGCCGTGAAGCGGTTCCGGCCGCCGGCGACCGCGGTCGTGATCCCGGTGCCCGCGGCCGCGCCGGCGGTGGCGGGCACCGAGCCGGGGATGCCGCCGCACGTGACCCTGCTCTGGCCGTTCGCCCGCCGGGTCCGTGACCCGCACCGGCGCGGGCTGGCCGCGATCGCCGGGCGGCACGAGCCGTTCGACTTTGCCCTCACCCGAGTCGGCGAGTTCCCCGGCGTCGTCTACCTCGCGCCGGAGCCGGCGGCGCCGTTCGTCACCCTCGTCCGCGCGATCGCGGACACCTGGCCGCGACACCAGCCGTACGGCGGCGCGTACCCGGACGTGATCCCGCACCTGACGGTCCGGCTCGGCGGCGGCCCGCTGACCGACGACGAGCGCGCGCAACTGGAAGCACTGCTGCCAATCCGTTGCCACGCAACGGAAATCCTGCTGCTGACCCCAGACGGTGCGGGCTGGCGCGAGGACTACCGAGTGCCGCTCACTTCCGCGTAGACCGCGGCGATCTCGTTTGCCCAGCGGGCGACGTCGAACAACGGCGCCCGCTCCCGGGCCGCCGCCGCCAACCGCCCCCGCAACTCCGGCTCGTCGAGGATCCGGCGGACCCGATCGGCCAGCCCCGCGACATCGCCCGGCGGCACCAGCAGGCCGGCGTTGCCGACCACTTCCGGGGTCGCGCCGTCGGCGAAGCCGACCACCGGCGTGCCGACGGCGACCGCCTCGGCCGCGACCAGGCCGAAGCCCTCGCGCCCGGTGCCGCGCCGGTCGATCGCCCGGCTCGTCACCAGCAGCACGTCGGCACCGGCGACGAGGCTGACCGCGTCCGGCCGGCCGCCGAGCAGCCGGACCGCATCAGCGACGCCGGCCGCGGCGGCCCGCCGTACCAACTCCTGCTCGACGCCGGGATGGCTCGGATCCGGGCCGCCGACGACGACCAGCCGCGCCCTCGGATGGCTCCGCCGTACCTCCGCCAGCGCGTCGATCGCGACGTCGAAGCCCTTCGCGGGATCCAGCCGGCCGACCGCGATGAGCACCGGATCCCCAGCGTTGGCGCCGATTTCGGCCCGTAACGCACCTCGGTCGACCGGCCCGACGTCGACACCGGTCCGTACGACGGTCAGCGGCGCGGCGCCGTCGACCGCGGCGGCCACCGACTGGCTGACCGCGACGATCCGGGCGACCCGGCGGGCGAGCAACCGGGCCGGGGTGCCGTCCCAGCTGTGGTCGTGCTTCACCCAGACCATCGGCTCCGACCGGCCAGCGAGGGCGAGGGCCGCGACCGCCGCCGCCTTGACCCCGTTGGCGTGGACGAGGTCCGGCCGCTCCCGCCGCAGCACCGTCCGCAGCCGGGCCGCACCGGTGGCCAGCCCGGCCCGACGCCCGGTCGGGATCAGCGTCGTGTCGATGCCGCGGTCGCGCAGGTGGGCGACGAACGGCCCGTCCTGCAGCACGACGACGTGCGGGTCGACCCGGTCGCCGAGGGCGGCGAGCAGCCGGGCGAGGTAGAGCTCGGACCCGCCGAGCTGGCCGTGCGAGCTGACCGCCAGGACCCGGGTCACGACCCGGGCCGATCCGAGGCCCGCCGGTGGTACGCGCCGGTGTCCGGCGCCGCGCCGCGGCTCACCGCCCACACGCCGGCCAGCAGCCCGCGGGCGCCGGCGAGGTCGCGATTCACCAGCCGGTGGACCAGCAGCAGCAGCACCAGCCCGGCGAACTGCAGCCGGGCGAACGGCGACGGGGCGAAGTTCTTGTTCAGCAGGTACCAGCGGTGCACCACGACGGTCCGGCCGAAGGCGCGCCGGTCGCGGCCGGCGAAGCCGGAGTTGTCGTGGTGCACGACCGCGCGCGGGTCATAGCGGATCCGGCCGAGCCGCGACAGCCGGTAGGAGAAGTCCTCGTCCTCGGCCAGCGCGTAGCCGGGCAGCCGCTCGTCGAACCGGGTCGCCCGGGCGGCGTCGAGGCGCGCGGACATGAAGCAGCCGGGCATCTGCTCGACATCCATCGCAGCGGTGCCGTCGACAATCCGGCGCGGGTAGCCGCAGCGCATGAACGTGCCCTCCGGCCGGCGCCCGCGCAGCAGCCGCCGGACCCCGGACCGTTGACCGCCGATCCGGTGACTGGCGGGCTCCTCCACCGGCCCGGTCGCCCCCACCACATCGGCGTCGGCGTAGATGGAAGCGAGTACGGCGAGGGCGCCGGGATCGAGCGCCGCGTCGTCGTCGAGGAACACCACGACGTCGGACGTCGCCGCGTCGAGGCCGGCGTTGCGCTGCCGGGTGAGCCCCGGCGGCGAGGCGACGTAGCGGACCGGGACCGGCGCGGCCTCGGCGACCGGAGCCGCAGACCCGTCGGCCGAGCCGTCGACGACGACGACTTCGTCCGGCGCCGGCTCAAGCGCGGCGAGGGCCTGCAATGACCGGCCCAGGCGTTCCGGGCGGCCTAGGGTGGCGACGATCACCGAGAACGTCACCGACCGTGCCTCCACAACCGCGCAAAGTACCTGCTCGCGACTGCCGAGGGACCCCGATGCCCGAACAGCGCCCGGTCCGCCGGACCGGCGTCAACGTCGCGGCGTCCCTCATCGGCCAGCTGATCGGCAAGGCATCGACCCTCGCCTGGACCCTCGTCGCGGCTCGCGAACTCACCCGTTCCGGGTACGGCGTGTTCTTCTACGCCTACGCCTTGGCCGGTCTCGCCTCGGCCGTCGCCGAGTGGGGTTACGACCCGGTGCTGATCGAGCGGGTGTCCCGGGATCCCGATCGGGTCGATGCCGACTACACCAACGCACAGGCCGCGCAGACCGCCCTCGCCGTACCCGCGTTCACCGTCGCCGCGGTGCTCGCGGCCGCCTCGCCGCGGGCCGGATCCGACCGGCTGGCCGTCGTCCTGGTCTGCCTCGCGGTGCTGTTCGACCTCTGGACCGACACGGCCCGCGCGGTCGGCTCCGCGCTGCGCAACCAGGTGCCCACCTCGCGCGCCCTCGTCGTCCAGCGCGGGGTCACCGCGGCCGCGGCCATCGTCACGCTGGTCCTCGGCGGTGGCGTGCTCGGGCTGTGCGCGGCGTTCCTCGGCGGCTCGGCGGTCGGCGTCGCGGCCCACCACCGTGCGCTGCGCGGCCTCGGCGTCCGACTCCGGCCGCGAGCCGTCCGGCTGGCCACCCTCGTCGCGACGACTCGCGACTGCGCGACCCTCGGCGTGACCGTCGTCGTACTGATGGCGCTGTTCCGGCTCGACGCCGTACTGCTCGGGGTGTTCAAGGGCAACGCCGCGGTCGGTGCGTACGCGGTCGCCTACCGGTTGTTCGAGACGACGCTGTTCCTGACGTTCTCGGTGCAGGGCGCGACGTTCCCGGTGATGGCCGCCGCCGAGGATCCGTCCGTTGTTGGCCGCGAGGTCAGCCGCGGCATCGCCCTCGCCGGTTCGGTCTACGCGATGTTCTTCGCGGTCTGCCTCTGCGACGCACCGGGCGTGATCCGGCTGCTGTTCGGGCCGGAGTACACCCACGTCTCGGCCGGGGCGCTGCGCTGGCTGGCCGCGGCGCCGCTCTGCTACCTCGCCGCGGCGCTCGCGACATCGGCGCTGCAGGCGGTCCGGCGGCGGCTGCTCATCCTCGCCAGCTCGCTCGTCGCGCTGGCGGTCAACGTCGCGCTCAACCTCGTGCTGATCCCGCGCATGTCCGGGACCGGCGCGGCGCTCGCGACAACCGTCTCGTACGCCGTCCTCGCCGCCGTCGCGATGGGCGGGCTGGCCCGGGCCGGCGTCCGGGTGCCGCTGCTCCGGGCGCTGCTGCCGCCGGTGCTGACCGGCGCCGCGACCGCTGGCGCATTGCTCGCGCTGCCACTGCCGACCGTCGCCGACGTCGCGGTGGCGGTGGCCGCCGTCGCCTTGATGTGGCTTGTCGCGCAACGAAAAACCGCGTTGTCCTTGATAGGCCGAATGGGTGGTTCTGGCCCTCAGGAGGTCCCGTAATGCCTGTTGCTGGTGCACAGTTGATCTCCCAGGGGCAGAAGGAGTCAGGTGAAGCGCGGGCTGACGGCGGTCGCGGTTGCGGCGTGCCTTGCCGCCTTCGTGCCGATGCCGCCGGCGAACGCGGTCACGGCCGACCCGGTCATCGCCGCGGCGGGCAACATCGCCTGCGACCCCGCCAACCCGGCATACAACGGTGGCGCCGGCACCTCGTCGGCGTGCCGCGAGATGGCCACGTCGGACCTGCTGCTCAACCAGGGCTACGCGGCGGTGCTGCCGCTTGGCGACAACCAGTACGACAGCGGTACGGCGGCGCAGTTCCAGCAGTCGTACGACCCGAGCTGGGGCCGGGTGAAGGCGGTCAGCCACCCGGTGCCGGGCAACCACGACTACCAGACCGCGGGCGCGGCCGGTTACTACGGCTACTTCGGCGCGTCGGCCGGTAGCGCCGGCCAGGGTTACTACAGCTACGACGTCGGCGCCTGGCATCTGGTCGCGCTGAACAGCAACTGCACGCAGGTCAGCGGTGGCTGCGCGGCCGGCTCACCGCAGGAGACCTGGCTGCGCCAAGACCTGCAGGCGCATGCCAACAGCTGCGTGCTGGCCTACTGGCATCACCCGATGTTCAGCTCCGGCGAGGACGGCTTCAACCCGGTGACGTCGGCGTTCTGGCAGGACCTGTACGCGTACGGCGCGGACGTGATCCTCGACGGGCACGCGCACGAGTACGAACGCTTCGCGCCGCAGAACGCGTCCGGCCAGGTGGATTCGACGTACGGGTTGACCGAGTTCGTCGACGGGACGGGCGGCGAAGGGTTCGAGCCGGCCGCGCCGCAGGCCGCAAACAGTGTCGTGTTGCGCGACGGCGTCTTCGGCGTCCTGCAGCTGACATTGCACCCGACCAGCACCGACTTCCGCTTCGTCGACGCGGCCGGCGCGTTCAACGACGCCGGCACCGTCAACTGCCACGGCGCGCCGCCGGCCACCGGCCCGGCCGTCCCGACGGGCGTCGACGGCACGACCGGCAACGGCCAGGTCACGGTCAGCTGGACCCCGGTCGCCGGTCAGGTTTCGTCGTACACCGTGACAGCCAGTCCGGGTGGCGCGTCCGTGACGGTGCCCGGCAGCGCGGCGACCGCGGTCGTGCCCGGGCTGACCAATGGCACCGCCTACACGTTCGTCGTCACCGCGACCAACAGCGCCGGTACGTCGTTGCCGTCCAACGCGTCGCACCCGATCACGCCGATCGCGGCGCCCGCTGACGGGACCTACCGGAGCCAAGTGCTGCAGGACGCACCGGCCGGGTTCTGGCCGCTCGACGAGACCAGTGCGGGCAGCGGCGCGACCGACACGTCCGGCAACGGCCGGACCGGCGCGTACTCCGGTGGCGTCACCCTCGGCCAGCCGGGCGCGACCGCCGGCGGCACCGCCGCGGCGTACGACGGATCGACTGGCGCGACGACTATCCCGGACGCGACACCGCTGCGGCTCAACGGCGGCTTCACCATTGAGTTCTGGGCCAAGCTGTCGGCGTTCGCGAACAGCTGGCCGGGCCTGCTGCGCAAGGGCGCCGCGGGCACCGCTGACGGCTATGTCATCTGGTACACGTCCAACGGGACGCTGCATTTCAAGCGCGGCAACCTCGACGTCGCGACGCCCGCCGGTGCCTTGGCGACGTCGGCGTACAAGCACTTCGCGCTGGTCGACGATGGCACGACCGCGACCTGGTACGTCAACGGCAGCGCGGTGAGCAGCGGGCAACTTGCCGCGTCGCTGTCGGCCGGCACCGATCCGCTGATCCTCGGCCAGGGTGACCAGGCCGGCAAGCAACTGCTCGACGACGTCGCGGTCTACAACCGCGCGTTGCCGGCCGCGCGGATCAGCGCGCACTACCAAGCCGCGCCGGTGACCGCAAGCACGCCGCCGCCGGCACCCACGGCACCGGGCGCACCGACCGGCGTCTCGGCAACCGCCGGCAACGCGTCGGCGACGGTGAGCTGGACCCCGCCCGGGTCGAACGGCGGCAGCGCGATCACGAGCTACACGGTCAAGGCGAACACCGGCGCGACCGTGTCGGCGAACGGCTCGGCGACCAGTGCGGTCGTGACCGGCCTGGCCCACGGCACCACCTACACGTTCACAGTCACCGCGACCAACAGCGTCGGGCCGGGCCCGGCGTCCGCCCCGTCGAACGCGGTCACGCCGCTGGCCGTGCCCGGCGCGCCCACCAATGTCACCGCGACCCGCGGCAACGCGTCCGCCACGGTGAGCTGGACGGCGCCCGCGTCGACCGGCGGCAGCGCGATCACGTCGTACACCGTCCGGTCCAGCTCGGGAACTGCGGTCACGGTCGACGGCAACACGTTGTCGACGACGGTGACCGGGCTGACCAACGGGACGTCGTACACGTTCACCGTCACGGCGGCGAACGCCGCCGGCACCGGCCCGGCCTCGGCGCCCTCCAACGCGGTCACTCCGGCGACGGTGCCGGGCGCGCCGACCGGTGCCAGCGCGACCGCCGGCGACGCATCGGCAACCGTGAGCTGGACCGCGCCGGCATCAAACGGCGGCGCGGCGGTGACGTCGTACACCGTCCTCGCCAGCAACGGCACGACGACGACCGTCAGCGGTACGACGCTGTCGGCGACGGTGACCGGACTGACGAACGGCACGGCCTACACGTTCACCGTCAGCGCGACGAACAGCGTCGGCGCCGGGCCGGCGTCGGCCGCGTCGAACAGCGTCACCCCGGCCGCCGCGACGACGGCCCCGACGTACGCATCGACGGTGCTCG
The DNA here is from genome assembly GCA_030840585.1 of Frankiaceae bacterium. Classification (GTDB taxonomy): domain Bacteria; phylum Actinomycetota; class Actinomycetes; order JAFAQI01; family JAFAQI01; genus BP-197. The sequence goes on along the minus strand of JAVEEG010000132.1, from coordinate 16,359 downwards.
CCGACGATCCGGTCGCGTACTTCCGGCTCGGCGAGACCAGCGGCACGACCGCCGCGGACGCGAGCCAGCACACCACCGGCACCTACTCCGGCGGCGTCGCGCTCGGCCAACCGGGAGCGCTGCACAGCGACTCCAACCCGGCCGCCCTGTTCAACGGCAGCACCGGGCTCGTCACCGTGCGCGACTCGGCCGCGCTGCGGCTCAACGGCGCGTTCACGGTCGAGTTCTGGGCGAAGCTCAAGTCGTTCATGAACAGCTACCCGGGTCTGATGGTGAAGGGCCCGTCGGCGACCGCCAACGGATACCTGATCTGGTACAGCTCGAACGGCACGTTGCACTTCAAGCGCAACAACGTCGACGTGGCGACGCCGGCCGGTGTGTTCACCACGACCGCCTACCACCACTACGCGGTCTCCTACGACGGAACGACGTTGCGCTGGTACGTCGACGGCAAGGCCGTGGCGTCGCGGGCCGTGACGTACCCGGCGAACAACGGCACCGACCCGTTGCAACTCGGTCGCGGCGACAACTACGGCAACCAGTTCCTCGACGAGGTCGCCTTCTACCCAAGCGCGTTGACCCCGACCCGGGTCGGCGCGCACTTCACCGCGGCCTGAGACGGCTACCCTTCGGCGCATGCGTGCCGCCGTGACCCGGCCCCGGGTGCGTAAGGCGCTGTTGCTGGCGTTCGTGGTCTTCGCCGTCGTCGTCCTGACGTGGACGGTGATCGCGGCGTTGAAGGCCGCGTCGGAGTTGCGCGCGGTCCGCGCCGACGTGCACCGGCTCACGACCGGCCCGGCGCCGGACCGTACGACGCTCGAGCGGGCGCTGACCCGCGACCTGCACCGGGCCGAATCGGCGCGTTCGTGGACCAGCGGCGTCGGGCCAACCGTGTTCGGCTGGGTGCCGATCCTCGGCCGCAACGTAACGTCCGAACGCGCGGTCGCGAACGCGTCCGTGCAGGCGCTCAAAGCCGGCCTCACTCTCAGCCACGTCACTCGCGGGCTGTCGACCGGACACGGTGGCGTCGACCTCGACCGGGTGCGCGCCGCCGCCGACGCGCTCGACGCGACCGCGGGGGCGCTCCGGCCGGCCTTGCGCGAGCTACGGCAGCAACCGGTCGGCTGGACGTTGCCGCCGGTGGGCACCGGAGTCCGCCAGGCCCGCGACCAACTGCTCGAACTCGGCCCCGAGGTCACCCGTGCCGCGGCCGGCTTGCACGCGCTGGTCGGCGTGCTCGGCGGGTCCGGTCAGCGCACGGTCACCGTCGTACTGATGAACAACGCCGAGCTTCGTGGTGCCGGTGGGCTGCCGTCGGCGTACGCGACCGGAACGATCGACAACGGCGCGCTGACGTTGACCCCGTTCGAAGACGTCAACACCGTCGCGCAACCACCCGGCAAAGCGAAGCGGGTGTCCGCGCCGGCGCCGTACCACGAGGCCTATGGGCCGTTCCTGGCCGACACGACGTTGTGGAAGAACACCACGATGGCGGCGGACGATCCGCAGACCGCGCAGGTGCTCGCGGCCGTCTCGGCGGTGTCGCTGCACAAGCAGCCGGACGTCGTCGTGCTCTGCGACGTGCCTGCCGCAGCCGGCGTCATCTCGGCGACCGGACCGATCACGATCAGCGGCGAGCAGGTGACGGGTGACGAGCTGACCCGGCGGCTCTTGGTCGACGCGTACGGCGACGGCAGTCTCGCCGAGGACAAGCAGATGGCCCGGCGCAAAGCGCTCGATTCCGCGGCGACCGAGGCGTTCAAGCGGATCAAGCAGGACGCGACCGCGACGCCGGCGTTGCTCAAAGCGCTGGTGCGCGCGGTCGACGGCCGGCACCTCGCAGTGTGGTCGGCCCGGCCCGAGGAGCAGGCCGGGCTGGTGACGGCGGGCATCGCCGGGACGGCGCAAGCCACCGGGACCGATGTCGCGATGGCGGTGGCGAACAACCTCGGCGACAGCCCGTCGACCGGCAACAAGCTGGACTACTACGTGCACCGGTCGGTGAGCGTCGACGTACGGCTGCACGCGACCGTCGCGTACGTGACGCAGACGTTGACGTTGCGCAACGCCGCGCCGACCGGCATCGGTCCGTACGTCGCGGGGGTCAAGCATCCTGGGGACCTGAACGAACTCGTGTCGATGCAGGTCGCGTCATCGGCGACGCTGACGTCGTTCACTCGCGACGGCGTCGATGCGCCGGTCGGGCGCACCATCGCCGATGGCGCGTTGCGGCTGACGACTGAGCTGTCACTGGCCCGCGGTGCCTCGACGACGTACCGGGTGACCTACCGGTTGCCGGTTCACGGGCACGAGTACCGGCTGGCGTTGTTGCCACAGCCGCTCGCCGCCCCGGCGACGCTGCATCTGCGGCTGCGCGCCGTCGATGCCGACCTCGGCGTGGTGACCGGCTACAACCAGCCGGTCGACGGCGTGATCGACCACACCGGCCCGTGGGACAGCGCGGCGTATCTGACCGTTCCGGTGCACCCGTACACGGGACTGAAGTCGTGGGCGCACAGCTTCGCGCACTTCTGGACCCACAAGGTCTGACCGGTCAGGAGTGGTGCAGCAGCACCAACGCCAACCGGTGTTGCGCGGAGAGCGTCGCGATCTGGTTCGCGTAACTCGGCGGGACCGCGAGGGTCGCGACGATCACCGATCCGGCGGCTTCGACGTCGACTACCTGTACGTCGGCGACCAGCAGCCGGGCGAGGTCCCGGGACGGCTGGCCGGGCGTGGACGCCGGCAACGAGAGCACGGTGACGTCGTCGCCGACCATCAGCGTGGTCGGGACGTCACCAGCATCGAGCGCGGCGCCGAGGAGGACGCTGCCGGCGCTCCGTGCCGGCACCCCGGGGCCGAGCAGGTCGGCCCGGGTGACGAGTGCACCGGCCGGCAACGTGCGACCGGCGACCGAGCCCACCGGCGAGGGCAAACCGCGCGCGCCGGCCGGTGGCTGCCGGACCGAGATCCGGCTGACATCCGCGGCCGCGATCCGCTGGCCCGCTGCGATGTCGTGCGACGTCACCCAGACCGTGGTTCGACCGCTCGCGCCCCACGCGCGTCCGCCAAGCAACGCTGCGACCACGGCGACGACGGTTATCACCGCGGCCACCACCCAGCGACCGCGGCCGCGGGCCGGCTCTGGTTCGGCGAACGGTTCCGCCGCGGGCGGCTCGACGTAGTCCACGTCTGCCGTACCGAACCGGGAGGCGACTGCCGGCGTCATGCGGACTCCTCGATGTCGTCCTTCGGTGCACCGCTGTAGGACAGCCGCAACACATCGCCGTCGACGATGCGCTGATCGACCAGCGTGCCGGTCAACGACAGCGGTCGGTTGTCGTAGTCGTAGAGGTTCCAGCGCGGGCTGTCGGCGGGCAGCTCACCACCGCCGACGACGTCGACGAACAACTGCCGCAAGTACAGCAACGACGCGTCCGCGGCAGCGACGAAGTCGGCCGTACCGCCGGGGCCGCGGACGGTGAGCAACCGGACTCGGCGCCCCCTCATCCGGCACCGTCCTCGTAGAGCGTCTGCACCAGCGTGTCGGGTTGGCCGCGCCGGACCAGCAGGCCGCGGCCCGGCGGTTGCCGGCTGGCCATCCGGTCGCCGACGAGCGGACCCTCGCCGCGATCACCGGACATCAGCAGTGCGGTCGGCGTGAGTTCGCGCAGCCGTTGCCCGAGCGGCTCGCCGCTCATCCGGGTCGAGCCGGCGACGTGGCGAGCCAGCACGACATGCAGACCGATGTCGCGCGCGTACGGCAATGCTTCGGCGAGCGGGGCAGTCGGCGTCAGCAGCGACGGCTGCAGCAACTCGTAGTCGTCGATGACGAGCACGTGCTCGGGCCCGCTCCACCAGTTGCGGTCGAACAACTGCTGGCGGGTCAGCGTCGGCGGTGGCAGCCGGTCGTACAACGTCGCCCGCAGGTCCTCGACGAGTGTCGTCACCAGCGAACCGGTGAACGCGTAGTGCTCGACCCGCTCGTCGTCGGCGTAGCGCAGCAGGCTGCCGCCGAGGTCGATGAGATGCAGCCGTACGTCGTCGTCGCGGGACAGCAGGTGCCGGACGAGCCGGGACAGCAGCGTCGTACGGCCGCTGCCGCCGTCGCCATAGACGAGCAGGTGCTGCCCGGCCGCGATCGGGTCGTAGTAGACCGGCGCGAGCCGGAACTCGGCCACGCCGAGGACGAAGCCGTCGCCCTCGACCGTGCCGCGCCCCGCCGCCGCAGCGAGCGCGGCGACGTCGCCGGGTTCCACTCGAGCCGGCAACGGGATGACCCGCGGCGCGGCGAAGCCGGGCCACGCGCGGGCGGCCGCGTCCGGGTCGAGCACCGGTGGCAGCGCCAGCTGGAACTGCCGGCCGTCCCGGAGCAGGCCGCGACCGGAGGTGTCCTCGGGTAGCGCCGCGGCGGCCGAACGCCCGGCGATCGAGTCGCCCGGATCGTTGAGGTGCAACTCCAACCGAGTCCCTACGGCGTCGAGCAACGACGGCCGGATGTCGACCCAGCGGTTGGCGGTCACCGCGACGTGCACGCCGAACTGCAGGCTGGTCGTCGCGAGCCCGGCGAGTTCGAGGTCGAGCTCGGGAAATTCGTTGCGTAGCAAGCCGATTCCGTCGACGAGCAGGAACACGTCACCGGCCAGCGGCGGCGGCAACAATTCCGCCCCGCGCGGGTGCGCGCGCAACTCCGCCATCGTCGTGACATTGAGTTCGCGGAACGCGGCCGAGCGTTCGGCGACGATCGCGTGGATCTCGCGGAGCAGTCGCGCGACCGCTTGGGTGTCGTGCGGGTTGGCGACCGCGCCGACGTGCGGCACCCGAGCGAGGTCGTGCAACCCACCGCCGCTCAGGTCGAGCACGTACAGCGAGACGTCGCCCGGGGAACGGAACGCGGTCAGTGCCGCGGTCAGCGTGCGCAGGAACGTCGTCTTGCCGGTCCGCGGGCCGCCGACGCAGGCGAGATGCCCGCCGGTCCCGCTCAGGTCGACGATGAGTGGTTCCTGCGTCTGGCGGGCCGGATCGTCGAGCCGGCCGAGGGCGAGCACGAGCCGTTCCGGTTCGACGTCCGGGATCGGTACGTCGATGAGGTCCAGTGCCGACGGCAGTTCGGGCAGCCAGATCTGGCGGGCTCGGGGGGCGGCTTCCTTGAGCTGTTCGACGAGTACCTCGATCTCCGGCCGCCCGGTCGCTTGCTCGGTCGCCTGCACTTCGCCGGTCACATCGGCGACCTCGTGACCGAGCCGGAACGGCCGGATGACGGCCGGCGACGGACCGCTGCGAACGACCGCGCGCGCCGGCAGCGAAGACGTGGCCGCCTTCATCCGGATCAGCTCGTTGTCGGCTCGCAGGTAACCGAGGCCGGGCAGCGGCGGCAACTCGTACGCGTCGGGTACGCCGAGCACCGTCGTCGACTCCATCGCCGTATTGGTCCGCAAGCACAGCCGGTAACGCAGGTGCGATTCGATGCCGCGGATGCGGCCCTCGTCGAGCCGCTGGGTCGCCAGCAGCAAGTGCATGCCGAGGCTGCGGCCGAGCCGGCCGATCGCGTCGAACGTGCCGAGGAACTCGGGTCGCGCTTCGAGCAACTCGCCGAACTCGTCGACGATCAGCACGAGGTAAGGCAGCGGCGGGAAGTCTCCGCCATCGGCGAGCTTCTCGTGGTAGTCGCGGATCGAGGCGACGCCGACATCGCGGAGCAGTTGCTGGCGCCGCTCCCGCTCGCCGTCGATCGACACCCGCATCCGGTCGGCCCGGCTGAGGTCGTTGGCGAGGTTGGTGATGACGCCGCTGGTGTGCGGCAGCGGCTCCAGATCCGCGAACGCCAACCCGCCCTTGAAGTCGACCAAGATGACGTTCAGCAGCTCGGGTGAATGCCGGGCCGCGAGACCGGTAACGAGCGATCGCAACAACTCGCTCTTGCCGTATCCGGTCGCGCCGACGAGCACGCCGTGCGGGCCCATGCCACCGGCGGCCGCTTCCTTCAAGTCGAGGGTGAGCACCGTGCCGTCGGACCGCACGCCGATCGGCGCGGCGAGCAGGTCGCGGGGGCCGCGCCGTACCTCGGCGCCGTCGTCGACCGCGCCACCGACGAGGTCGGCGATCGTCAGCCAGTCGTCCTCGGGCGAGATGCTCGACGCCGACTCGTACCCCAGCAGTTCGGTCAGCCGCACCGTGTCGACGAGGTCCGCGGCGGCGTCGGCACCGGCGAGTTGCAACGGCGCGAGGGTGCGGGCCAACTGTTCACCGGCCGCCCGATCGATCGCGTCGACCCGTACGCCGGAGACCAGCGTCGGCTCCGGCCCGCGGGTGCGGTAGCGCGCGAGGTCACCGTCGATGGTCACCACGACATCGCAGCTGCTCGGCACCGCCGACTCGTCATCGACGAGGAACACGACGGTCGCGGCGAGTTCGGTGCCCTGTTCGAGCAGTGTCTGCAGCCGCGGGTCGCGGGTCAGGGCCAGCGGGTCATAGCCGTCGACGACGAGGACGACATGCTCCCCGGGTACGGCGGCCGAACTGCTGGCGTGCCAGCCGGTCTCCTGCGCGCGGCGGCGTTGTTGCAGCCGCGGCTCGACCACGGCGCGGACGACTTCGAGCAGTTCGGCCGGAGACGTGACGACCGCCCGCATCGCCCGGCCGAAGCCGTCGCCGGCGAGCGGATCGCGCAAGTGCGGCAACCACTTCGCCCACTCCCACGGCGCGAGCGCGTCTGGTGTCGTCGCGACCGCGATGCGCAGGTCGGTCGGCGCGCACGTCGCGGCGAGCGCGGCCACCCAGGCACCGGCGAGGTCGCGAGTGCGGTCCCGGCTGCCGACGCAGGCGATCGAGGCCAGCTGCCGCAGCGGTACGACGACCGGGCAGTCATCGACGGTCGCGTACGTCGCCGCCGCGTCGTCGGCCCGGCGGCGCAACCGCGCGTCGACAACGACTCCCGGTGCGTCGCTGCCGGCCGCGACCACCAAGGGGCGCCGGGCCGTCACGGCGCCGAGGCCGAGCCGGACGTGACCGAAGTCGTCGTGATCGGTACGCCGCTCCCACACCGCGCCGTGCTCGCGGACCTGCGCCAGCAGCCCCGCGGTGTCGGGGTAACAGCCGAGCAGGCCGTCGCGTTGCGTGGCCGCGGCCGCCGCCGCTTCCCGCTGCGCTGCGGCCAGCCGGCCGATCCAGTCGGCTTGCGCCCGCCGCCTTCGCGCGGCATCCCGGCGCCGAGTGACGGCTCGCGCGCCGACGACGCCACCGACGAGTGCGACGACCATGACCGCCGCGACGACGACGTAGACCAGCGAACGCGCGACGAAGGCGAACGCCACGATGCCGAGCGAGCCGAGCATCGGCAGGTAGGTGACCCAGTTGCCGCCGCTGTCCTCGCGATCCTCCGGGACCGCGGGGACCATCACCGGGCCGCCCTCGACGGGGTTCGGCCACCGCCGTTCCGGCCGGTGCAACAGCCAGCTGTCGCGGTCTGCGTCGTACTCGGCGAGGTTGGCGAACACGCCGAAAGGCGCCGTCGCACCGCGCCGACCGATCACGTCGCCTCGTCTCCGACCACAGTGTCGGTCGGCGTCCACAGGGGTAATTACGAGCTGCTCCGAACCGCAACTTTTGTGGTCAAATCTACCTGTCGAAGTCGACCCGGCGATCGGCCCAGCGCCCAGGAGGGATGGCACCCATGCCCGCAGGATTCATCAAGGTCACACCCGAGCAGTTGCACGCCGTGTCGGGTCAACTCAACGGCGGCGCCAGCGCGATCGACGCGACGCTGAGCCAGCTCGCCGGAGCGGTCGCACCGCTCGGCTCGGACTGGGCCGGCACCGCGCAGGCACGATTCATGCAGCTGTTCGAGCAGTGGCGCACGTCGCAGCGCCAGCTGCACCAGGCGCTGTCCGAGATGGCCGTGCTGATGAACCGGGCCGGCGGCTCGTACGCCGAGGGCGACGCGAACATCGCGGCGACCTTCATCAAGTAACGGGCGGTTTTCGTTGCCCGGCTTCGAAGTCTCGCTGCCCGCGGTCGACGAGTTGTCCGCGCGCGTGGCGATCGCGGGCTCGGACATCCGCGGCGCGCTCGGCGGGCTGCAGCTCAACGTTTGCCTCGACACTGGCAACGGCGAGTTGTCGGCGGCGCTCGACGGGTTCACCCAGTTCTGGCAGACCGCCGTGCGGGATGCCGCCGACGCCGTCGACAGCACCGCTACGGCGATGAACCAAGCGGCGGTGCAGTACGGCGTCATCGACTCGACCGCGATGATGGATCCGACGATCACATCGGCGTTCGTGAACGCGGCGATTTCAGGCGACGCGGGCGCCACCGAGCTGTGGCTCGGCCCGCTGCTGCCCGGCGCCTCGGTCTCCGGTGTGACGCCACCGTTGCTGCCCGGCTTCTCGCCGTTCCCGGGAGCCCCCGGTGGCTGACGATCCGCTTGCCGGCCTGCCCCGGCCGCTCGGCGACGCCGCGACCATCACCTCCATCGGGTCGCGGTTCGTCTCCGGCGCGCAGGTGCTCGGCCACACCTCGCAGATGCTCGTGCAGATGACCGGCCGGGCATTGGCGCAGGCCTGGAGCGGTGCCGCCGCGATGTCGTGCGCGGCCGCGTGCGCCCGCAACGCCGCGCTGGTCGCGACATCCGCCGACGCGTACGAAGCCGGCGGCAACGCGCTGCGCAATTACGGCTCGGCACTGGCCAGCGCGCAGGCTGACTGGGACCACGCCCGCCGCCTCGCCGACCAGGCCTTGAGTGACGAGGCGGAGCACCAGCACCGGGTAACCATGGGTGCGCAGCCCGGCGCGCTGGTCAGCCCGCTCGACCTGTTCTACGTCTCGCCGCTGCGGGCAACCGCGCGCTCGATCGCGCAGGACGCCATCGACCGCGCCAACCGGGCCGGCAAGACCGCCGCCGCGGCACTGGAAGGCACGCTGCGGCCGTTCCTGCCGAAGCCGGCGCCGCCGAAGAAGGCGGAGCATCACTGGTACTCGCCGGTCACCGGCTTCCTCGGTGGCGCGTGGGACGGCGTCAAGGATCCGGTCGTGATGGTCGGCGGCCTGATGGGCCTGCACGGCGACTTCACCGACAACTGGTCCAACCTCGGGCACGGTCTCGCCCACGGCATCACCCACCCGCTGACCCTCGGAAAAGCCCTGATCGACTGGGACGATTTCTCGAAAGGCCACTACGCGCATTGGGCCGGCAACCTCGTGCCGTCGATCGCGGCCGCGTGGTTCAGCGGCGGCGCCGCGGCCGGCGCCAAGGGCATCGACGGCATCGACGCGGCGACGAAGGCCAGTCAGACGCTCGAAGAGCTGAGCGAGGCCGACAAGGCCGCGCTGCTCGCCCGCGGCGAGCCGCTGGTCGCAGGTTCGGTCGGCAGCGAGGTGCCCGGCGCGCTCAACGACGCCGGCCGGCTCGACTACGCCAAGCGGTTCGAGGAGGAGATCGAGAGCAACTTCGGCACGGTGACGAAGAACGGCACCGAGGTGCTCGACAGCGACCGGTGGCTGGTCAACGTGCACGACGCGAGCGCGCCGCTGTCCGGCGGCCGGTCGCTGAAGTACGCCGCGAACCTCGACGAGGTGCTGGGTAACAGTCGCGGCGGCTTCCTCGACAAGCTCGCCCTCGTGCCGCAGTGGGGCAGCCGCGACGAGGTGTCGATCCTGCACATCCCGGCCGGCACCGAGATCCACATCGCCGAGGGCACCACGGCGCCGCAGGTCTCCCACCTGACGATCGCCGGCAAGGACCTCGGGATCAAGATCGGCAGCAAAGCCGGCGGCGCGATGCAGACGCTGTTCCAGAACGTCGATCGCGACTGGGTCGTCTGGACCGGCAAGGCGCCGTGGCCGTCGACAGCGACGATCGTCACCCACGCAGCCACCGGCGCGGGCGTCGTACGAGTCGCGGATGCGCTGGCCGACGTCAGCCGGCCCAACCAATGAGGCTGACCCGGCGGGCCGAGCCCGCGACCGCACTGGCGCTGTTGCTCGACCAGGACACTGTCGACACCGGCCAGCTCGTGCGCGCGCTGTCCCGGGCGGTCGTGCATGTGCCGATGCCGAACGCGCCGGCCGAGCCCCGGCCGCGGCCCGCCGCGCCGGCCGACGGCGACCTGCCGCTGTACATCGTCGAGGACGACGAGGGCCGGCACGCGTTCGTGTACTCGTCGCCGCGTGCGCTGGTGGACGCGTGGGGGCCCGGCGTGACCGCGGCGAGTGTGCGGATGGCGGCGTTGCTGGCCCGCTGGCCGGACGGCACCGACCTCGTCATCGACGCGGGGACGCCCCGGGCCCGGCAGGTGCCGCCGGAGTTGTTGCGCCAGGCCGGTCTCGACGCCGCCGGTGTGCCGACGCCAGCCGCGCTCCGCCCGTCGCCTGCCGGCTGGGACCTGCACCAGCCGTCAACCGAACCAGTGCAGGTAATCGGCGTCACCCGGACGGTCGCCGAGTCGGCGCCGGCCGTGCTGCGGCTGTGGCGCGCGGTGACGGTCGACCGCGAACCCGACGCCCGGCCCACCCTCAACATCGTCGTCGAGTTCGCCGCCGCCACCGACGGCGCCGAGATCAGCAGAGTCATGACGCAGCTCGGCCGGTCGATCGGCGAGGTCGATCCGCAACCGGTGCGGCTACTTGCATACGTCGACGGTGCGGTCGGCGACAACGCGCTACTGGTGCACGCGATCCGGCATTTCGACGACCCCTACTGGGAGCGGGTGCCCGCTCCGGCATGATGCCGCGGTGACGCCGGATGGACGGGCGATGCGCGCCGACTGGGATCGGCGCTGCGCGAGCACACTCGAGGCGGTGCGGTCCGCCCAAGCGGCCGCAGCTGACGACCCGGTGGCTGCGGCGTACCTCGACCGGGTCGCGAACGCCGTGCGCAGTTTGCACGACGTTGCTGCGGGCCGTCGCTACACGCCACTCGACATCGCCGCGGGCCTAGTGCACGACGAGCCGGCTCAGCTCGCGACGGACGAGCGGTACGCCGGCGCACTCGCGGCGATCGACGCGCTCGTTCGGCACTGGCGAGACAAGCTGGGCGCGCCCGAGTGGGACTGGGCCGGCCGCGGTTACCCGCCGGGCTGGACCAGCAGCGTCACCGACCGGTTGCGGGCCGGCTTGTTCTACCGCGCCCGCTGATCCGTCAGCGGCCTTCGCGGCCGAGCACGACGGCGACGGTGCGCAGCACGATCTTCAGGTCGAGCCACAGCGACCAGTTCTCGATGTAGTAGTTGTCGAATCGCGCGCGGTCCGCGATCGACGTGTCGCCGCGCAACCCGTGCACCTGCGACCAGCCGGTCATGCCGCACGGCACCCGGTGCCGGGCGAGGTAGCGCGGCATCGTCACCGCGAACTGGTCGACGAAGTGCGGCCGTTCCGGGCGCGGGCCGACCAGGCTCATGTCGCCGCGCAGCACGTTCCACAACTGCGGCAGCTCGTCGAGCGACGACCGCCGCAGGAACGCGCCGATCGGTCCGATGCGATCGTCGTCGGCGATGTTCCACCGAGTCGCCGACTCGGTGCTGTCGGCCGGTCGCATCGACCGGAACTTCAGGCAGGTGAACGACCGGCCGTCCACGCCGACCCGCTCTTGCTTGAAGATCACGCCCTTGCCGCCTTCCCGCCGTACGGCGAAGGCGATGGCGAGCATCAGCGGCGAGGCGAGGACCAGCGTCGCCGCTGCCACGACGACGTCGATGATCCGCTTGACCCGCCAGCTCACCCGGCGGAACGGCGCGCGCCGTAGCCGCAGCAACGGCATGCCCCACACGACCTCGACATCGTTGCCGGAGCGATGGTGCAACTCGAACAGCCGCGGCACGATGAACAGCTCGCATTCGAGCCGGTCGCAGGTCCGGACGATGTCGACCATCGCCGAACTCGGCAGCGCCGCGAACCCGATGACGACATGGCGCGCGCCGGTCTCGACGATCACGCGGGCGAGCTCATCGGTACGGCCGAGCAACGGAGCCGGGCGTTCCTCGTCCGGAACGAGCGGATCGGAGTCGACGAAGCCGAGCACCTTCAGCCCGTACTCCGGGTGCTCGACGATCGCGGTCGCAATCTGCCGCCCGACCTGACCCGCGCCGAGCACCAAGGTGGGGTGCTCGATCAGGCGGTGCCGCCGAGCCGAGCGGACGCCGGCGACCACGATCGCGCGGGTGATCATCGCGGTCGCGAGCGCGACACCGCCGGCCACCGCGAGCGTCAAGTGCCGGCCGCTGGTGACCGCGACATCGATCAGCGAGGCGACCGCGACGGCGGCGAGCGACCGGACGCATAGCTCCGGCACCTGGTCGAGGACCGAGAGGTTGAGGCGCGAGCGATAGAGACCGGCGGTCGCGTACAGCGCGATCGTGGTCAAGCCAAGAACGAGCAGCCGGCCGGTGAGGCCGCCGACCGCGGCGATGCCCGCGACCTGCGCGACGATGTCGGCAAGCACGAGGTACGGCGAAATCCCGAAGCGCAGCAGCGTCGCGCGGACGATGCGCGGAACCAAACGCACCGGCGGCGGCGTCTTATCGATGGCGAACAGCAGCGTTCGTCCTCTGGTTTCGGCGGCAGCCGATGCCTCTGAAGCCTCAATCGTCACGTTCTGTGACCAATCCCACAGGTTTGATTACGGTCCGAACACACAGAGTGGCGGAAAGTAAGCTTGTGCGCAAGAGAACTGCCCGGTTCAGACGGGTTTGCACCCAGTGGGACGGGCTATATTGGTGACAGTGGGTTGCGCTAGTCGTGACAGCGTGCAACCATAACGACGACAACGACGAAGCGCCCACGCTGCGTCGAGGATGGCGGGGATGGCCAGAATGACCAGTAAAAAGACGCTGGCGACACTTCTGCTTACGGCGACGGCCGTCCTGGCGCCGGCTGCTGCCGCGGTTGCGGCCCCGGCCGCCTGCGATGCCTATAGCCACAAGTGCACCACGGTAGAGGGTACGAAGGTCGTTCGCCACCCCGCCGTCGAAGGCACCAGCACCTCGCTGCCGTTCACCGGTGCCGAGGTCGTGCTGATGAGCGCCGTCGGTCTTGGCGCGCTGGGCGCCGGCACCGCGTTCGTGGTGGCCGGTCGCCGCCGCCGCGCCGCCGAGCCCGCGTAGCTCTCTCTCCACCGCACGGCACCGTTAGTTCTCGCGGCGATGAACGCCGCCCTCATTTCCGCTGGGCCGGCGTAGCTGGCGGGTCTGGGCTGCCTGCGCCGCGAACTGGTCGGCCGGCGGGTAGTCCACGTGCACCAGCGTCAGCCCGTGCGGCGGCGCGACCGTGACCGCGCTGTCCCGCACTCCGGCGCGCAGCACCTCGGCCGGCCACGACGTGGGCCGCCGCCCCTCACCGACGGCCAGCAGCGCGCCCATCATCGCCCGGACTTGGTTGTGGCAGAACGCGTCCGCCTCAACGGTCGCGACCACGACGCCGTCCGGCTCCCGCTCGACCCGCAGCCGCCGCAGTGTGCGAATGGTGGTGGCGCCCTCGCGCGGGCGGCAGTACGCCGCGAAGTCGTGTTCGCCGAGCAGGCCGGCCGCGGCCTCGTCCATTGCCGGTGCGTCGAGCGGTCGCGGCCATGCGACGGTGTCCTTGCGCCGCAACGGGTCCGGCGGCAGATCGGTCACGCGGTAGCGGTAGCGCCGCCCGGTCGCGCTGAACCGCGCGTCGAACCCCGGCGCCGCGACGGTGACCCGCCGTACGACGACATCGGCGGGCAGCAGACCGGACAGGCGGCGCGGCAACCGCTCCAGCTCGGACGGTTCGGGTACGTCGACGTGCGCGACCTGACCGGTCGCGTGCACACCGGCATCGGTGCGACCGGCGACCGTGAGCATCGGGACGTCAGGCAACCGCAACGCCGTACCGAGCGCAGCGGCAATGGTTTCCTCGACCGTGCGCAGGGCGGGCTGGCGAGCCCAGCCGGAGAACTCGGTGCCGTCGTAGGCGACATCGAGCCGAAGCCGAACAGCCTCGGTCACTCCGCGGGCTTGTCGTCTTCCTTGTTCTTTTCAGCCGAGGCCTCGTCAGCCGCGGCTTCGGTGGCCGATGCCTCGGTGGCCGGTGCCTCGTCAGCGGGGGCTTCCTCGGCCGGCGCTTCGTCCGTCGCCTCGACGGATGCTTCCTCCGTTGCCTCGGCGGTCTCGGCTTCAGCAGCCTCGGCCGTCTCGGCGGCTTCGGCGTCGAAGGCTTCGGCGTCGGCGGCGACCGCGGCGGCCGTCTCGCTCTCCCCCGCCAGCTCGGCTGCCGCCTCGGCAACCGCGCCGGTCGGGCGGCGCCGGCGGGCGAACCGGGTGCTGCGCGCCCGGTCGGCTTCCTGCACCGCTTCCTGCGCGACCGTGAGGCCCTCGACCAGCTCGATCACGGCCATCGGCGCGTTGTCACCCTTGCGCGGACCGATCTTCGTGATCCGGGTGTAGCCGCCGGGCCGCTCCGCGTACTGCGGGCCGATCTCAGCGAACAGCGTGTGCACGACGGTCTTGTCCCGGACGACGGTGAGCACCCGGCGCCGCGCGTGGATGTCGCCGCGCTTCGCGAAGGTGATCAGCCGCTCGGCGAGCGGGCGCAGCCGCTTGGCCTTGGCCTCGGTCGTCGTGATCCGGCCGTGCTCGAACAGCGACGTCGCGAGGTTCGCGAGCATCAGCCGCTCGTGGGCCGGGCCACCGCCGAGACGAGGACCCTTGGTAGGCGTGGGCATTGCTGCTCCTTCAGGCCGTGCGAACGATGTCGTGCGGAATCAGTACTGCTCAGTCTCGGCGAAGCCGGTGTCGCCCTCGTCGAAGTCCTCGCCGTAATTGCCGATGACGGCGGACGGGTCGAACCCGGGCGGGCTGTCCTTGAGCTGCAAGCCCATCCCGTGCAGCTTGCCCTTGACCTCGTCGATGGACTTCGCGCCGAAGTTGCGGATGTCCATGAGGTCGGCCTCGCTGCGCGAAACCAGCTCGCCGACGCTGTGGATGCCCTCGCGCTTCAAGCAGTTGTACGAGCGGACGGTGAGGTCCAGCTCCTCGATCGGCAGCGCGAGGTCGGCCATGAGCTGCGCGTCGGTCGGCGACGGGCCGATCTCGATGCCCTCGGCGCTCTCGTCGAGCTCGCGGGCCAGACCGAACAACTCGACGAGCGTGTGGCCGGCGGAGGCGAGCGCGACCCGCGGCGTCATCGACGGCTTGGTCTCGACATCGACGACCAGCCGGTCGAAGTCGGTGCGCTGCTCGACACGGGTCGCCTCGACCTTGTAGGTGACCTTGAGCACCGGCGAGTAGATCGAGTCGATCGGGATGACCCCGATCGGCTGGCCGGGCTGCTTGTTCTGTACGGCGGAGACGTAGCCGCGGCCACGCTCGACGGTGAACTCGATCTCGAGCTTGCCCTTGCCGTTGAGGGTCGCGAGCTTCAACTCGGGGTTGTGAATCTCGACCCCGGCCGGCGGCGCGATGTCGGCCGCGGTGACCTCACCGGGGCCCTGCTTGCGCAGGTACATGACGACCGGCTCGTCGTGCTCGCTCGAGACGACGAGGTTCTTGATGTTGAGGATGAGGTCGGTGACGTCTTCCTTCACACCCGCAACCGTGGAGAACTCGTGCAGCACGTCGGCGATGCGGATCGACGTCACGCTCGCGCCGGGGATGCTGGAGAGCAACGTACGGCGAATCGAGTTGCCGAGGGTGTAGCCGAAGCCGGGCTCGAGCGGCTCGATGACGAAACGCGAACGCGTGTCGTTGATCGGCTCTTCGACCAGGCTCGGACGTTGGGCGATAAGCAAGGTGGTGCCTTCCTGTCGTGAGCGAACCGCTATTTGATCGCTCTCGGGGTGCTGCGCTTACTTCGAGTACAGCTCGACGATCAGCTGCTCTTGGACTGGGGTGTCGATGATCTGGCGAGCCGGCATCGCGTGGACCAGGATGCGCATCCGGTTGGAGATGACCTCCAGCCACGCCGGCACCGGCCGCGAGCCGGCCTCGGCCCGCGCAATCACGAACGGCGTCATCTCGAGGCTCTTCGGGCGCACCTCGATGATGTCGCTCTCGCTGACCAGGAACGACGGGATGTCGACCTTGCTGCCGTTGACCAGGAAGTGGCCGTGCTTCACCAGCTGGCGGGCCATGTCGCGGCTGTGCGCGAAGCCGGCCCGGTAGACGACGTTGTCGAGACGTCGCTCCAGCAGCTGCAGCAGGTTCTCACCGGTCTTGCCGGGACGCCGGTTGGCTTCCTCGTAGTAGCGGCGGAACTGCTTTTCGAGCACGCCGTAGATGCGAGCGCACTTCTGCTTCTCCCGCATCTGGAGCAGGTACTCGGAGTCCTTGGTGCGGCCGCGGCCGTGCTCGCCCGGCGGGTACGGCCGGATCTCGATCGGGCACTTCGGCGACTCGCACTTGCTGCCCT
>JAVEEG010000324.1 GCA_030840585.1 Frankiaceae bacterium | reverse complement strand
CTCGGCGGCGTGCCGGGCGGGATGAGCCCGGACGCCTTCGGCGAGATCGTCAGGCGCGAGGTCGCCAAGTGGCCGGACGTCGTCGCGAAGACGGGCGTGAAGATCGACTAACGGCGACAAAGCCCGGCGGCCGCCCCTTTCGAAGAGGCAGCCGACCAGGGATTGCGGGAGGGGCCAGAGTGACCGGATTACGAATTGGCTCGGGATCAGCCTGGTGGGGCGACCGGCTCGAGCCTGCCCGCCTGAACGCCGAGAAGGGCGACCTCGACTACCTCTGCTTCGAGACGATGGCGGAGGCGACAATCTCCGCCGCGCAGGTGCGCAAGCGTCGCGATCCGGACTTCCCCGGTTATGACACCTATCTCGACGATCGCATGCAGCGCGTCATTCCCGGATGCCTCCGGCGCGGCACGAAGATCATCTCCAACCAGGGCTGGATTAATCCGGAGGGGGCGGCCCAGCGCATCGTCCACTGGCTGCGCGAATGCGGAGCGCCGAAGGGCACGAAGGTCGCCGCCGTGTCGGGCAGCCTCATTACGGACAGCGTCCTCGAACTCACGGACACGCTGATGGAGAACGGCAAGCCGTCCTCCTCGCTCGCCGGCAGCATCGTGTCGGCTGAAGCCTATATGGGCGCGGAGCCAATCGTGCAGGCGCTCAAGGACGGGGCGCAGGTTGTGGTGACCGGCCGTGTCGCCGACCCGTCCATCTTCATGGCCCCGATGATGCACGAATTCGGCTGGGACACGCTCGACCACCACCGGCTCGGGCCGGGCAACGGCATCGGCCACGTGCTGGAATGCGGCGCGCAGGTCACCGGCGGCTATTTTTGCGATCCGGGATTCAAGGACGTCCCTGACCCGTGGGATCTCGCCTTTCCGATCGCCGAGGTCGACAGCGACGGCTCGGCCGTGATCACCAAGGTCGAGGGCACGGGCGGGGCGGTGAACATCCGCACGCTGAAGGAGCAGCTGTTCTACGAGGTGCACGATCCGGCGAACTACATCACGCCCGACGTCGTGGTGGATTTCACGACGACCGACCTCGAGGAGATCGGGCACAACCGGGTCAGGGTGAGCCGCATCTCCGGGAAGCCGCGCACGCCGACGCTCAAGGTCTCGATCGCCTGCCAGGAAGGCTTCATCGGGGAGGACATGTTCTTCTATGCCGGCCCTGGCGCGTTGCGCCGCGCCGAGCTCGCGAAGCGTATCCTGGAGGAGCGCTTCAAGATCGTCGGCTTGCAGGCTGAGGAATACCGCGTCGACTTCGTGGGCATAAACGCGATCCATGGCGGCTCGTCGCCGCGCGTGGAGGCTGAGCCCTACGAGGTGGCCGTGCGAGTCGCGGCCCGCTGCAAGACCCGCGAGGAAGCCCTGAAGGTTGGGCGCGAGGTCGACGGCATGGCGGTCTCCGGCGTCGGCATGACGGGCAAGCGCGTCCCGCACCAGGACCGCACCCGCGAGGTGATCGGCGTCTGGTCCTCGCTCGTGCCCCGCGAGGCCGTGACGCCCGTCATCACCATGTACGAGAGCTGAAGCCATGAAGCTGAAGCTGCAGCACGTGGCCCATGTCCGTTCGGGCGATAAGGGCAACACCTCGAACATCACGGTCATCGCTTACGAGCCTGACCTCTATCCGATCCTGAAGGAGCAACTCACGGCCGAGCGCTTCAAGGAGTTCTATGCCGGAATGGTGACCGGCAAGGTCACGCGCTACGACGTCGACAAGCTCGGCGTCCTGAACTTCGTCGCGGAAGGCGCGCTCGGCGGCGGGGTCTCCCGGTCGCTCTGTCTCGACAATTACGGGAAGGCGCTCTCCGCTGCCGTGCTCGGCTTTGAGTTGGAAGTGCCTGAAAGCAACGCGAACCTGCTCCGCAATTATCAGCCCGCGGCGGCCTAGCCGCGACCAGACAGAACAGGGAGCGACGCCTCGTGACTGCCACTCTCACCGAACTCGCGTCCGGCCTGCGATTTCCGGAAGGCCCGGTCGCGATGCCGGATGGCTCGGTTCTGCTCGTCGAGATCGAGCGCGGCACGCTGACGAAGATCGCGCCGGACGGCAGCCTCTCTTACATCGCAAAGCCCGGAGGCGGGCCGAACGGGGCTGCCATTGGTCCGGATGGCCGGATTTACCTCTGCAACAACGGTGGTTTCCGTTGGACGCCGGAGGGCGACGAGAGCGGACTTCGCCCGATCGGTATCGCCGAGAATTATTCCGGCGGCCGCATCGAGGCTGTCGACTTGAAGACGGGCGCGGTCGAGGTGCTCTATCGCGAATGCGACGGACGCCCCCTCTGCGGGCCGAACGACCTCGTCTTCGACGGTCTCGGCGGCTTCTATTTCACCGATCTCGGCAAGGTGCGTGCCCGGGATCAGGACCGCGGCGCGGTCTATTACGCGCGCGCAGACGGCAGCCTCATCCGTGAGGTCGTTTTCCCGATCTTCACCCCGAACGGTTGCGGCCTCTCGCCTGACGGCAAGGTGCTCTATGTCGCCGAGACGGAGACCGCCCGGCTCTGGGCGTTCGACCTCACGGCGCCCGGCGAGATCCGCCGCCATCCCTTCCCGTCCCCGCATGGCGGACGGCTGGTCGTCGGCCTGCCGGGCTACAACCGCTTCGACTCGCTCGCGCTCGATGCTGACGGAAACATCTGCGTTGCGACCCTCGTGAACGGCGGAATTACGGTTGTTTCGCCTGACGGCAACTCGGTCCGGCACATTCCAATGCCTGAGCGTTGGGCGACGAATATCTGCTTCGGCGGGCCCGACCTGCGCACGGCCTACATCACCCTGTCCTCGACGGGACGTCTTGTCTCGATGCCGTGGGAGCGACCCGGCCTTGCGCTGCACCACCTCAACCGCTGAGGGGCCGGACAGAGTGTAGGGAGCACGGAGATGAAGCACGCGCTCGTCGCCGGCGCGCTCGGTGTTGTCGGACAAGGCCTCGTCGAGCACCTTGCTGCGCAAGCGGGCTGGAAGGTGACCGGCCTCTCGCGCCGACCACCGCGCGAGACGGGCCGAGCGGCCTATGTGTCAGTCGACCTGCTCGACCGGGACGATGTCGAGCGCAAGCTCGACTCGCTCACGGAC
>JAVEEG010000115.1 GCA_030840585.1 Frankiaceae bacterium | reverse complement strand
GTCATCGACCACCAGCCGTCCGTGGCCGTGCCCGAGGTCAGCCGCATCCCGTTGAACGACGTCTCGAGGAACGTTCCCGGCGCCGGCACCGGCGCCTTCAGCCACACCAGCGGCGTCGGGTAGCCGTAGAACGCCGCCATGTTGTCGACATCGACGTTGCAGTCCGAGTTTGATGCCCCCGCGCAGATGCCGCTGTCGTCCTGCAGATGCACCGAGACGACGATCTTCGTGTAGGCCAGCCCGTCGAGCTTCAGGGTCGACGGCGTGATCTTCAGGTCGAGCACCTGCGGCGGCGTCGTATCGGCGGCCAGCGCCGGCGACGTGGTGGTGACCAGTGCGCCGACGAGCAGCGCGACGACAACCGCGGTACGCCTCATGACTGCATGAGCCTCTGACTGGTCGATTGGGTTGCTCATTATCGTGGCGGCGGTGAGTGAGCCGCCGGTCGACGTCGTTGTGGTCGGCGGCGGGCCGGCCGGCCTCGCAACCGCCGCCGAGGCCGCGCGGGCCGGGCTGCGCACGGTCGTGTTTGAGCGCGGTCATGCGATCGGCGAGCCGGTCCGGACCAGTGGTGGGTCGTTCGTCCGGCCGTTGCGCGCGCTCGGCGTGCCGTCCAAGTGTTGGCACCCGGTGCACCGGATCCGGGTGATCGGCCCGACCACCGATGTGACGAAGCACTACCGCCGCGCGCTCGGCTGCGTGCTCGACGTGCGGGCGACGTACCAGTGGCTCGGCCAGCAGGCGGTCGAAGCCGGCGCCGATATCCGGCTGAAGGCGCACGTCGAGTCGGCGCTCACCGAAGGTTCGCGGACCACCGGGGTCAAGGCTCGCGACCCGTTCCGCGGCTCGTACGAGCTGCCCGCGCGCGTCGTGGTGGACGCGAGCGGGCACACCGGGTTCCTGTCCCGCGCGGCCGGGCTGCGGCCGGGCAACGAGCGCAGCGCGGTCGGTCTCGAGCTCGAACTGCACGCGCCCGGCTACGACCAGGACGAGGCGGTGTTCTGGCTCGGCGACGAGGTTGCGCCGGGCGGCTACGGCTGGGCGTTCCCGGTCGGCGGCGGCCGGGTCCGGCTCGGTGTCGGCGTGGTCCGGCCGGACAGCGACGCCGAGCCGCGGGTGCTGCTCGACCGGCTGCGTACGGCGTTCGCGTCGCTGACGTCGCCCGGGTCGCCGGTCGGCCCGATCGAGTCGCATAGCGGGCTCATGCCGGTGCTGCCGCCGAGCGCGACCCAGCTCGTCGGGCCGGGGCTGGTCTCGGTCGGCGACGCCGCCGGGCAGGGCTCGACGCTGCTCGGCGAGGGCATCCGCTACGCGATCGCCGCCGGCCGGCTGGCCGGGCGCGCCATCGCCACCGGCGACCTGGCGTCGTACCCGCGGCAGTGGCAGCGCCAGACCGGCCGCGACCTCGCGATCGCGTACGCCGTCAACACCCGGATCTGTTCGTACGGCGACGCGGACTGGGACCGGGTGATCCGCCGGCTGGACCGGCTGACGCCGCGGCAGGCAGCGTGGGTGTTCGCGACCGACTTCCGGCCCCGGCACGCGGTGGGGGCGCTGCTCACCGACCCGTCGCTGGTGCGCAGCCTGGCGCGCGAAGGGGTCAGGCGGCTAGGCGCAAGTCGCGCAACAGCTTCGCGACGTGACCGGTCGCCTTGACGTTGTAGAACGCGTGCTCGACCTTGCCGTGCGGGTCGATGACGATCGTCGAGCGGATCACGCCGGTGACGGTCTTGCCGTAGAGCATCTTCTCGCCCCAGGCGCCGTAGGCCTCGAGCACGTGCCGGCCGGGATCGGACAGCAGCGGGAAGGTCAGGTCGTGCGCGTCGCGGAACTCCCGCAGCTTCGCCGGTTGGTCCGGTGAGATGCCGACGACGGCGAGGCCGGAGTCGTCGAAAAGCTTGAGATTGTCGCGAAAATCGCACGCTTGCGTCGTACATCCCGGGGTCAGCGCGGCCGGGTAGAAGTACAGGACCACGCGCTCGCCGCGGTAAGTCATGAGATCGACCGGGCGCTCGTCGGCGTCGGGCAGGGTGAAGTCGGGCGCGATGTCGCCGGGATCCAGCCGCATGGCCCGACGCTAGTACCCCGCGGAAGCCGGGTAGGTGACCGGCCATGGCCGATGAGAGACTGCCCGCCGACGCAGTTGTAGAGATCGACGAGGGAGAAGACGTGGCGGCGACGACCCGCGATCCGGACGCGATCCAGAAGGAGATCGAGCAGACCCGAGCCGAGCTCGCCGAGACCATCGACGCGATCGCCGACCGGATCAGCCCGAAGCGCGCGGCCAGCCGGGGCGCGCAGGCGGTCAAGTCGCAGGTCTCGTCGGTCTTCGGTGGCGAGGGCGCGAAGGCGCCGGCCGCGGTGATCGACGCCCCGCCGCGGGCCGCCGGCAGCCCGGATCCGGCCACCCGGACGGCCGCCGTACGGGAGATCGCCGCCTCCGGCGGCGGCGCGGCGCACACCGGCACCCGCGAGTTCACGGTGGCCCGCCGGTTGCGGACCGACCGGGTGCTGCTGCTCGTCGGCGCGCTCGGCGCCCTCGGCGGCCTCGTCGTGTTGCGCCGCTCGCGGTCCTGATCCGGGCCTGACTCGGGCAGACTGCACGGCGTGCGGATCTCGGCGAAGTCCGACTACGCGGTGCGGGCGATGGCCGAGCTGGCCGTGGCGTACGGCGCCAACGGTCCGGCGCTCAAGGCCGAGCAGATCGCCGACGCCCAGGAAATCCCGCTGAACTTCCTGCTCGGCATCCTGCGGGAGCTGCGCAACGCCCATCTGGTCCGCAGTGTCCGCGGCCGCGACGGCGGCTACCGGCTGTCCCGGCCCCCGGCCGAGATCGCGCTCGCGGACGTGATCCGGGCGGTTGACGGCCCGCTGGCGAACGTCCGCGACCTGTCGCTGTCGCAGCTGTCGTACCCCGGCGCCGCCGAGTCGCTGCGGGAGGTCTGGATGGCCGTACGGGGGAGCCTGCGCGAGGTGCTGGAGAACGTCAGCGTCGCCGACCTCGCAACCGGCAAACTGCCGAAGAACGTGCGCGCCCTCGCCGCGAAGCACCAAACGGAGCGCATGTAAAACGCCCCCAGACAGCATTGAGTGCGACGAAATACGTCTCATGAGGGGCTGAGAAGGCGTATTTCGTCGCACTCAACGAAGGGTGCGGGGGGGATTTAGCCGAGGAGGGCGGCGATCTCTGCTTCCCAGTCGACCCGGTCGAGCTCGGCGCCGGTCGGCACGAGGGCGAAGGTCTCGACCAGGAACTCCACGACCCGGTCGGTGGAGACCAGCATGGTCGCGAGGCAGTCGGTGGCGAGAGTGACGCGCAGCGTCCGCTCGGCGCTCGCGAGGCTGTCCGAGGCGTCCGGCTCGATTGTGATGTCGCCCTCGCCAGCAGGGGCGGAGACGCCGGCCGAGAGCAGGTCGCGGGCGAAGGTCCAGACGACCGGCTCGCCGCACTCGACGCCGATGGCGAGCGAGACCGCGAACGGGTCGGAGGGGTCGTAGCGCAGCTCGCCGGACAGCTCTGCCTCACCAGTACCGGTGGTGACGGTCAGCGTGAGCGGGGTGGTGATGGTGCGCGGCATGTGCAGCATTTCCGACTCCTTGGGGTGCGCTGGCGACATCTACAGCAACGAGCCGGCGCGCCGGTGGTAACGGCGCCGATATTGGAGTCGGCAAACTCGTTGCACGGGTCCGGACAAGTCGGATCTCGGCCGCGCGGCAATCGCGCGATACGCCCCTTTGATGTGGATTTTCGCGCTGGTGGCTCGGCTGGTCAGCTGATCACGGGCTGGCCCGGCCGGGGGAGCAGTTCCACCCAAGTCCGGCCCGGCTTGAGCTTGATCACGTGGCCCTTGGCGTCCCGTAGCTGCCAGAACGCGCCGATCGACCGCCGGTGCCAGGTGCCGCGGATGACATGGCCGTCGCGCAGCACCCAGACCGGCCGCGGGCCGCCGACGGTGATGTCGAGCGGGGAGGCGTTGCCGAGCACGTCGCGGATGCCGGTGCTGCCGATCACGATCGACATGATCACGACGTTCGCGGCCGACACCCGGTGACCGTCGGTGAGGACGTCCGGGGTGCCGTTCTGAGTCCGTTGCCAGCCGCCGCCGCGCCAGGTCCAGGCGGCCGACGCCTGCGGCCAGTGCATCGACACGACCGTCGCTTTACGGGCCACCGAGGTGTCCATGACGCCGTAGGTGAACTGCGGTGGTGGCGGGCCGAGGCCGCGGCGGCGGGCCTGGCCGGCGGCGAGCAGCGTCGCGGAGGACGAGTACACGTTGTGCGGCGCCGGCCGGGCGCCGTCGCGGTGGAAGTACTGGCCGAGGCTGTCGTACGCGATCATCACCGCGTTGCCGTGCGCGCGGATCGGCGGCAGCGCGCGCGGGTTCGCGCCGGAGAACGCGAAGACCGAGCCGTGCAGCAGCGCGAGCAGATCGGCGTCGGAGCTGCGGGCCGAGCGGATCGGCTCGATTCGCGGCACGGTGTCGCACTGGAACACCGCGAACAGCCGGGTCAGCCCACCCTCGACCAGCTCCTCGACCACGATGTCGGCCTTGTCGACCCCGCTCTGCGGCCGGGCCACGTCGACGTTGTCGATCTTTACCGCGAGCGCCGGGCGGGTCCGGTCCTGCGTCGAGCTTGGTGACAGCCCGGTCAGCGGGCAGGTCGCGGCGACCGTCTGGGTCGGGCTGGGGCTCGGCGACGGCGACTCGGACGTAATCGACGGGCTCGGCGTCGCTGCCTTGTGGTGGCCACCCCCGCCGCACGCGGCGAGCCCGCCCAGGCTGAGCAGGGCGGCGGCTACGGACAGCGTTCGGGTACGACGGGGCATACCTTCGACCGTAGCCACCCGGGCTGGAAATGCCGGGATTTACGAGCAGACATCCTGTGCGGCGGTTCGCACCGATATGCCGGACCCGCCGGGACTCGGGCTGGCGACGACTTTCACCCGCTGCACCCCGTGGAAGCTCGAGCCGACCAGGACCTGGATCGAACCGGAGTACGACGGATCCAGCTTGAGCTTGGCTCCGGGCAGCGCCGCCGCGACCGTCTTCGCCGAGTCGGCCCGGTCCGGCCCGTACCGGATCACGACGTCGGTCGGGCTGCTGCCGGCCGGCGCGTTGCCGGTCCCGTGGATGGCGAAGCCGTCGGCGCTGAGCTGGTCCGCGACGGTGCGGGCCAGGCCTTGTGTCGTCGTGGCGTTGAGCACGGTGAGCGGGATGCTCGACGGCGGGATGGTGACCTTCGCGGTCTGGCCCGACTCCGGCCCGCCGACCGGGCGATCCCGGGACAGGTCGGTGAACAGCTGCGGGGCGAGCACCGGATCCCAGGTCACGACGTTGCCGACCGAGGTCGTCCGGCTGCCCGGCACCAGCGGGACGGTCAGCAACTGCACGTGCGCGGGCGACATCGAATGCAGGTTGCCGGCCAGCCGCTTGATCTGCGCGGCGCCGAAGTCCTTGTCGGTGAGCAGCGAGCCGGCGACCGCGGACAGAACGTTGTACAGCTTTGGCAGGTCGATCAGCGTGCCCGCGCTCGTCGCTTCCTGGAGCAGGGCGGACATGAACTTCTGCTGCCGCTTGATCCGGCCGATGTCGGCGGTCGGGTCGAACTCGCGGGCCCGGACGTAGGCAAGCGCGTCCGCGCCGTCGATGTGCGACTTGCCCTTCCGCAGCTTGAGCCCGCTGCCGACGTAGCCGCCGGTCGACGGGTCTTTGCGGACCGGGTCGTCGATCGCGGTCGGCGTGCAGACGGTCACGCCGCCGAGGGCGTTCACGATCTTCACGAAGCCGAGGAAATTGATCTCGATGTAGTGGTCGATCCGGACGTGCGTGTTGGCCTCGATCGTCTGGATGGCCAGCTCCGGCCCGCCGATCGAGTACGCCGCGTTCAGCTTGTTGTGGCTGGCCGGGATCGTGCGGCCGTTCGCGTCCTTGTGCGACGGGATCACGACGTAGGAGTCGCGCGGCAGGCTGACGATCACGGCCTTGCCGCCGCCGCGCGGAATGTGCAGCAGGATCATCGTGTCCGAGCGCCGGCCGGCATCCGACCCGACGTGCAGGGCGTTCTGCTGCGACCGGGTCAGGCCGGCCCGGCTGTCGGAGCCGACGACGAGGATGTTCAGGTCGCCGACGACACCACCGGACGGCCGGTCGCAGTGGTGGCAGAAGACGTTGGCCTTGCGGATCTTCGCGAGCAGCGAGTCGATCGCGATGACACCGGTGACCGCGCCGATCACGAGGACGCCGGCCAGCCCGCCCGCGATCCACGCCGCGATGCGCTTCTTGCTCCGCTTCCGCTTGCCGGCACCCGCTACTGGCGCGCCGTCTCGCCGTGGTCCGCGTGGATCGAGATGCGGCGGCAGCGGGGCTTCGTCCGCCGACTCGTCTCGAGGGCCGTCGATCGGCCCGCTCATCCGTCTACCTCCGCCCGGCCGCTGATTCGACGATGGTAGGCGACCCGGCTGGGCGTGGCCGGTAACGTCTGCCCCTGCCATGACCACTGAGCGGGAGATTGACGCCGTCGACGGCTGGCCGGCCGTGTCCGTCGTCCTGCCGGTGCTCAACGAGGAGCGGCACCTGCGCGCCGCCGTCGGTTCGGTCCTCGACCAGGGGTACGGCGGCGAGCTGGAGATCGTGCTCGCGCTCGGGCCGAGCAGTGACCGCACCGACGCGGTCGCGGCCGAACTCGCCGCCGCCGACCCCCGGGTGCGCTGCGTGCCCAACCCGACCGGCCGGACTCCCGAAGGGCTCAACCTCGCCGTCGCCGCGAGCCGGCATCCGATCGTCGCCCGGGTCGACGGGCATGCCGAGCTGCCGGCCGGCTATCTCGCCACCGCCGTGTCGCTGTTGCGCGAGCACGGCGCGGACAACGTCGGCGGGATTATGAGCGCCGAGGGCATCACGTCCCTGGAGCAAGCCGTAGCGACCGCGATGACGAGCAAGTTCGGCGTCGGGAACGCGCGTTTCCACGTCGGCGGTTCGGAAGGCCCCGCGGACACGGTCTACCTCGGCGTCTTCCGTCGTAGCGCGCTGGCGCGGGTCGGCGGTTACGACGAAGGCTTCTCCCGGGCCCAGGACTGGGAGATGAACTACCGGATCCGATCCACCGGCGGGCTGGTCTGGTTCTCGCCGTCGTTGCGGGTCGCTTACCGGCCGCGCGGCTCGCTGGTGAAGCTCGCACGGCAGTACTTCAATTACGGCCGGTGGCGGCGCGAGGTGATGCGCCGGCATCCAGAATCGGTGAACCTGCGGTACCTCGCGCCACCGTTGGCGTTGCTGGGAATCCTGGCCGGGCTGGTCATCGGCGCGGTCGGCTTCTGGCCGGCCTACCTGCTCCCGATTGGGTACGTCGCGGCGGTGCTCGCCGGGGCGGCGGTCGAAGGGCGCGGGTTGCCGGTAGCGGCGAAATTGGCGCTCCCGCTGGTGTTCGCGGTCATGCACCTGTCGTGGGGATCCGGCTTCCTCACATCCTGGCGGGTTACGACGCGCAGACGTCGCGATCGGCGGTGACCGCGTCGAGGGTCGCGGTCGGTGACGGGCTCGGCGTCGGCACGCCGCCGGACGAGAGCTGCACTGGTACGACGCCGCTGTAGTTGCTGCCGACGACGAGTTGCAACACACTGCCGAGCGATCCGTCGAGCTGCCGCGTCGATCCGGGTACGGCGGCGGACAGCGTCTCGGACGACTCATTCTTGGTGGTGCCGTAGCGGACGAACGTCGTCGAGTAACCGGCCGAGTCCGCGTCGCCGATGCCGACGATGTTGAAGCCTTCGGCGGCGAGCGCGTCGGCGACCTTGTGCGCGATGCCTGCCTGGCCGGTGCCGTTCAGCACCCGGACCCGGATGTGGCTCGGCGCGACGATCAGCGGCGTGCTCGCGGTCGCGGTGGCAGTCGCCGATGGCGACGGGCTCGGCAACGGCGCGGTGCCGGGCAGCGGCCCGTCGGTGCGCAACGCGTTCCACAGCAATGAGGCGCGCTGCTCGTCCCAGATCACCACCGAAGCGTTCTGCCCGCCGATGGGGCGGTAGGCGTTGGTGTCGGACAGCGGAACCGTGAGCAGCACGACCTTGCCCGGCTTCAGTCCGTGCAGCCGGCTGGCCAGCGATTTCAGTTTCAACAAATCGAAACCGGGATCGGTCTGCACCGACTTCGTCGCCGCGTTCAGGAAGCTGTACAGCGCAGGCAGGTCCAACAACAACCCGGTGCTGGTCGCCTTGCGGATCACCGCGGACAGGAAGGCCTGCTGC
The DNA here is from genome assembly GCA_030840585.1 of Frankiaceae bacterium. Lineage (GTDB taxonomy): Bacteria > Actinomycetota > Actinomycetes > JAFAQI01 > JAFAQI01 > BP-197. The sequence continues at coordinate 1,481 of JAVEEG010000115.1, read as the reverse complement.
CGTTTGATCCGGCCGAGGTCGCTGCCGTCGCCGAGCGAGTAACGCGCGCGGACATAACCGAGCGCCTGCTCGCCGTCGAGATGGTCGTTGCCGGCGGGGAGCTTGAGGTCGGTGCCGTGAAACCCGTTGCTGGTGCGGACGATCGGATCGTTGATCGCCTGCGGCACGCAGACCGTCACCCCGCCGAGCGCGTTCACCATGTTCTTGAAGCCGGCGAAGTTCACCTCGACGAAATGGTCGATGTGAATGCCGGTGAGCGTCTCCACCGTTGCCTGCGTGCAGGCCGGCCCGCCGATCGAATACGCCGCGTTGAACTTGTTGTGCTGCGGGCTGGAGAGGCCGCCGTGGAGCAGCTTGCACGCCGGGATCTCGACGTAACTGTCGCGCGGGATCGAGACGAGGATCGCTTTGCTCGCACCGGCACCGAGATGCACGACGATCGCGGTGTCGGATCGCGCGCCGGCGACGAGCCGGCCGTACTTCGACGATCCCGCGAACGCACGGGTGTCGGACCCGATCAGCAGGATGTTCTGCGCCTTGCCGACCTTGTGCGGCCGCTTGATGACCTCGTTGGCGCCCGCGTCGTAATGGGTGAGGTTGCCGTTGAGGTGCAGGTAGACGAGGTACGCGCCGCCGACGGTGATGACCAAGACCGTCGCCACCGAGATGGCGACCCACTTGAAAATCCGCCTCGCTCGCGGCCGGCGGCCGGGGGCAGGCGGGGTCGACACGTCAGCCATGTTAAGGAGAAGACGCCTTGCGACCCTGGTCGGTTGTCTTGCTGTGAACCCCCTGTGCGTCGATCCATTCGTCCAGCAATGCCCACGTCGTCTCCCGGGCGCCACGTCCGGTGAGCACGCCGAGGTGCCCGCCCGGCGCGGTCTCCAGCCGTACCTCCGGCGAGTTCGGCAGCAACTCCCCGAGGTGGTGTACGGCGCCGACCGGCGCGATCGTGTCGCCGGTCCCCGCGATGGCGAGCACCGGCACCCGTACCTCGTCGAGCGAGAGCCGCTTGCCGTCGATGTCGAGGCAGCCGCCGGCCAGGTCGTTCGCGCGGAAGAACCGGTGGTACAGCTGGCCGAATGTGCGGCCCGGATACGCCAGCATGTTCGCGGTGAACTCGTCGACCGCCTCGATCTGGGCGAGGAAGTCGCGATCGTCGAGATGGGTCAGGATCGCAAGCGGCTTCGTCACGTACTTGTCGACGCTGGAGAGCTGGAACATCCGCTTGACCAGGAACGCCGGCGCGCCGCCCATCGCCCGGTAGGCCACCGTGCCGACCCGGCCGCCGGTCAGCAGTGCGACCGGGCGTAGCGGCGCGATCAGCGGTACGGCGCTGACGTCGAACGGGCTGGCGACGACGGTGATGCTCGCGACCGGCAGGTCCGGCTGGTCGGCGAGCGCGAGCAACGCGAGGATGCCACCGAGGCACCACGCGGCGAGATGCACCGGCTCGCCCGCGTCCTCCGCCGCGATCCGGA
>JAVEEG010000113.1 GCA_030840585.1 Frankiaceae bacterium | reverse complement strand
ATGGACTACCTGGCGCCGCTGTTCAACGAGACGACCTACTGCCTCGGCGTCGAGCGGTTGCTCGGCGTCGAAGACCAGATCCCTGAGCGGGTCAACGTGATCCGCGTGCTGGTGATGGAGCTGCAGCGGATCTCCTCGCACCTCGTCTGGATCGCGACGAGCGGCCTGGAGATCGGTGCGATCACGATGATGCTGTTCGGGCTGCGCGAGCGCGAGCAGATCCTCAACATCCTCGAGATGATCACCGGCCTGCGGATGAACCACGCGTACATCCGCCCCGGTGGCGTCGCGCAGGATCTGCCGCCCGGCGCGGTCGACCGGATCCGCGAGTTCCTGCCGTACATGCGCGGCAAGGTCGACGAGTACGAGACGTTGCTGACCGCCAACCCGATCTGGATCAAGCGCAACAAAGACGTCGGCGTGCTCGACACCCGCGGCTGCTTGCAGCTCGGCGTCACCGGTCCGCTGCTCAAGGCATCCGGCTTCGCCTGGGACCTCCGCAAGGAGATGCCTTACTGCGGTTACGAGAACTACGACTTCGACGTCGTCACGCAGCCGGCCGGTGACTCGTTCGCCCGTTACCTGGTGCGGATCAACGAGATGCGCCAGTCGCTGCGGATCATCGAGCAGGCGCTCGACAGGTTGCGTCCCGGCCCGGTGATGATCGAGGACAAGAAGATCGCCTGGCCGGCGCAGCTCGCGCTCGGCGGCGACGGGCTCGGCAACTCGCTCGACCACATCCGGCACATCATGGGTGAGTCGATGGAAGCGCTCATCCACCACTTCAAGCTGGTCACCGAAGGCTTCCGGGTACCGCCGGGCCAGGCATACGTGCCGGTCGAGTCGCCGCGCGGCGAGCTGGGCGCGCATGTCGTGTCCGACGGCGGGACCCGGCCGTACCGCGTGCACCTGCGCGACCCCTCGTTCGTCAACCTGCAAGCCGTACCGGTGCTGATCGAAGGCGGCATGGTCGCCGACGTGATCACGTCGGTCGCGAGCGTCGACCCCGTGATGGGTGGGGTGGATCGTTAATGTCGATCAGTGACAAGACGCGCGACGAGGCGCGCCAGCTCATCGCGCGCTACCCGAAGGCGCGGTCGGCGCTGCTGCCGATGCTGCACCTCGTGCAGAGCGAGCAGGGTTACGTCTCGCCCGAGGGCATCGGCATGTGCGCCGAGTTGCTCGGCCTGACGAAGGCCGAGGTCGGCGCGGTCGCGACGTTCTACACGATGTACAAGCGGCGTCCGGTCGGCGACTACCACGTCGGCGTCTGCACCAACACGTTGTGCGCGGTCATGGGCGGCGACGCGATTTACGCTGCGCTGAAAGAACATCTCGGCGTCTCCGGCCAGGACGCGGTCACCGACGACGGCAAGGTCTCGCTTGAACATGTCGAGTGCAATGCGGCCTGCGACTACGCGCCGGTCGTGATGGTCAACTGGGAGTTCTTCGACAACCAGACACCACAGTCGGCCCGTGCACTGGTCGACGACCTGCGCGCCGGCAAGCCGGTCAAGCCGACCCGCGGCGCCAACTCGGTCGTCACCTGGAAGCAGGCCGAGCGGGTGCTCGCCGGCTTCTACGACGGCCTCGCCGACGAAGGTACGGCGGCCGGCCCGGCCTCACTCGCGGGGTTGAAGCGATGAGCATCCTGACCCCGGTGCTGTCGGCCAACTGGGCCGACGACCGGCCGTGGACCCTCGACGGTTACGGCGGCGACTACAAAGCCGCGCGCAAGGCGCTCGCGATGGATCCCGACGCGGTGATCCAGATGGTCAAGGACTCCGGGCTGCGCGGTCGCGGCGGCGCCGGCTTCCCGACCGGCAACAAGTGGGGCTTCATCCCGCAGGGCGACGGCAAGCCGCACTACCTCGTCGTCAACGCCGACGAGTCCGAGCCCGGCACCTGCAAAGACATCCCGCTGATGCTGGCCAACCCGCACGTGCTGATCGAAGGCGTGCTGATCGCGTCGTACGCCATCCGCGCGAACCACGCGTTCATCTACATCCGCGGTGAGGTGCTGCACGTCGTACGGCGGTTGCAGGCCGCGGTCGCCGAGGCGTACGCGGCGAAGCTGCTCGGCGAAGGTTTGTTCGGCACCGACTACGCGCTTGACGTCGTCGTGCACGCCGGTGCCGGTGCGTACATCTGCGGTGAAGAGACGGCGCTGCTCGACTCGCTCGAGGGCTACCGCGGCCAGCCGCGACTGCGCCCGCCGTTCCCCGCGATCGAAGGCCTCTACGCCAGCCCGACGGTCATCAACAACGTCGAGTCGATCGCCAGCGTGCCGGCAATCCTCGACAAGGGCGTCGAGTGGTTCCGCGGGTTCGGCACCGAGAAGTCGCCCGGCTTCACGCTCTACTCGTTGTCCGGTCACGTCGCCCGGCCTGGTCAGTACGAGGCGCCGCTCGGCGTCACGCTGCGGCAGTTGCTCGACCTCGCCGGCGGTGTGCGTGAAGGGCACCAGCTGAAGTTCTGGACGCCGGGGGGATCGTCGACCCCGATCCTGACCGCCGAGCACCTCGACGTACCGCTCGACTACGAAGGTGTCGGCGCGGCCGGTTCGATGCTCGGCACCAAGGCGTTGCAGATCTTCGACGACACGACTTGTGTCGTGCGCGCGGTGTTGCGGTGGACCGAGTTCTACGCGCACGAGTCGTGCGGCAAATGCACGCCCTGCCGGGAGGGGACGTACTGGATGGTGCAGATCCTCGACCGGTTGGAGAAGGGCGAGGGCGACGCGCAGGACATCGACACGTTGCTCGACGCGTGCGACAACATCCTCGGCCGCTCGTTCTGCGCGCTCGGTGACGGCGCGA
>JAVEEG010000110.1 GCA_030840585.1 Frankiaceae bacterium | reverse complement strand
GCCGGATCGCGTTCGCCGACAGCGTTCCGTCCTTCTTTGTATAGAACTCGCTGCGACCCAACTGCTCGGCGTCGAGCGAGAACAGATCGCCCTCGTCGGCGACGAGTTGCGCGTCGAGCAATGCCTGTGCGCCCTTGTAACCGAGCACCTCGATGTCGAGCGCGCCGCGGCTCCCGACATGGAACAGCCGCTCGCGCAACTGCGCCGGGCACGAGCGCGCATTCGGGCAGCGCGCGTCCGCCTCGCCCTCCGGTCGCACCAGCGGGGTCTCGCAAGCCGGGCACACCGTCGGGAACTCGTACTCGCGTTCGTTCCCGTCGCGCACCGCCAGCACCGGCCCGACGATCTCCGGAATGACGTCGCCCGCGCGACGCACGATCACGGTGTCGCCGATCTGCACTCCTTTACGGCGGATCTCGTCGGCGTTGTGCAACGTGGCGGTGCTGACAGTGACGCCCCCGACGTGCACGGGTTCGAGCTCACCGAACGGCGTGACCCGGCCGGTGCGGCCGACGTTCACGGTGATGTTGCGCAGCTTCGTGGTGACTTCTTCCGGCGGGTACTTCCACGCCACCGCCCAGCGCGGCGCCTTCGAGGTGGAGCCGAGCCGGCCTTGCAGGCCGAAGTCGTCGACCTTCACGACGACGCCGTCGATGTCGTGCTCGACGTCGTGCCGGTGCTCGCCCCAGTACGCGACGTACTCCCGCACCCCGTCGAGCGAGTCGACGACCTTGAACAGCTTCGACACCGGCAGCCCTAGCTCGCGCAGCGCGTCGTACGCCGCCGACTGCGACGGCACGTCGAAGCCACGGCGCGCACCGAGACCATGCACCGTCATGGCGAGCGGCCGGCTCGCGGTGACGCGCGGATCCTTTTGCCGCAACGATCCGGCCGCCGCGTTGCGCGGGTTGGCGAACGGCGTGCGGCCTTCGTCGCCGAGCCGTTCGTTCAGCCGGGCGAAGGCCTCGGTCGGCAGGAACACTTCACCGCGGACTTCCAGCAGCTCCGGCACGGCGGACCCCGACAGCCGGCTCGGCACCGAGTCGATGGTCCGCACGTTCAGCGTCACGTCTTCACCGGTGACGCCGTCACCACGGGTCGCCGCGCGAATCAGCCGACCATGTTCGTAGACGAGGTCGATCGCGAGGCCGTCGATCTTCAACTCGCACAACCACTTCGGCACCGCGACTTCGCGGGTCGCCCGCGCCGACCACGCGTCGAACTCCTCGTCGGAGAAGACGTTGTCGAGGCTCATCAACCGTTCGAGATGGGTGACCGCGCGGAAGTCGGTCGACAGCGACTCCATCACCCGCTGCGTGGGCGAGTCCGGCGTGCGCAGATCCGGCCACGCGTCCTCGAGCTCGGTCAGCTCGCGCATCTTCGCGTCGTACTCGGCGTCCGACACCGACGGCTGCGAAAGGACGTAGTAGCGGTAGGCGAGGTCCTCGATCTCCTGCGACAGCGTCGCGTGCCGCTGCCGGGCCTCGTCGAGCTTCACCTCGGCGCCACTTCGGGCGCGTCGACCAGTACCGCGGCGGCCTGCCGGATCAATCGCAGCGCCGTACGAACCCATCCCTCGGACGCGCCGGCCAGCCCGCAGGCTGGCGTGAGCACGACCGTCTGGGCGAGCTGCTCGGGCGGGAAGCCGAGCTCGTGCCAGAGCCGCCGGACCGGGTCCACCACCTCGCGCACCGGCGGCGGGACACCGGGACCGAGCGCCGGCACGACACCGAGCCAGAACCTCGTGCCGGCCTCCACCAACGTGCCGACGGCGTCGTGGTCGAGCCGGGCGGTCGCGAGGTCGACGCTGATCGCGGCCGCACCGGCCTCGGCGATCAGCGCCAGCGGTACGTCGGCGGCGCAGCAGTGCACGACGACCGGCACCTCACCGGCCGCGTCGACAACGGCCCGCAACACGTCCCGGGCCATCGACGGCTCGACCGCGCGGATGTTGCCGAACCCGCTCTCGGTCGGCACCGCACCGGCCAGTACGGCGGGCAGCGCAGGTTCGTCGAGCTGCAGGGTGAGCCGGGCGTGCGGCGCCCGGCGGGTGACCTCGGCCAGGTGCAGCCGGACGGTCTCGGCCAGCGAGGCGACGACGTCTCGGGTGGCACCGGGGTCGGCGAGCGCGGCGCCGCGGGTCGTCTGCAGGGTCGCGGCCAGCGTCCACGGCCCGGCGAGCTGGACCTTCAGCGGCCCGTCGTGGGTAGCCGCGACCGGAACCAGCGCGTCGAGGTCGCGGGTGAGGAACTCGACCGCGCGCCGCTCGTCGACACCGGGCCGGGCCACCAGCCGCCAGCCGGACGGCTGCAGGTCGACGTGCAGGTCGGCGAGCGCCGCCGCGGTCCGGCCGACCATGTCCGCGCCCGGCCCGCGCGCCGGCAGCTCGGGCAGGTGCGGGAACTCCGGCAGCTCGGTGAAGACCAGTCCGAGCGCGGCGTCGATGTCCTCGCCGGGCAGCGAGCCGATGCCGGTGGCGGTCACCTGGCCGAGCCTAGTAAGCGCAATCTTTGCCCGCCGTTCACGTCGTCGTAGGGAGGACGCGGGCGTCGTACGGCGAAGGAGAAGGTGTGCTGCGAAAGACTTCCCTGCTGGCCTTGACCGTTATCGCCGCCGGCCTCGCCGTCGCCCCGACCGCCGCGAGCGGCAAGGCGGTGAAGAGCGGCCCGGCCAGCCCGTCCCTTGGCATCAAGCACGTGTTCGTCATCGTGATCGAGAACGAAGGCTTCGCGAAGACCTTCACCAACAACCCGAACCCGTACCTCGGCAAGACGTTGCAGCAGCAGGGCACCGTGCTGACGAAGTACTACGGCATCGGGCACGAGTCCAACCCCAACTACCTCGCGATGATCTCCGGCCAGGCGCCGAACCCGATGACCCAGAGCGACTGCGAGGACTACGTCGACTTCGAGCCGTCGCCGGCGGTGTTCGATCCGCGCGGCAACGGCCAGGCGGTCGGTCAGGGCTGCGTCTTCCCGGCCAACGTGCCGACGCTGGCCGACCAGCTCACTGCGAAGCACGTGAGCTGGCAGGGCTACATGGGCGACATGGGCAACGACCTCACCCGCGAGCCGGACCGCTGCGGCCAGCCCGCGTCGTCCGCCGGCACGGGCATGCAGGACGGCACTCAGAGCGCGTCGGCGAAGGATCAGTACGCCGCGCGGCACAACCCGTTCGCGTACTTCCACTCGCTGATCGACAGCGGCGCGTGCGAGCGCAACGTCGTACCGCTGACGCATCTCGAACGGGATCTCGCGCAGGAGTCGACGACACCGCAGCTGTCGTTCATCGTGCCGAACCTGTGCGACGACGGGCACGACGCACCGTGCACCGGCAAGGACGCGAAGGGCAAGAACCCCGGCGGCCTCGCGTCGGTCGACGACTTCCTCTCGGTGTACATCCCGAAGATCGAGGCGTCGCCCGCGTTCGGCAAGGACGGCCTGATCCTGATGATGGCCGACGAGAGCGACAGCGCGTCGTTCGACGCGACGAGTTGCTGCGGCGAGACGCCGGGCCCCAACTCGCCGTTCCCCGGCGTGTTCGTGCAGAGCGGCAACGGCCAGGGCGGCGGTCTCGTCGGCGCGCTGGCGATCGGGCGGTGCGTCAAGGCCGGTGCCACCGACGCGACGCAGTACAACCACTACTCGCTGCTGCGCTCGCTCGAGGATCTGTTCGGCGTCACGACCGGTGGCACCGACGGCAAGGGCCATCTGGGTATGGCCGCCGCGTCCGGGCTGGCCTCGTTCGGACCGGACCTGTTCGCGTCCTGTCACCAGCCGGTCTCCCACCGGAAGGGCTGAGTCGATGTCGCCGCTGACCCGGCGCCAACTGCTGCTCGCCGGTGCGGCCACCGCAGCGTCGGCGGCGGCGAGTCGGGCGATCGGCGCGCCGGACACCACCTCGGTGCCGACCGCGCGGCTGCCGAAGCCGTCGGCCAGCGGCATCGAGCAGATCGTCGTCGTCTGCATGGAGAACCGGTCGTTCGACCACTACCTCGGTTGGCTGCCCGGCGCGACCGGCCGGCAGGCCGGGCTTCGCTACCCGGACGACCACGGCGCGCTGCACTCGACCCATCACCTGACCGAGTGGCAGGGCTGTTCGTTCAACGACCCGGATCACTCGTACGAGGGCGGCCGGGTGCAACTCAACGGCGGTCGCTGCGACGGTTTCCGCAAGGGCGGCAACGACGACTTCGCCCTCGGCTATTACACGAAGGACGACCTACCGCTCTACAGCAAGTTCGTAGAGCAGACGACGGTGTTCGACCACTGGTTCGCGTCGATCCTGTCGTCGACGTACCCGAACCGGTTCTACACGCACGCCGCGCGCACGGATCGGATCGACAACACGATGCGGACGACGTCGCTGCCGACGATCTGGGACCGGCTGTCGGCGGCCGGCGTACCCGCGACGTACTACTTCAGCGACCTGCCGTTCCTCGCGTTGTGGGGCGAGAAGTACGTCGCCATCTCGAAGTACATCGACACGTTCTTCGCCGACGCGCTGGCCGGCCGGCTGGCGCCGTTCAGCTACCTCGACCCGTACTTCCTCGGCGAAGGGCAGGGTGGATCGAACGACGACCACCCGCACGCCGACATCCGCCGCGGCCAGGCGTTCCTGTCACTCGTCGCGACCGCGATCGCGAACTCGCCGCAGTGGAAGAGCACCGCGCTGGTCATCACCTACGACGAGTGGGGCGGCTTCTTCGACCACGTCCGGCCGCCGCGGCTGCCCGACGACCACGTCACCGTCGGGTCCGAGTACGACCACTCGCAGGCCGGGTTCCGGGTGCCGTCGTTCGTGTTCTCGCCGTTCGCCCGCCGCGGTGGCATCGACCACAACACCTACGACCACACGTCGATGCTGAAGTTCGTCGAGTGGCGGTTCGGGTTGGCGCCGCTGTCCGCCCGCGACCGGGGTGCGCGCAACCTCGCGTACGCGCTGGACTTCGCGCACCCGAACTTCGCGGTGCCGGCGGTGCCGCTGGTCACCGATCCCGGCCCGCACATCTGCGGCGCGCCCGGCGGGCCGATGGCCACCGAGGAGCCCTTCTGGCTCGGCCTCAAAGAAAAGGTCGAGTCACTCCCCGCCTGGCGCCACCTCGGCTAGTGCACTAACCCCTCACGTTGACTGCAACGTTTGAGGCGTTATTCGCGCGCTATAACGCCTCGAAC
>JAVEEG010000109.1 GCA_030840585.1 Frankiaceae bacterium | reverse complement strand
ATGGACTACTCCATCCTGCTGCCGCGCTCCAGCGACTACGTCGCGACCAAGCCACTGTCGGCGTACGACCCGAGCCAGGTCGACCCGAGTGATCCCGCCAGCGCGCGCGACCAGATCGGCTACTCGTCGCTGTTCGACAACGCCTACCCGGATCAGTCGCAGCGGATGGTGATCCTCGACTTGATCCAGATGTTGTGGGACCGCTCCGACCCGAATGGCTACGCGACGCACATGACCAGCGGGTTGCCGGGCACGCCGTCGCACCAGGTACTGCTGCAGGTCGCGTACGGCGACCACCAGGTTGCGAACATCACCGCCGAGACCGAGGCCCGCAGCATCGGCGCGCACGGCGCCGAGCCGCCGCTGGTTGCCGCTCGGTTCGGCCCGTACGTCGACCCGCTGTGGGGCATCCCGGCGCTGTCCGCGGACACGCCGTGGGCCGGGTCGGGCATCACGTTGTTCGACAGCGGGCCGGCGACGAACGTGACGCCCGAGGGGCACCACGGCACCGACTGGCCGCCGACCGCGGACGTACCGAACCGGTCCGGCGACGACCCGCACGAGGCACCGCGCCGGGCGTTGTGCGGGCAGCTGCAGAAGGACGCGTTCCTCGCCGTCGGCGGCATGGTCACGCTGCCGTGCGCCGGGCCGCCGTACTTCTCCTGGGGCTGGGACGGAACGTCCGGGCTGTAATAGGTCATGGCCCGCTCGACCCTGCTCCGGTGGGGAGTGCAATCACTCGCGCCGACGTTGATGCTGCGCCGCTCCGCCCGAGCCGGTGAACTCGGGCCGCGGCTCGCGGTCGACCGATCGCTCTGGGATGACCCGTTCCCGTCGTACGACGCGATGCGCGCGCAGGGCGACCTGATCAAGGGGCGCGTCGTCTACGCGACCGCCTCGCATGCGGTCGCGAGCGAGGTGTTGCGTAGCCCGGTGTTTCGGGTCGGGATCAATGCCGACTCGTTGGCGCCGTTCGCCCGGCGGATGCTCGCGCTCGCCGTCGACGCGAAGCATCCCGGGCCGGCCGAGCCGCCGTCGATGCTCGCCGTGGATCCCCCGCAGCACACGAAGTACCGGCGGCTGGTGGCGAAGGTGTTCACCGCTCGGGCGGTCGCGGCACTCGAACCGCGGGTCGAGGAGATCGCGGACGAGTTGCTCGATCGGATGTCGCGGCAGCGGTCGCTCGACTTGGTCGAGCACTTCGCCGCGCCGCTACCGGTGCGCATCATCGCGGAGATTCTCGGGGTGCCGGTGTCGATGCACCGGCAGATGCTCGAATGGGGCAACGCGGCGGCGGTCACTCTCGATCCGATGCTGACGTACCGGTCGTTCCGCGCGGCGGCGATCGCGCTGCGCGACATGCACACGTGGCTGGATCAGCACCTGCGCGAGTTGCGGCGTAACCCCGGCGACGATCTGTTGTCGAAGCTCGCGACGTTGGAGGACGAGGGCGAGCACCTCGACGATGTCGAGCTACGGATGACCGCGCTGCTCGTCACCGGCGCCGGCTTCGAGACGACGGTGAACCTCATCGGCAACGGCGTCGCCGCGTTGCTCGCCAACCGCGACCAGCTCGACGTGCTCCGCGCGGAACCGTCGTACTGGGAGAACGCGGCCGACGAAGTGCTGCGCTACGACTCCCCCGTGCAGGTGACGGTGCGCCATGCCGCCGAGGACGCCGTCGTGTGTGGTTATCCCGTGCCGCGCGGGCAGTTCGTCACCCTGATGCTCGGTGGTGCGAACCGCGACCCGCGCGTGTTCACCGAGCCGCACCGGTTCGACGTACGGCGGGAAAACGCCCGCGAACACTTGGGATTCTCGGCCGGCATCCACTTCTGCCTGGGTGCGTCACTCGCCCGGCTGGAGAGCTCGGTGGCGCTGCGGATGCTGTTCGACCGGTTCCCGGATCTCGCGCTCGACGGCCAACCGGTACGCCGGCCGCTGCGGGTGTTGCGCGGCTTCGAGCACCTGCCGGTATCGACCGGCTAGCTGAGCTTCGATTTCAAGAACGATGTCGCGCGGTCCCAGGCGGTTGCGGCGGCTTGCTCGTCATGGGTGCCGAGGGCGTTCTCCTCGTTGCCGAACGCGTGCCCGGTGCCGGGGTAGACGATGAACTCGACGTCCTTGCCCATGTCGGTCAGTTGGCGCTCGAGATCCGTGACCGCGGACGGCGGGAAGAAGTCGTCGTTCTCGGCGAAGTGCCCTTGCACCGGCGCGGACAGCGTCGACCAGTCCGGTGCCATGTCGCCGAGCGGTGCGCCGTAAAACGGTGTAGCCGCGCCGACCTTGTCACCTTGCAGTGCCGCGATGAGCAGCGTGAGCATGCCGCCCATGCAGAAACCGATCACGCCGACCTGGTCACCGGTCACGGCGTCGTGGCCGAGCAGGTAGTCGATCGCGCCACCCATGTCGCGCGCGGCCCGGTCCGGCGGCAACGACTGCATCAGCTCGTTGGCCTTGTCCATCTCGGTGTGCTCGGCGTAATCACCGTGGTAGAGATCGGGCGCGAGCGCGACGAAGCCGAGCGCGGCCAGCCGGTCGCAGGTGCGCTTGATCTGTGGCACCAGCCCCCACCACTCCTGCACCACGAGCAGGCCGGGACCGCTGCCGGAGTCGGGCACCGCGAGGTAGCCGGAAGCGGTGTCGCCGTTGCTTGCGAAAGAGACCGTTTCACCCATGTCGTCACGCTATCGAAGCGGGCGTAGCGTCATGGACGTGACCGCTGACAGCCCCGACCGCGCGCGTACCGTCCTCACCCAGATCAGCCCGCGCGCCTATGAGCATCCCGCCGACCGGGCCGCACTGACCGCGCTGCGCAAGGTCCGGGGTTTCGATCAGATGCTGCGCTGGCTCTCCGGCTTGTTCGCCGGCCGCAGCCCCCGACTGCTCGCGCTGGCCTCGACGGTACGGGTCAGTGAACGACAGTTCCCCGACATTCACCGGCTGGTGCAAGACGGCGCGCGCATCCTCGATCTCGACGACGTGCCGGAGGTGTTCGTCAACTGCGATCCGCGCCCGCAGGCCAGCACGATCGGCATCGACAAGCCGTTCCTGATGTTGACCAGCGGTCTCGTCGACCTGCTCGACGAGGAAGAGCTGCGGTTCGTAATCGGCCACGAGCTCGGGCATGTGCTCTCCGGACATGCGGTCTACCGGTCGATGCTCGACCAACTGCTCGGGCTGTCGCGGCGGATCTTCTTCCTGCCCATGGGTTACCTAGGGCTGCGCGCTCTTGTGACGGCACTGGAGGAGTGGTACCGGAAGTCGGAGTTGTCGTGTGACCGGGCCGGGTTGCTTGCGGGTCAGGATCCCGCGGCCGCGTTGCGCGCGCAGATGAAGACCGCCGGCGGATCACGGCTGGCGGAGATGGACGTCACCGAGTTCTTGGAGCAGGCCCGCGAGTACGATGCGCAAGGCGACCTGCGCAACGGCGTACTGAAATTGCTGTCGTTGCAAGGACAAACCCATCCGTTCGCCGTGCTGCGCGCGGCCGAGTTGCGGCGCTGGATCGATGCCGGTGAGTACCAGCGAATCCTCGGCGGCGACTATCCGCGACGTGGGGCGGAGGACGAGCCGCTGATCGTCGACGAGGCGCGCGAGGCGGCCAAGTCGTACAAGGACACGATGGAGGACTCGGCCGACGCGCTCATGCGCGTGCTGCGCACCGTCGGCGAGGAAGCGGTGTCAGTGGGCCAGCGAGTGGCCGACCGGATCCGCACCGACCGCGAGTAGCCGCGCTCATTCACCCGCCGAACCAGCGCGCGATGCGCGACGTCCCGAACTGCTCCTTGTCCGCGACGAGCTCCGCCGACGGCCCCTCCAAGTCACCGACCGGCGCTTGACCCGGGGTGAACGTGACGTCCACCTTGGCGACCGCGCCACGACCGAGCTCGACGTAGCAGACACCGCGACCGTCGTACGCCGACGTGCTGTCATCGCCGCGCAATCGGGCCGCGATGCGGTCCGCGACGACGACCGCCTGACCTTCGGCAAAGACACCGGCCTTCGGCGTGCCGACGCTCGCCACGTCGCCCACGGCGTAGACGTTTGGGAAACGCGTCTCGAGCGTGTGCGGGTCGACCGGGATCCATCCCTCGACCGCTAGCCCGGATTCGATCACGACTTCGGGTGCGCGATGCACCGGTACGCCGAGGAACAGGTCGTAGGGCATCTCGTCGCCGTCGTCGAGGATCGCCACCCGTCGAGACGGGTCGAGCGATGCGACCAGCCGGCCCGGACGCCACCGTATGCCGCGTTCGGCGAACGCCGCGAGAATCGCCGCGGACGCCGCCGGGCTCGGCGGCACCGGCTTCGGCAACGGCATGACCAGCGTGACCCGTGACGAGCCGAGCAGGTCGCGTTCGCGCAGGAAGTCGTGCATCAACAGCGCCGTCTCGCTCGGTGCCGGCGGGCACTTGAACGGCGTCGACGTGACGCCGACGATGACCTCTCCCCCGCCGAAGCTGTCGAGCACATCACGCAATCCGAACGCGCCGGCGACGGTGTAGAACTCGTGCCCGCCCTCGACCAATCCAGGCGTCGCGGCCGGATCGAGGTCGGCGCCGAGCGCGACCACGAGAACATCTGCGTCGAGTGATCCGGCGGTCGTCTCGACTCGCTTCGACTCCGGATCGATCGCCTGCACCGTTGCGTTGACGAAACGTACGCCGGGCAACGCCAGCGCGTCGTAGCGGTGCCGCACCGCAGCGGTTTCCGCCTTGCCGAACATCACGTCGAGCTTGGAGAAACCGAAGACGAACGCGTCGCCGCCATCTACCAGAGTCAGGTCAAGTTCCGCGCCGAACTTCTCAGACAGCGTCGCGGCGAGTTCCAGTCCACCGAAGCCGGCGCCGAGCACAACGATGCGCATGCCCGCAGTCTCGCCTAGTCGAGCGCGAGCGTCGCCGCCGCGGCCAGCACGTGCGCCGCGCCGGCACCGTCGGTGTGTACATCGAGCGCCTCCGGCGCGACCCGGTTCGCCACCAGCCGGCAGAAGTCCACCGCATCGACGACGAGCAGCAAGTCGTCCCCGGGCGTCGATGCCGTCCGGTCGCCGAGGGGCAGATCCCAGGTGCCGCCACCCGCGCCGGTCAACACCAGATGCAGGTTCGTCGCGGTAGTGGAACCGGTGCGGGTCACCGCGTGCGGCAGCAGCCGGACCGCGAGGTTCGTCATCAACGTGAGCACCGAATCGTCGGGCACGCTCGGCGGCAGGCCGGCCGCCCGGCGGATGTCGTTCTCGTGCGTCCATAGCTCGAACGCGCGGACGACGAGCAACGCGTCGACCGACAGGCGCATCCCGTGCATCGATACGACGGTGCCCTCGTCGCGGCGCCCATTGGTCAGATCGATCAGCTCGATCGTCTCGTCGGCGGCGCGCCGCCAACTCGTTCGGGTCTCCGCCGGATCGACGCCGGCTTGCGCCGCGGCGAGATCCTGTGTCGACGCGACATGGTCGGCGTCCGCGACATCCTCGTCGCCGGCGATCGCGCGCCGCACGTCGCGCTCGACGCCGATGAGATGGCCGACCAGAGCTTGCACGTCGAGGTCACGCAGCACCGGCGTACGCCACTGTTCCGGCGTCAGCGCCGCGAGCAATCCCGCGAACGCATCCGCGGCCCGGGCGAACGCGGCCGCTGCCGAGATCTCCGGTGCGGCCGGCACCGCCCGGCCACTGGCCCGGGCGGCGTGAGATGCAGCGAGCACTCGCTCGCGGAGTTCGCTCGGCATCGACGACGTGGTCATGACGACTCCATCAATCCGCGGTCGAGCAACGCTTCGAGCCGCGCGAGGGCGAGCCGCACCCGCGACTTCGCCGTACCCTCCGGCACTCCGGTCGCGCGGGCGACATCGCGGTAGCTCAGGCCGCGGAAGTAGGCGAGTTCGACGACCTCGCGCTGGCCGGGTGGCAACAGCTCCACGGCGGCGCGCACCTCGGAGGCCGTCTCCGCCGCGGTGAAGCGTTCCGACGGCGACGGGTCGCGCTGCGGCGGGATCAGCCGATCGCTGCGCTCCTCCCGCGCGGCCCGCCGCAACTCGCTGCGGATGACGTCATGGGCGCGGTGCCGAGCACACACGGTGAGAAATGTCCGGAGCGTCCCGAGCGACTCGTCGTACTTCTCCGGGTGGCACCACAGCTCGACGAAGACGTCCTGTACGACGTCCTGCGCGAGCGTTGCGTTGCCGAGGACCCGCAGCGCGCTGGCGTACACCGCGCCGGCGAGCGCGTCGAAGACCTCGGCCAGCGCGCGTTCGTCGCCAGCCGCGATCCGGGCTCGCACCAGCGAGTCGGCGCAGGTGGACCCCACGAGACGGACGGTACCGACCGCGGCTGCGTCGTAGCAGCGTTTCGCCCAGATCGGCGTCGCGGTGGCGGTCGGCACATTCCCGATACGTCACAACGCCATCGATCGGATCACTGATCCACCCATCGGGTCGGCGGCGTACCAGCGGCAAAGGCGACCGAATCGTTGGGAGGACGGCCATGGCAGTGGTGGTGCACGTGACGCTCCGCGGAGTGACGCCGGAGCAGTACGACGCAGTCCGCGAGCGCGCTGGGTGGATCGAGCAGCCACCCGCCGGTGGGCTCGGGCACTTGACCTGGTGGGAGGGCGGCGACTGCCACAACGTCGACGCCTGGGAGAGCGAGCAGGCGTTCGCGGCGTTCGGTGAGAACCGGCTCGGTCCGGCGATGGCGGCGGCGGGCGTGTCCGCCGAACCGGAGGTCACGTTCCATCCGGCGCACGAGGTCTTCACTCCGCATGCGGGCGTCGTCGCGCCGACCGCGACACCCACGATCGGTGCCGTCGACAACGTCGCGCTGATCCGCA
>JAVEEG010000307.1 GCA_030840585.1 Frankiaceae bacterium | reverse complement strand
TCATTTCACTCCGGTTACCGCGATGAAGTATGCGAAACGCGTGGAGGGGGCAACCTCACGCTGGCGTCTAGGACTGCGTTGCTCCAACCGGCCTCACCTCGACCACGAGATGCTTGGTCACCGGCTGTTCGCTCTGGGTGCTGAAGTCGGCGATCCCGCAGAGGACGTTCAGCTCTGGCATGTAGCCAGCCGCGCAGCCGCGTGGGATCTCGTAGCGAATTGTCCGGTAGCCGTGCACCGTCCGCTGCGTCCCATTCCTCGAGAAGCTTGTGACATCGACGAGCTCGAACTCCTCGAGGCCGCGATCGCGCATGTCGTTCTCGTTCATGAAGACGACCGTGCGCACGCCTTTCAGGCCGCGGTAGCGGTCGTCGTTCGAGTAGATGCTGGTGTTGAACTGGTCGTGCGAGCGGATCGTCGCCAGCGTCAGACGGCCCTCGCCCGGATCAACGTCGTCCGGGAGCGGCGCCGACGAGAACTCGGCGCGACCAGAGGGCGTCTTGAAGACACGCTCGCGTGCCGGCTGACTCAGGCGGAAGCCGTGCGGGTGGCGGGCGCGTGTGTTGAAGTCTTCGAAGCCCGGCAGCACGCGGGCCATCGTGTCGCGGATGCGGTCGTAGTCGTCGGCGTAGTCCTGCCAGGGCGTCTTGCTGTGGGGCAGCGTGGCCTCGGCCAGTCCGGCGAGGATCGCGCACTCGGAGCGCATCTGCGGCGACCCGGGCTCCTTCATCCCGTAGGAGATGTGCACCATCGACATCGAGTCCTCGACGGTGATCCCCTGCACGCCGCCCGCCTGATAGTCCTTGTCGGTGCGGCCCAGGCAGGGCAGGATCAGCGCCCTCCTGCCGTGCACGATGTGGCTGCGGTTGAGCTTGGTGCTCACCTGCACCGTCAGCTCGCACTTGCGCAGCGCGTCGCGCGTGTACGGGAGGTCAGGGGTTGCGAGCGCGAAGTTGCCGCCCATGGCGACGAACACCTTCACGTCGCCGCTCTGCATCGCCTCGATCGTCCCGACGGTGCCCAGCCCGTGCTCGCGCGGCGGGTCGATCTCGCAGACCTCTGCGAGCCGGTCGAGAAACGCCTCGTCCGGACGGTGGTTGATCCCGCAGGTGCGATTTCCCTGCACGTTGCTGTGCCCCCGGATCGGACACGGTCCCGCGCCTACGCGGCCGATGTTGCCCCGCAGGAACAGCAGGTTGGCGATCTCGCGCACCGTGTCGACGCCGTGCTCGTGCTGCGTGAGGCCCAGGCACCAGGCGATGAGCGCGCGCTTGGACGCCATGTACACGCCGGCGAGCTTTCGGATTGCGGGCTCGTCCACGCCGGCATCGCGGACGAGGTCGGCCCAGGGGGTGGCCTCGACCAGCGCGCGGTACTCGTCGAAGCCGCGCGTGTAGTGCTCGATGAACTCAAGGTCGAGGACGTCCGGGTCCGTCTGCGCCGCCTCGAAGACGGCCTTCGCGACGCCGCGCAGCAGCGCCAGGTCGCCGCCGATCCGCACCTGCACGTTCATCGTTCCGATCTCGGTCGCGTGGAACGTCGCCATGTGAGCGAACTCGTGCGGGACGATCGTCCGCCTCGAGGCGGCTTCGATCAGCGGGTTGATGTGGACGAGCTGCGCGCCGCGGCGGTCGGCCTCGGCCAGCCAGGTCAGCATCCGTGGCGCGTTGGTCGCCGCGTTGTCGGCCATCAGCCAGATCGTGTCCGCGACCTCCCAGTCGTACAGATCGACGGTGCCCTTGCCGCTCCCGATCGCCGCCGTCAGCGCGCGGCCGCTCGCCTCGTGGCACATGTTCGAGCAGTCCGGCAGGTTGTTCGTGCCGAACTCGCGCACCCAGAGCTGGTAGAGGAAGGTCGCCTCGTTGCTGAGCCGCCCCGAGGTGTAGAACGCCGCCTGATCCGGACTCTCCAACCCGCGTAGCGTGCTGCCGACCAGCGTCAGCGCGTCCGCCCAGGAGACCGGCACGTACGTGTCGCTCGCGGGGTCGTAGCTCATCGGCTCGGCGAGCCGTCCCACGGCCTCGAGGTCGTAGTCGCTCCACCCGGCCAGCTCGCTGACGGTGTGGGCGGCGAAGAACTCGCGGCCGGCCTTCGCGGGCGCGAGCTCCCAGGCGGCGTGCTTGACGCCGTTCTCGCAGATGTCGAGGCGCAGCCCGGTCGGATCGTCCGGCCAGGCGCAGCCGGGACAGTCGAAGCCGCCGTCCTCGTGGTTCATCACGAAGAGCGCGCGCAGGGTCTCCGGCGGTTGCCCGGACCGCTCGACCACCTTCCCGACGCTGCGCGCCGCTCCCCATCCCGCGGCAGGATGGTGGTACTCGTGGCGGGAGTGCTTGCCGTCCGGGGCAGGCCCGCGTCCCAGCGCGGGCACACCCGGTACCGCTCCGAGCATCCGCTGCTCCGCGTCCTGGGTCTCCTGCGCGTCCGGGGCGTCCTGCGTCTCGTTGGGTCGCATCACGCGTGTTCCTCCTTCATCGCTCCTCCGATCAACGGGTATTGAGTGCCACCGCGGGAGCGCGTCCCGCGGAGGGAAGCAGTTGCCCGTGCGCGAGGGCGACGATCGTGCGCGCGCCGATCGCACCGACGAGGACCGTGATGGCGGCTATGAGCACCCAGGCGTATGCACTGCCGCCGGCCGGACGCTCGAGATCGAGCCAGCGCAGCGCGAAGAGCGCCATGTTCGCGGGCGGGAACGTGAACGACCAGAAGCCGGGACTGAAGCTGAGCGCTCGATAGAGCGCCAGCAGGCGGATCTGCGCCACGACCATGAGCGCCCCGTAGCCGCTGAGCGCGAACAGCAGCAGGTCGGGTGCGCCGGGATGGATGAGGAAGTACGCGTTGCCGGCGACTGCCGCCGGCGCCAGTTCGATCGCCATCGTCGGGATGAGGGCTGG
>JAVEEG010000101.1 GCA_030840585.1 Frankiaceae bacterium | reverse complement strand
GCTTGGACAACGTCGACGTTCCCGCCGCTACGGCGAAAGGCGTGCTGGTCGTCAACGCGCCGACGTCCAACATCGTCAGCGCCGCCGAACATGCGGTCGCGTTGCTGCTCGCGGTCGCCCGCCGGGTCCCGCAAGCCGCGTCGAGCCTGCGCGCGGGGGAGTGGAAGCGGAGCAAGTTCACCGGTGTCGAGATCACCGACAAGACTGTCGGCGTCGTCGGCCTCGGCCGGATCGGCGTGCTGTTCGCGCAACGGATGAGTGCGTTCGGCACCCGGCTGCTGGCCTACGACCCGTACGTCCCGGCGGCCCGCGCGGCGCAGATCGGCGTCCGGCTGGTGCCGCTCGACGAGTTGTTGCGGGAGAGCGATTTCATCTCGATCCACTTGCCGAAGACGCCTGAGACGGTCGGGCTGATCGGCGAACGCGAACTCGCGTTGTGCAAGCCGGACGCCATCATCATCAACGCCGCGCGCGGCGGGTTGCTCGACGAGCACGCGCTCGCGCACGCGCTCAAGGAAGGCCGGATCGGCGGCGCCGGTCTCGACGTGTACGCGACCGAGCCGTGCACCGACTCGCCGCTGTTCGGTTACGACACCGTCGTCGCGACCCCGCACCTCGGCGCGTCGACCGCGGAGGCGCAGGACAAGGCCGGGCTCGCGGTCGCGCGCAGCGTCAAGCTCGCATTGATGGGCGAGTTCGTGCCGGACGCGGTGAACGTGCAGGCTGGCGGCGTCGTCGCCGAAGAGGTTCGCCCAGGGCTGCCGCTCGCGGAGAAGCTCGGACGCGTCTTCACCGCGCTCGCCGCCGGCGTCGCGTCCCGGCTCACCGTCGAGGTACGCGGGGAGATCGCCGCCCACGACGTGTCGGTGCTGCAGCTGTCGGCACTCAAGGGTGTCTTCGCCGATGTCGTCGAGGACCCGGTCACGTTCGTGAACGCGCCGTTGCACGCGGCCGAGCGCGGGGTCGAGCTCGCGCTGGAGACGAGCGAAGACAGCCCGGATCACCGCAACCTGGTGACCGTCCGCGGCACGCTCGCGAACGGCGACGAGGTATCGGTCAGCGGCACGCTCTCCGGGCCGCGGCACGTCGAGAAGCTGACCGATGTCGACGGGTTCGACATCGACGTCGCGCTCGCCGAGCACTTGGCGTTCTTCCGGTACGGCGACCGCCCTGGCGTCGTCGGCATCGTCGGCCAGATCCTCGGTGACGCCGACGTGAACATCGCCGGCATGCAGGTCAGCCGGCGCGAGATCGGTGGCGAGACGCTGATGGTGCTGACCGCCGACTCGGCGATCCCGCCGGTGGCGCTGTCGGAGATCGCGCACCGCGTCGGCGCGACCTCGGCGCGTTCGGTCGACCTCGGTGACGGTTGACCGACACGCTTCGCATCGACACACCCGACGGCACCCGGCTGGCGGTGCACCGTCGCGGGTCCGGCCCACCACTGCTCTGCGTTCCCGGCGGCCCCGGTCGTGCGTCCGCGTACCTGGAGAACCTCGGCGGGCTCGACGCGTCGTACACGTTGCATGTGCTCGACAACCGCGGCACCGGCCAGTCGGAGCTGCCCGCCGACCGGTCGTCGCTGGAGTTCCCGCGGCTGGCCGACGACGTCGAGACGGTGCGGGTCGCGCTCGGCCTCGACCAGCCTGCCGTACTCGGGCACTCCGCCGGTTGCCTGGTCACGATGGCCTGGGCGGCCGCGCACCCGTCCGCCGCGTCGGCCGTCGTACTCGTCACGCCGCCGGGGCGGCGCACCGGCGACGACATGGCCGACCTGCCCGCCATCCGGGCCGCGCGGGCCGGCGAGGCGTGGTACGCCGAGGCCGCGGAAGCGGCGGAAATACTGGCGTCCGAGGACGTGCCGAGCGGTGCCCGGCGCGAGCTCGAACGCGCCGAGCGACCGTTCGCGTACGGCCGGTGGGACGCCGAGACGCAGCAGCACGCGGCCGGCACCGAAAGCCAGATGTCGTTGCGGGCGTGGGCCGGCTTCGACCCGGGTCCGGGCTACGACTACGCGCCGATGCTGGCCGCGCTGGCGTCGGTGCAGGCGCCGGTGCTCGTCGTCGTCGGCGACCGAGACGGGCTGACCGGCGCCGTCATCGGGGAGCGGGTCGCGGCCCGGTTCGCGGATGCGCGCTGCGTGACGATCGCCGGCGCCGGGCACTATCCGTGGGTCGACGAGCCCGTCGCGTTCGCCGCCGCGATCCGCGACTTCCTATGACGCCGGCGCCGACACCGACAGCTGCGCCGACGCCGCCGGCACCGGCATACTGATGCTCGCCCGGATCCGGGCGGGTACGGGTTAGGGTCGGCGACCGGCGCCGCTCGGGGGAGGCTTACGCGAATGAACGGGTTCCGGCTGGTCGTCATCGGGTGCGTCGCCGCCCTGACCGCGTGCGGCGGTGGCGGGACGCCGCGGTCGCTCGGTGACTCGGCATCACCGACACCGTCGGCTTCGGCGAGCGCTACGGCGGCGCCGCTGCCCAACGGCTACATCGCACTCACCGATCACACCGGCTTGGTATCGATCGGGGTGCCGCACGCGTGGTTCCACGCCCGCCTCGATGGCAGCGACCCGATGCTGACCCGGCTGGAGAACGGCAAGGGCCGGGTCGGCACCCGGTGGCGGTCGTTCGCGAAGTCGCAGAACGACGGTGGCGTGTTCGCCGCGGCCGATCCCCTGTCGGCCGACGCGGTGCTGTTGATCGAACGGGAGGTCGGCGTCGAGATCACCGACCTCGACCGGCTCGACCGCGAGTTGCGGCCGGAGCTCGCCAAGGCCGGCACCATCCGCAGCTCCGAGCACATCAAGCTCGACGGCAAGCCGGGCCTGCGCTACCACATCGATTACACCCAGGACGCGGGCGCGGTGGTGCACGAGGTCATCGACTTCTTCGACGTCGGCGGCACGATCGTGGACTTCACCTATACCGGCGCCCCCGGGGTGATCGCGGCGGTGGCCGCAACGGTCCACTTCCACTCCGGCTGATCTGGTCGCATTCCAACCGTCCTCGCGCAAAGCGGTCCCGCGCCGTACGATTTCGCCGTGATCAGACGTCTTGCCGCGGGTGTGTCGGTGACCGCCGGGTTGGTGCTGCTGAGTGTTCCGGCGTACGCCGACCCGGGTGACTTCCCGGACACGACCGACCAGTCCGGTCCGATGGGACTGTTCATCCTGTTCGCGGTGATCGCCGCGGTGATCGGCATCGGCGGGTTCCTCTGGCGGCTGAGCGCCGCCCGCCGGATCGCGGAGCAGGCGGGTCTCGACCCGGACGCGGCCGTGACGACGACGTTGCTCAACCACGACGGGCTGGCCGCGACGTACCTCGCCGCCAGCCTGCGCCAGCAGCAGGCCCCGCCGCTGGAGCGGCCGGTGGGTCACCTCGACCCGCCGAGCAGCCGCCGGACCACCGAGTCGCGGCTGGCCGAGCTCAAGTCACTGCATGCTGACGGCCTGATCACCGACGACGACTACGACCGCCGCCGGGCCGAGATCCTCAACGCCGTCTAGACCTACCTCGCGTGCTCTGACCGTCGACTGAGACGCTGTGTGTCAACCCGCGCGAAGGGCATGAAATCTTTCGCCGCGTGAACCATGTGTCCGCGGTAGCGTTCTCGAAGCGCGCTCTACCGCCAACGGCCTATAACAGCCCGTGGACATGCAGGGTAACGGCACCTATCAGCGGCCCACCTCCGTGACTCCCGAGGACGCGCTCCCCGATTGCTGGTAGCACCACGACGTGACAGGAGCACCGACTGCGGGTAGGTGCGTTGCGGTGTAAACAGAGCGCCGGCACGATGGGACGGGCCGCATGGACTGGTTTTTCGACGGGCTGGGCACGTTCCTGCTCGGGCTGATTCTCGGGACTGGGGGCGGTTACCGCTTGGCGATCCGCCGGGTTCGTCAGTCGCAACGCGCGGGCAACTTCGCGCAGCAGACGCAGGTCGGTGGGGATCAGCATCGGTCAACCGATGGCTGATCGGCAGCTCCAGCGGGCGGGCGATAACTCTCAGTTGGTCCAAGTGGCCGGAGACCTTGTCCAAGGCGGTGTCACCTATGACGAGGCCAACACGATTGCCGAGATACAGGCTCGAAAGGTCGCCGCGGAGCACTTTGCTGCCGGAGAAGCGCTCGCCAATGAGCGGATGGAGCGTCTGAATCAGAGAGTCCTGCAGACTCTGCAAGCTGTCGAACGCCTGGCGGCATTTGCGGATCCCAGTTTCCAGATCTCGCTTAAGCGAGCCCAGTTGGGCGCCGCATGCACCGACGAGGATGCCGACTACGACATGCTGGCGCAGCTGCTAAGCGATCGGGCTACTCGCGGTGATCACCGAAAGGTGCGGGCGGGACTTGACCTCGCTATTCAGGTCGTGGATCAACTCGACCCGGTGGCGCTGGCTGGGCTGACCGTTTTTCAGGCTGCGCTGCAGTGGCGCCCCGTTGGCGGCACTCTCGGCCAGGCGCTTGACACTTGGGACCGCCTGTTCAGCCAGCTGCCAACCGAGCATTTACCCCCGGCATCCGATGCGGAGTGGCTCGACCATCTCGACGTGCTGGGCATTGTTCGCGTATCCACCATTGGCAGCATGATCAAGTACGACGAACTGCTAAGCCGTCTGGTCCCCGGTCTCGCATGCGGCGGCGTCGAGGCAGGCTCTGAGGACGAAGCGAGCGGTTTAGCGAAGTTGCATGAGGTCGGCATGTCGCTACCGCGTATCGAACACGAACTAAAACCTGGGTATCGGCGCCTTCCCTGGTGTGCGCCTGACATCCTCGAATTGCAACTTGCCGAACAGGCACAGTTCACGCCCCAGCAGGTAGCGGTGGCCGTGGACGTGGCCCGCGACACGTACAAGATCGGGCAGCATGACGCTGGGCTACGGGCACCACTCATGGAGCGCGTCCGAGCGTTGCCCCATCTCGGCCGTGTGCCTGATTGGTGGGACGCGATCCCGCATGCAGTCGAAGTGACGTCCGTGGGCAGGGTGTTGGCACGGGCGAATGCGAAGCGATGTGACCTTCTGAAGATGCTGCCAGCCCTCGACTGAGTTGGAGCGGCACCTCTGCTCCGACTTCAGTACACGGCGAGCGGGCTGACCACCGCTGCCGGGCCTTGGATGCTCAGCGATGCTGCGTCGACCTTCTCGCCGGTCATCGCCCCGAAGCCTTCGAGCATCTTCACTAGTTGATCTCCGGACAGAGCCCGCCGCAGAGTCCGATTGAGCCCAGGTAGGAAGTACCTTTCGAGCGAGAAACTCGTGGCTTCCGGCAATAGACGGTCGACGATGCCGAACAGGGTCAGTTCCCCATCGAGATCGTCGACTGTTGCGGAGCCGTACATGTGGCCGGGATCGACCAGCACTACGAGGCGCTCCACGCGCCTTTCGAGCACAAGCTCGTAGATGTGGGTGTGAGCGGCAGGCGGTGGAGCGAACAGTACCTGGGCAGCATCTGCATCCGACATCTCGAAATCCTTGGCGCCTTGCGCCGCCTGCGCGATAAGCAGCGGCAGGAAGCGGCCCACCAGACTTCCCATTTCGGTGGCGGGCGAGACCACGAAGTCACCCTCGACCTGCAACGGGGCTCGCGCGAGGAGCGCTGCGTCCGGCACCGCTGTTAGGTCTGCGACGTCGCCCGTTTGTAGAAGATGGTCGATCACGTCGTTGAGTGCCCTGACGGGCCTGACCTGAGAAGTGAACGTCTCCGTGACTTCCTCCGTCGAACCGCTCTCGCGCTTCGCCTCCACCACCCTATTCACCCCCAGACTGCCGCCCCTTTCCTCGACGACGCGACGAACCACCTCGCCCTCCGTTGGCAGAGCCACGCCGTAGTAATCCGCGAGGTTGCGCAGAAGATCAAGATCTAGGTACACCGGATTACGAAATGCCATGGGCCTCATGGTGTCGAAGGCGTCAAACACTCACGGACACGGGGCAGTTGTCTGCCCAGTAACGCCGATTATCGGCGCCAGTGAGCGCAGTACACGCCGGCTCTGTGCCGCGACGCGCCATGAGTTGTGCCAACGCGCCCCTGGATCAACACAGAACGTCACAGTCAACGAGGCGGGAGGCAGCCGAACTTCGTCTCGACCTTCGAGACGAAGTTCGCGAACGGCGAGACAAGCTTGGGCGTGGCTGCTTAGGCTGGCCCACGATGCGTTACTCGCTGCTCATCCTTAGCCGCCCGTAGCGGGCCGAGACCGACCGGCCCCCGCTGCGGGGTTCCGGCACGCCGGTCAGTTCGTCTCCCACATTCGCAGGAGCAGCGGCCCTATGACC
>JAVEEG010000083.1 GCA_030840585.1 Frankiaceae bacterium | reverse complement strand
GCAAGGGAATGCACACGATGTCGCTGCAGGCGTCCGCACCGATCGGCAGCCTGTCGCTGACCGCGAGCCGCAATGGCGGCCGCGTGCTGCACCTGTCACCGGAGCACGTCACGTACATCGGCAACGGGACCGCCGTAGGCGTCGACGTAAAGGTTTCCGGGTTGGTGCAGGCCAACGCGAGCTTCGCCGACACGGCGGGTGGGTCCGCCGACTTCGTGCCCGGCGGCCAGCGGTTGCAGGTCGTCGCGCAGAACGACAACGTCGCCGCCAGCCTCGACCTGTCGAACGTGCCGGCGCACACGGAGTTCAGCCTCGACCGGACCAACCTGAAGACGCATCTCGCCACCAGCCAGTCGGTGAACACCGCGAGCTACTACATGGCTCGCCGACCCGGCGGTCCGATCATCGAAGGCACGCTGGCCAGCGTCCCGACGACGGTCGACATCACCGGATCGCTGTCGAGCAACGCCGCCGCGGTGACCTACCGCGCCGACCTGCCGCTCGGCGATGCGCAACTGCTCTACAGCAGCGACGCCAACCCGGGCGACCGCAGCGGCACCACGGTCCGGGTCCACGGCCACACCGTCCCGTCCCAGCTCGACGTGAGCTACGACCGCAGCGCCAAGACGATCCACATGGGCGCAAACGCGCCGGTCGGGCTGCTGGAGTCGACGCTGAGCCGCAACGGCGCGCAGGCCGGCAAGTTCAGCGGCGACCACCTCGCCTTCTCCGGCACCAGCACGACGTACGCCGCGAGCGCGGCCATCCACGGGCTGACCAGCGTCGACGCCGACTTCCACGGCGGCGCCCTGGACAGCAGCGCCTCGGTCCACGTCATCCCCGGCGGCCAATCGTTCGTCCTGAACGGGGCGCTCGACAACGACCGGATCTACGGCAAGGTCAGCAACCTCCCGGCGACGACGAGCCTGACCCTGCACGGGCTGCGCGACATCGTGTACGACGCGAGCGCGCCGATCAGCCGCCTCGACGCGTACAAGGCGACCGTGGGCACCGGCCCGACGTTCGCCGGAACGGTCACCAATGCGCCCACGCACGTCGATGTGTCCGCAACACTCGCCAACCCGCATTACCAGTTCACCTATAGCGGCAGCAGCGGCGCCGACTACGTCAAGGGCTACTACAGCAACAAGTACGTCGACCGGTCGCTGGACGCGAGTGACAACTTCGCTTCAGGCTACGTCGACCACCCGCCGGCCAGCGCCACGATCGACGCCAACTCCAGCGCGGGCGAGCTGTCGTACTCGGCATCGGCCGCGGCTCGCGGCGCCGGTGTCACCGTCAAGGATCTGTTCGCCAGGGGCCTGCAGCTCTACGCGACCGCGACGACGATTCCTTCGCAGTTCAGCGTCAGCCGCACGTCCAACTCGGCGTCGTTCGTGTCGGGCAGCCAACCACTCGGGACGATCGCGTTCCGCGCGAGCAACCACGGCACCCCCGCGAACCGCGGCGGTAACCACCTGTACCTGCGGTGGAGCAAGCAGACCGGGCAGTTCAACATCAGCGCTCGTGCCACCGACGTCAGCAACCTGTCGTACTCGAGCGACGATGACTTGTTGTCAGTGACGGGCGCCGTCGACCTGCACGGCCAGCCGTTCGCCGTGGACGCCCAGATCGACACGCCGGCTTTCAACAGCGACACGAACAACGACGAGTACCGCATCCTCGCTCGCGGCACGATCTCGGACCTGCCGAGCAGCGTGACCTTCAGCAAGTCGGGCAACCAGGTCAAGTACGACGCGAGCGGGAACCTCGACATCTCCAACCTCGAGGTCGACTTCGGCTGGATCCAGGCGCTCGCGACCATGCGGACGGCACCGCCGGCGCGGTACGGCGTCAGCGTCCTCGACGGCGCGTGCGCCTCCGGGCCCGGCTGCACGCCGGCCAACAACCGTGGCTATCCCGAGGCGTTCTGCTCGATCGCGCAGAACGAGTGCGACGCGATCCGGGTGCGGTACAACCTCGACGGCATGGCCCGCCACGTCGCCGTCGACTGGGGCCACCCGATCAAGGCCACCGTTTCTGGCGGGCTGTCGCCGAACCAGCACGAGTTCCAGGTCCGCGCCGTGCTGACGCACGTGCTCAAAGACATCCTGCACACGCCGTTGTCGGTCGACCTCACCCAGCAAGGCATCGTCGCCGGCACCGACCTGGACTTCGGGCCGTTCGGAGTCCGGCACGGCACCGACTCGGAGGGCGGGGGCGTCACCCTGGACATCGAGACGCATCACAGCCGGGCGCTGGGCCGGCTGAAGGCCAACCTCTGCCTCGGCACGTACAACTCCACCGACAAGACCTGCACGTCCGGTCCGACGTACACCGTCGGCAGCTACCGCTACTCGAACCTGCGCGGCACCGTGGACGTCAGCAGCGTGCCCGGGGATCTCGTGGTGACGTCGAACTCGGGTGGCGACGACCTGCACACCTTGTCGCTCTCGTCGGGCATCGGCAGCTTCGACGTACACGCGTACGCCGACACGCAGCACGACTCCGGGAACGGCTGGAACAGCGTGGGGTCGCCGATGGCGCGCCTGCGCCTGACCGATATCCCGGCGAGCCCGGCGTCGCCGATCACGGTGTCGGTAACCGCCCCGCGGCGGTCGGGCGGCGGCTCCGGTGGTGGATGTTTCGGCACCTCCCCGCCGTCGACGAACGAGACGCAGATGTCGACGCCTGGATTCCGGCTGACCACGCCCGCACCCGGCATGAGCATGTCGGTGACGAGCGACCCGAACCTGATGGCGTTCACCTCGATGAGCAAGTGCCTGCAGATCGTTGTCACCCCGTTGAGCCTCACGGTCACCGGGATGGGCACCGAGCTCGACGGAAGCTGGGACAGCCACAACCGTCAGTTGGCGATCGACAGCTTCGGCGGGCCGACGTCGGACATCATGATGACCACGGCGCTGACCGTGAACGTCGACATCAACAAGACCACCGGCAACATCTACTGGCCGCCGCGGCCCTTCGACGACTGGCGCATGAGCGCCAGTGCGCACATCGGCGTGACGGCCAACTTCCCCGCACTGACCCTCGCGGTCAGCAATCTCACCAACGTCGCGGTGACGGCGACGGGTGAGTACCTCGCCTACGGCGTGGAAGGGCAATACGACACGCTCGCGCTGACCGCCCCTGGCTTGTCGGTCAGTGCGGACGTGAACGTGCACCTCAAGCTCGAACACTGGCCGTACTGGTCGTGGCAACCCAAGTACGACAAGACCTTTGACATCCTGAAGGGGAGCACTCAGGACCTCATCGGACACGTGTCCAAGGTGGGGCGAACCGGGGACACCGGAGTGTGTGTCGACGTCCCCACGGACATCGGGCCCTTCTCCGTCGATCTGCAAACCGACCCGGCACCCGAGGATCTCTACCAGAATGGCTTCACGGTCTATGGTTCGGACGGGAGGCAGGTGGCGAGCATGATCGATCCCGGCAGGATGACGTCGGACTTCCGTAGTCCGCACCCGTTCGTGACGGGCCTCGTCGACGTGCTCATTGCCAAGTTGCAGAACCCCTACGACAACGGCGGGCTTGGTCTGGACGTGGACTACTTCGTGAGCTGCGCGGATCGGTAGTGACCAGATTTCCACGGGTGACCGCCGCGAGCCTCTCGGCGCTCGCGGCGGTGCTGGGGCTCACGTCCTGCAACCGCAGTCAGATCGTCGACGCGGGCGGATGCGTCTCCGACAAGATGCGGGCATACCCGGCCACCGCGACTGGCGCGGCGGATCTCGTCGTGACGGCGAAGATGACCAGCGACGGCAAGCCGGTCGTGGGCCAACTCGTCCATTTCAACCTGTTGGCGAAGCCGGACACCCCGTGGCTCGTGACGACGTCCGGTTACACCGACAAGGACGGGGTCGCGCGCGCACACCTGACTGAGCAGGACATCCGAGCCCCGTATTTCCGCGATCAGGCGCTCAGGGCTCACCTGTTCGAGGCGAAGTACGAGAAGTCCTTGCTGGCCGCGTCGGCAAAGCATCCGTACTGCGACGCGTCGGATTCGGCCAGCTTGACGTTCCGGTGAGGCGGTTACGTCGCGAGCGCCGCGGCCAAGACCGGCAGCGACGGGGTCGCGACCGCGCGGCTTCCGGCGTACTACGGCACAAACCCGATCGAGGAGGAGAAGGCTCGCCAAGCCGTGCGGTACAAGGCAGTGTTCCAGCAGGCGCTCTTCGATGCGCCGAAGCACCCGTACTGCGATACGTCCGCCGCGTCGACCGTGCATTACGACGGATGAGCGGTCGGGTGTTACGCGGCGCGGCCGTCTTGGCCTTCTTCGTCGCTGTCGTTTCCGGATGCGGCGGCAGTTCGGAACGGCATGTTTCGGGGCCGAGCCGCGTGGAAGTGGTCGCCAAGATCGAGGCGGCGCTGCCCGACATCCAGCCCGCGCCGCCGTCCGATGGTGTCGCGTTCGACAAGCTGCTGAAGGCGTGCATCGCGGTGGGCAACGTCAACGCGCAGGTGCAGCCAGCCACGTCACCCTCGCTGTCGGACCAGGAACGCGCCAACCTCCAGACGGCAGTTGGCGTGTGTACGACGGATCCCAACCGGGCGCACACCTTGCTGGAAGCAATCGCGAAGTAAGGCATTGCGGGCCCAGGCCGCCCTGCCGACGATCGCCCCTCGTTGTTAGGAGATCGCCGCTACGAGCGTGCGCAGCTCGTCTGGTGTCCATCTAGGCAGCTCAACCACGCTAATAACTTGGCCGTGTTGCATTTGAGCGACCACCCGCAGCGGGTGCTTGGCGTTGCTGTTGTCGTACACGATCACTTCGTCGGCGCCTCCAGCGGCAGCGGAGATGTAGCTCCATAAGCGCCGGCACCGCTCGCGAATCTTCTCCTCAGGGACGTCGTGGCCGCCGCGCCGAACCCGGTCCGCAACCCGCAGCACCGCTAGGTCGGCCGGGATCATGACAGCGTGCAAAGTAACGACGTATCCCGCCTCTCGCGCGTTGGCGATCAGGTCAACTTTCGAAGGATGTGAGAACA
>JAVEEG010000073.1 GCA_030840585.1 Frankiaceae bacterium | reverse complement strand
CGTTCTCATTCAGCGGCAACGGTGCCGGCACCATCGGTGGACAGACCGGCCCCTTCAGCTGCACCTTCAATGGCGACGACACCGTCGGCACCACCCAGCAGAGCTCCGGCGTCTTTAATGGCAGCTGCAACACGCCATGCGCCACCGTTGGCATCACCGGTACATACACCCGCACGGTCGCTTTCTGGAGCGCCGGCGCGACCTTCACCTCCGGTTGCCTTTACGGGCGCAGCGTCGCGTTCACTTGCGTCTGGGTGCCGACGTCAGCGCCGACGGTCGTGAGCTACGAGATGGTCTGCATCATTACTTGACGCCCACGGCCGTCCGCTCCACGCAGCACACAAAGGTGACGGGAGTGGCGCACTCGCCCGCCGAGCGCCGCCCCACGCGACTCACAAGTCACGATTGCGTGCTGGGGCGAGCAGGCGACGCCGTGGACGCCTAGTTCGCGAGGAAGATCAGGAGTACGGCGAGGGCGACCACGGCCAGGGCGCCGGCCAGGACGAACGGCCACCAGGCGCGCTCGGGTTCCGGCTCCGGCTCGGGTTCCGGCTCGGGCTCGTAGACCAAGACCGGCTCCGGCGCCGCCGCCACCGGCCGCAGCACCGAGCCACAGCGCACGCACAGCACTCCGCTCGCCGGGTTCGGCTCGTCACACTGCGGACACAGCAGCGACGCCAACGCCTCGCGTCCCGCCGTACCCGGCAGCCGCCGCAACGCTCCCGGCGCGGGACCGTCGGAGGACGGCGGCACGATCCGGTCCTTCGACCAGAACAACGGGAAGTCGCACGCCGGGCAGAAGCCGGTCGCGTCCCGACGCGCGTAGTCGACCGTGCCGACCGTGCCGCAGCTCGGGCAGGTCGCGGTGACGAGCTTCGGCTCCGTCGGCTCGACCGGCGCGGCGGGGGCAGCCGGCGGCGGATCGTCGGCAACGACAGCGCTCTCGACCGACGCCACGACCGCGGCCCGCGCGTCGAACTCCACGATCTCCTCGGGCGACAGTTCCTGCTCCGCCGGCGGTGGTGTCGGGTTGGGCACGACCATCGTCGAGTCTCCGGATTGATCGGTCATAGCTGCGCCGTCCCCTCTAGAGCAACCGGCTCGCTCGGCGCGGTGAGGTCGATGCCCGCCTTCGGCCAGATCTTGTGCGACCCCGCCCACACCTCCAACGAGATGTACGCCGGCACCTCGTCGCGCACGATCTGCAGGAAGTCGTCGTGGGTCAGCCAGCCGGTCGACAGCACGTGGATGCGCACCCACGCGGGGTCGGCCGGACCTTCACCTTCGGCGTGTACGCCGCCGCCTTCGGCGATGTGCGCCGGCGCGCCGCTGATGAGCTCGAGCAACTGCCGCAGCCCGCGCGCCGTGCCCCGCCATGCGAGCATCTCGCCGGCCACCTTGACCATGCGCCGCTGCGTACCCGGCGGCAACGACGGGTCAATGCCGGCCGCACCGACCCACGATCCGAGCCAGCGCACCATCGGCTCCGGCGCGACGGTCAGGTCGAGGATGTTGCCGATGTTGTCCGCACCGTCGACCAGCGTCGACGCCATCTCCTGGAAGATGCCGACGAACCGGCAGAAGAAATCGTCGTCCATCATCCCGATCGGCAGCTGCGCGAGCAGCCAGTCGTCGCGTCTCATCGCACGACCACCTGATGATCCGCGGACAGGAACAGCGAGTGCGCGTCGAGCTGAATGACGTCCTTCGCCGCGCCGAGCCGCCGGCGCGTACGCAGGTCGTACTCGAACAGCAGCACCTCGTCGACCCGGTCCACGCCCTCGACCGACTCGAGCAGTTGGCTCAGCGTCGCCGCGTTGAGGTCGGCGTCGAACGGCCAGCCCTCGCCGTCCGGGCCACCGGTCAGCGGGTTGAGGTATCGCGCCAACGCATCGATCGTGCGTTGCCGCACCAACGTCGCCGGCCGCCCCGGCACCGCGCGCACGAGCGCGGCGATGCTCACGCCCTGGTAGTACGGCGTGCCGACCTCGACCGCAGACCCGACCAGCCGGCGCTCGTCGAGATGCGCCTGGATCTGGCGCAGCAACGGCTCGGATAGTGCGTAGTCGTCGAGCTTGTGCGTCTCCGGCGCAGTGCGGATCTGCGGTACGACGAGAACGCGCACCGGTCCCCCGCGCTGCGACGCCGCCAGGCACCGAGCCCGCGCGACCTCCGTCGACGCCTCTCGCGTCAGCCGCTCGAAGTCGCCGGCAGTCACTGCGCGCTGGCCACTGCGGATCGACATCGGCCCGCGCGTCTTCGCGTCCTCGATGCTCTCCGCGTCGACGCCGCCGGTTGCTGGCCGCAGGTTCGACACCCGCTCGATGAACGGGACCGTTGTACCCAAGACCGTCAGCGTTCCGGCACCGACATTGCCGGCTGCACCGCCACCGTGCCGGTAGTTGGTGATGAGGATCTCGGCACCGTCACGCGGCACCGCACCGCGCTGTACGACGGAACCGTCGGCGTACCGCACCCGCGGTCCGAACGTCACGACACCGGTCGAGCTGTCGAGCACGAAATGCTTGTCGTGCGGGCCGGACTCAGTGAAGTCGGCGACCTCGGTCCAGTCCACTGCACCGTCGAGGTCGATGACCCGCACGGTCTCGCCGGCCCGCCGCGGCAGCACCGGCGAATGCGCGACGGTGAACGACTGGCCGGACCGGCCGTCGCTGCGCCCGATGCTCTCCTGCGTGACGTGCATCGCGTGCTCGGCCGGCACGGTGCCGCCGCTCGCGGCGACGTGCACCGAACGCAACTGCGGCGACGTCTGGTACGTCGGCTGCCCGCTCGCCGGCTGCAACAGCCGCACCCGCAACCAGTAACCGCGGCTACCGGCCAGCGTCAGCGGCTCGTGCGCCAGCGGCACCAGCAACGTCAGGATGCCCTGCCGGTTCAGGCCGCCGGTCGAGTCTTCGTAGACCCGGCAAGTGACCCACGCCTCGCCCGACCAGACCTCCCACGCGAGCGGTGGGTTGCGCGGGTCGACGCCGATGCCTTCGGCCGAAGCCTGCACCGAGACGCGCAGCACGTTGCCGGCGAGGCTGTCGTGGAAGCCGAGATACATCGCGTCGCCGGGTGTCACCGGGTTCGACGGGAAGCACGTGACCGAGCCACCGTCGTAGCGAAGCTCGTCGGTGACGGTGAGGAACTGCTCGGTGCCGGCCCGCTCGGTGATGGCTGCCTCGAACACCGGTGGCGCGATGGTCAGCTGGCGCAGGGTGGTGAACACGACCGGGTGCGAGCCGACCTCGCCGGCGGTGCTGACCTGCATGCCGGCGGGGACGTTGACCGGCTGCTCGAGCACCGACGACAACCAGAACGTCAGGTCCGCGCGCGCGACCGACGGCGGGAACGGCTCGATGCCGACGAGATTGAGGAAGTGGACGAACAACCGGTCCGGCACCTGGTTGAGCCGGAACAGAATCATCTCGCTCATCCAGGCGAACAACTCGATCAACGCGACGCCGGGATCGGAGAGGTTGTGGTTGGTCCACTCCGGGCAGTACCGCGGGATCATCCGCTTGGCTTCGTCGACCAGGTCCTGGAACTTACGGTCGTCGAGGTTCGGCGCGGGCAGCACCATCTCAGTCCTCCTCGCGCGGGATCACATAGAACGGGTAGACCAGGTTGCGCCGGTCGTTCGTGCTTCGTACGACGTAACGGACGGAGATGTGCACGAGTGCGTGGTCGTCGTCGTCCTGGTGGACCTCGACGTCCTCGACCGTCGCGCGCGGTTCCCACTGCGCGATCGCGTCGCGCACGGCCTGCGCCATCTGACCGAGCAGGTTCGGCGTCACCGGTTCGAACAGCAGGTCCCAGATCCGGCAACCGAACTGCGGTCGCATGACCCGCTCCCCCGGCGCGGTCGCGATGACGACACGCATCGACCGGTCGAGATCCGCCGGGCCCTCACTCGTCCGTAGCGCGCCGGTGTGGTCGACGCCCATCGGCCAGGCGATGCCGCGACCGATGAAGGACGCGTCGGGGAATCGCTGCGAGTCGTTGCTCGCAGCGGTCAGGGGCGCGCGGTCGTCCATCAGTTGATCTGCACAATCGCGCCTTTGGCGGCCAGCGGTCCCTGCGCGGTCACGTTGACCATCGCGCCCTTGAGCTCAGCCTTCGCCTGCGCGGCGAGGTCGAGTTCGGCCTGCGCCTGTATGGCGATCTTCGCCTGGCTCTTGATGTCGATCTCGGCTTGCGCCTCGATGCTGATTTTCACGCCTTTGATCGCGATGTTGCCCTGGCCGTCGAACTTGATCGAGGACTGCCCGCCGGCGGTCAGCTCGATCGGCACCCCGTCGGGTGAAGTCACCTCGGCCTTGTCGGCGCCCATCCGCAGGATGACGTCGCCCTTCTTGCCCTTGATGGTGACCTTGAACATGTTGTTCGGGTCGCCGTCGCCGTCTTGAACCATGACGACGTGACCACCGATCGAGGTGTACCTGCGGTCGGTGATCTTGTCGCCTTGCACCGGCCACGCCTTGCTCTGGTCAGCGCCGACGTACAGCCCGCCGAGGATCACCGGCCGGTGCATGTCGCCCTCTTCGAAGCCGACGAGAACCTCGTCGCCGACCTCGGGCAACATCACCAGGCCGCGGCCGTTCGGCCCCGCGCTCGGCGCGACGAACCGACCCCAGGCACTGACCAGCGTCGCGTCGAGGGTCGGGAACTTCACCCGCAGCTTGCCGGCGTTCTCGCCGCTGCCGAGGTTGGTCACGATGCCGAGCATCAGGCCGTAGTGGCGGGCCGGTAGCGATGGCGCCGGCCGGCTCGACAGCGAGTCGACGATCGAGGTCGGCTTGCGATCGCCGGCCCAGAACTTGGTGACGAACGACGCCCGCCGTACGACGTGCTCGACCCTCGTCACGTGGTACGTGCCGGCCGCCGGACCAGCGCCTTCGATCTTCGCCGACTTACCGATCACAACATCAGGGTTGCCGCGGCACTCACCGCGGGCCTGGGTGGCGGCGGCGGCGAGACGGTCCCGGATCCCCTTGGCCAAGGTGTCGGAACTGGTCGTGTCCGTCGGCAGGGTGTGCGCGTTGACCAGCGTTGCCGTTGACGGCCGCAACGTGCCTTTGTGGAACCCGTTGAGCAGGTCGACATCCGAGGGCCAGAGCGTGCTGTCACCGATCTCGGCGGTCTTCACCAAGTCCTGCTTTTGCTCGGACAGGTAGCCGCGCACCGAGACTGTGTTCGCGCCGAGATCGGAGCCCTTCATCGAGAAGCTGGTCAGATCCTCGCCGATCTTCAGCGTCACCGACGGTGTCGTCGTCGCCTTGCCGACGTGCAGCGTGTTCGTGGGCGCTACCCACCAGTCGACACCTTCGCGGTCCGCGACCGCGTTGAGCATGTCGTAGTCGGAATGCAGTTGCGACAGCACCGGGAAGGTCGAACCGGCCGACAACGTCGAGTTCAGTGTGAGATCGGCCGCGGCCGCGAGCTTCGACACGACGTCGCTGGCTTTGGCCTGCTCCGATCCCTTCACGGTGTAATTGCGAGTCAAACGGTACGCGTTGTCGTGCGCGACGATGAAGAACTCGTCGATGCTGCCGCGCCGGCCGTCGAAGCGGTCGCGTGGATCCGAGCCGGCCGTCGTCTCGTAACCCATGCCGGTGATGGTGGCCGCGATCATCGTGACCGTCTGGCCGTCCGTCTTGCACTTCACGACGACGGTGTTGCCGACGCTGAACTGGTTGGCGCCCGTCAGCGCGTTGTCCGGATCGCGGAACCGCAGCGTCAGCCGGCCCGGCAACCGCATCTCGGTCTCGATCCGGATCTCGATCAGCCATTGCAGCTGCAGCTCGGTCAGCTCCTGCCCGTTGACGTAGACCAACGGGTTGAGCGGGCGGATCGGCGTCGCAGCGGACTGTGCCATCGCTAGTCGCTCCTGGGGATCGACAGCAATGAGCCGGGCTTCAACGCCAGCGGATCCGTGATCCCGTTGGCGGTCGCGAGTTGGCGCCAGCGATTCGAGTCGCCGTAATGGGTCGCCGCGATCCGGTCGAGGGTCTCACCCGGCTGCACCCGGTGCACCTTGTGCGGGCGCGGCGTACCTGACGTCGGGTTCTGCCGGCCGAACGCGTTGTCCGGCTGGTACTGCGTGAGCTCCATCACGACCTTCGCGCGCAACGGAACGCCCGACGAGGAGAAGTACGTGAACGTCGTGGAGACACTCATCACGACCGACTTGAACGACCGCATCGCGCCCCAGTTGAACGTGATGTACGGCGGCCGCACGTTGTTGCTCTCCTCGTCGCTGCCGGGCAGCGACGGGTCGACGTCGAGCAGATGCATGATCTTGTCGGTGTGCGTCGTCACCGGCTGGCCGGTGTCGGTCGTGTCGAACGTCAGGTCGAGTGTCATCGAGCCGGGATTGGCACCGGAGTACGACATCTGCGGCTCATTGCCGCCGTGCGGCTCGCTCGGATCCCACGAGTTCGTCTTGCTGATCGCAAGCTCTGCTGGGTTGAACAGGCAGTCGATCCGCGCGCCGGTCTCGACCAGGATGTAGGCCTTCTGCGTCGGCATCAGAACACCCCCGGGGCATGGCGGTGGCCGCGGCGTTCGAGTTCGTCGAGCACGCGTTGCTCGAGTGCGTCGACAAGCCGCTCGAACAATTCACCGTCGTCGGCCGGCGTCCGGTCGTACTCGGACGCGCCGGCGCCACCCGCCGCGGCGCTGCTCGACCCGGAGCCGGATTCGCCGGCCGCGTGCAACCGCCGTACGACGGGTCCGTTGGCAGCTCTCGCCTCGGCGCCCATCGAATTCAGGCTAGGGGCGGGCGCGCCGGTCCGTGGCGTTTCGGCAGAGTTAGTCCCGGCATCGAACATGTGACTAGTCCGGTCCACCAACGAGCGCCGGACAACAGCCGATTCGTCCGCTCTTCCGGTCGCACCGGAGGAGGCTGCGGCAGTGGGAGTGGGCGGTGCCGCGCTACTGCTCGCCGGTCGCGCCGCGCGCGGCGGGATGACCGGCCAGGCCCGGCGGGATGCAGCCGCCGGTGCTGTTGCTGCCGCGGTCGCTGCGGTCGTCGTTGCTGCTGCCCTAGTGGGTGCGGTGGGTACGGTGGCCGCGTTGGTTACGTTGCGTCCGCCCGACCAGGCGAGGCCCGGGCCGGTGGGTCGCGCCGTACCCGAGAACGCCGGCAGCCGGGTCGCGACCGACACGTCGCGCGGCGCGAACGCGGCGACAGTCGCACCGGGCCGCGCCCTGGGGAACCGCCGTACGACAGCACCCGTCGGGCTCGCCGTTGCGGCCGCGCTGCTGGCGTGATGAGTGGCGACCGCCTGGGCGGCGGCAGTCGTGGACGACGGCGCGACGGAACGCATCGCCGCGGCCGATGCCGGGCTGACGGTCGACGTACTGAGGTCGAGTCCGGCACTGCCGGCGGACCGCAACAACGACGCGCCGCGCGGCGCGGTCGACGCGTGGTCATGGCTCGCCGCGGTCCGAGCCAAGCCACCGATCGACGCCATCGCCAGACCACGGGCCGGTTGGTACGACGACCGGCTCGCGGTGGTCGCCGGAGTGGTCGCGCTTGTCGCGGCCGACGCCGCCGCAGCCGCGGGCGCCGCTCCCGGGGCAATCGCGCGCTGGTTCGCTTCTAGGCGAACAGGCGCGCGATTGGCCGGCGGGGTCGTCGTAGCGGCGGGTGCAGGTGCAGATGGTTGCGTCGTCGCGGCGGCGGCAGCTGGTTGCACGGCCCCGGCGGCGGCTGGGAGGCGGCGTACGACGGCCGGCTCGGCTTGACCACTCGCGGTGGCGCGTGCGGCTGTGGGTGCGGGTCGGGCGGCAGCGGCCGCCGCCGCAGTCGGGGCGGGCAGCAGCGACCTGCGAGCGGTGGCCGCGGCTACGGTCAGGGCTGGCCCGGTGGCCCGGCGCAGTCCGGTTGCCGGAGTCGTTGCGCCGGACGCCGCGGCCGCTGGGGCCGCGACCGGATCGATCGCCGAGATCAACGGGTCGGTCGCAGTGATGCCGCGAGCGGCCGTCTGACCCGGCGCCGAATGCACAACGGGCGAATCTGCTGGCGCGGGGTTCGGTACCAGCGGTACGTCGGCGCTGTGTTCTGGCGAAGGACTGTGTTCGGGCGAGACATTCGGTGACCGCGAGACGTTGGGTAACGGCGCGGCGATCTCGGACGGCTTGGGCGCCGCTGTCGATGCACGCGACATCGGCGACGTCGCTGCACGCGGCGCGACCGAAGGAGTGGCCGCTGCCGCTGGCGTGGCGGGTGACCGGCGGACTACCGGGCTCGTCGCGGGAGCCGGTGCCGGAGCCGGTGCCGAAACCGTCGAGCTGCGCGCCGGTGCCGGCGACCGAATCGCCCCGCCGACCGAAGCCGCACTGGTCGACGCGGCCGCGGCCGCACGCGAACGCGGAGTCGCGGCGTGCCGCAACGCCGCCCAGCGACCGGCCGGCGGACTGACCGCGGACCGGCCGGCCAGAGCCGCCGACGACGCGGGCGCGATGACGCCCGACCCTGTACTCGCGTTAGGAGCCGAAACCTGTTGCGCCGCAGCGGATCCAGCCGCATTCGGCATCCCGCTCGCGTTCGCCGCGGCCGAGCGCGGCATCCGGCGGACGACACCCGCGGAGAGGTCGGCTGCGCTGGCGCTCGGGGCGCCGGGCGCAGGCCGTGACCCAGCCTCTCCGGACCTATTGGTTGGCGCGCGATCCCCCGGGGCGCGATTCGTCGGCGCTCGGTTCGCCGGCGCCGCGGCGCGTTCACGTTCGACCAGCATCGGCCCGACGGAGGTGACCTCCGGCGGGCGCCGTACCCGGACGACGTCGCCACCGAGCCGGCCGACCATGTGTCCGGGCCGTGCGGCTTCACCGGCACCGGTCCGCACCACCCGCGGCAGGCCACGCGGCGGCAACGTCGGCAACACGGCGGCCGACGAGCCCGGTGACGCAGCAGCTGCGGACGTCTCGTCCCCACCACGAAGCGACCACCAGTACTGCCACCACCGCGGCGGTTGCACACCCTGGCTTACCGGCCGCGCGCGCACCGGCTCCGGGCCGCGCAGCGATCGCCGTACCTCGGGCGAGTGCGCCGTCGCCGCTGCGAACCGGGTCGCGGCCATCGCGACCGAACCGATCGGCGACGGGCGCGAGCGGCTCAGCGGCGGGCCGGGCCGGCGGAAGTGGCGGGCGACCGACTGACCGAGGCTCTCGTCACCATCGGTCATTTGCTCACGAACCCGTGATGGGCAATCTCGAGCTCTTCTTCGATGACGGCATTGCTGTCCGCGTCGAATGTCGGCCCGGACCAACGCACCGGGAACACGTCAGAAAGGACGTAGCTGCGCAGCCGGGATCCGTCATACCCGATGACCGTGACCGCGCCGGTGTGACGGGTGAGCTTGTTGTTCGCCGACGCGAAGCCGGCGCCGGAAGTCTTGTTGATCCACGTGAACAACGCGTCGCCATCGGTCACGCCGCGCTTGAACGTCAGGTTGGGCCAGCTCATCCGGCCGGGCAGCTTGCGGACGAACCCGTTCTCGCCGCCTTCGGGCAAGTCCTGGGTGTCGATCGACATCGACAGACCGGTGACCGACTTGAACACGCCGATCTCGACGCCGTCGACTTCGAGCAGGAAACGGCTGGCGAGTTGAGGGTCGCCGCCGAGCGGCTGCGTATTAGGCATTGTCGCGGATCGCCTCCCATGCCTGCGCGTTCATCGCGGCTACCGCGCGCACCATGCGCACCCGATCCGAATGCTCGAGGTCGAGCAGGCCGTCGAGATCCCAGTGCAGGTGGTACGCGAGATAGGCGATCTCCTGCCAGATCGCCTCGGTCGGATAGCGCAGCACGACTCAGCGTCCGGCGGGAATCTCCTCGATGGCAGAGCGACGCGGACGCGAACCCGCCATCGACTCCGCCATCGCTTGCCCCCCCTCCGCTTCGCCCGCGACGACCGATACGTCGGCCGACGCGGACGGAGCGGAGTCCCCGCCCACGGGTGTGGCTGCCGGCGCCGCTGCCTCCGGATCGATTGGAGTCGGAGGCGGCGACGACGACTGCTGCGCGGCGAGCAACGCGTGGTACTCCTCTTGGCTGCCGAAATTGATGACGCCGTAGAAGTCCTGCAAGAACGCCAGATCGGCGGCGAACAGTCCTTCGATTTCGTGCGGCGTCACCATTCCCAGCGTGCCGAGAGACTCCACCACGCGCGCAAGCACGAGGATCGTCAGCCGCGGATCATCCGGGCCGGTGATCGTCGGGTCACGCAGCGGGTCGAGCTCGTCCCGCGCGGTGGCCAGTCGCATGACGCCTTTGCGGTGAACCGCTCCGTTGTCGTCGACATAGCCCCGCGGCAGGACGAACTCGTATTTGGTCTGCAAGGTCACGTCACTTGACCCGCTCGAGCTTCTCGCAGGTGATCGTGATGTTCTCGTAGACCGGCTCGTTGGACGACGCGTCGAGCGCGTCCGTGGAGATCTTGCTCGGCCAACCGTGGTAGAAGTTGAACCGCGACACCTCGGCATTGGTGGTGTCGTAGATGACGATCGAGCCGTTCTTGCGCTCGAGCGCGCGGTCGCCGTGCGGCATGCCGGTGCCGCGTACCTTGAGGAACCACTTCCAGAGCTCGTCCTTGGTGGAGTCCGCAGGTGCCATCCGCTTGATGGTCAGGTCCGGCGACTTGAACTGGTTGCCCAGCGTCTTGACGATCTGCAGCTGGCCCTTTTCGCCAACCTGCGTGACCGTCGAGACCTCGAGCTCCATGTCGAGGCCCGAGACGCTGGACAGCGTCGAGATGACCTTGCCGTCGATCTCCAGGAAGAAATTGTGGGAGATCAGCGGATCGGTCGCGATGAGGTCGTTAGCCACGTCCGCTCCTTGTCACGTATTGAATGGTGGAGTCATCCGGACTAGCCGGCGACCTGCTTCTTCTGGCTGATGCGGAAGACGACGAACTCGGCCGGCTTCACCGGTGCGAGCCCGACTTCGACGATGAGCTTGCCCTCGTCGATCGACTCCGGTGGGTTGGTCTCCGCGTCGCACTTGACGTAGAAGGCCTGGTCCTCGGAGGTACCGAACAGCGCACCCGCGGACCACAGGCCGCGCAGGAAGCCGGTCAGCGTTCGGGTGACGCCTTCCCAGAGCGTGACGTCGTTCGGCTCGAAGACCGCGTACTGCGTGCCCTCCATGATCGTGGTCTCGATCATGTTGAACAGGCGACGGACGTTGAGGTAACGCCAGTCGGTGTCCGAGGACAGAGTGCGCGCGCCCCACACGCGGATGCCGCGAGTGCCGAACGGCCGGATGCAGTTGATGCCGATCGGGTTGAGCAGCGACTGCTCGTTCTGGGTGATGCTGCGCTCGACGTCGAGGCAACCACGGATCGTGTCGTTGGCCGGAGCCTTCCACACGCCGCGCGACTCGTCGGTCCGCGCCCAGACGCCGGCGAGGTGACCGGACGGCGGGACGAAGACCTCACGGTCACCGTTCACGCCGATCGGGTTCTCGACCTTGATCCACGGGTAGTACAGCGCGGCAAATGCCGAGTCGTACATCGCGACCTCGGAACGCCATTCCTTGATCTGCTGCGGGGTCATCCCCGGCGGCGCGTCGAGGATGGCCATCCGGTTCGCCTGCAGTTCGCAGTGCGAAATCAGCGAGGTCTGCACGGCCTTCCAGAGGTTCAGGTCGATCGTGCCGTCGTCCTTGCGCGCTGCCGTGACCAGGTCGGGAACGATGACCATCGTCACGTCGTCGGCGATCGCGAGGCCGTTGATGCCGGCCCGCGCGGTCTCGGAGCCGGCGAACTGACGCCCGCTGACCGGTACCGGTACCGACGCAGCCTTCTCGAGCGCGAACACGCCCGGCTTCATCACGTCGATCATCGCCGAGAGGTCGACCTTGTCGTCGAGGGATACCTCGACCTTGACCTTCGTCGACGTCGCGTTGACGACCTTCGCCGCGTTGGTGTCGTCCTTCGATCCGAGCGTCAAGCCCGGGAACGACTCCACCGCTTCGCCGTGCTCGACCACCGTCAACGTGAACGTCGACGGACCTTCCGGCGCTTCGCCTTCACCGGGGTCGTCACTGCTGACGGCGATCTGGATGTCCGCGTCCGGCTCGACACTCGTCACGACGAGTGGGAGTCCGAGCGAACGGTCCGCCGCCGGCAGCGCCGCGCGAGCGGGTTCGCCTGCCGGCGTCGAGTTGGGAATGCGGCAGATGTAGGCGATGCTGCCGCCATTCTGGAAGTACCCATACACGGACAGCGGGAGCATGCAGCCCTTTGCAAAGCCGCCATACAGCTGTTCGAACTGGGTCCAGCTGGTGACCAGCCGAGGTGCGAGACCGTCGGGGTCGTTGGGATCGTCGGACGGAGCTCGCTCCGTAAAGCCGACGAATGCAGCGATGGCCGTCGGAGCCGCCGAGAGCACCTTCTGAGACGAGGCGACCTCTTCGACGTAGACGCCCGGTGCGGCGTAAGTGGGCACTACGCACCACTCCCTTCGTGCACGACGCACATAGATCCGGATACCGCTTCAGGCGGCTGCGCCGGACGCTAGACCTGTGCGAAACAGCTTGTATGGCACTTTGGGAAATTGACCCGGGTGGTTTTTCCGCCGGTGTGTGCGGACAGGGACGAACGCCTTCAACTCACCAAGGTCTGCATGGATCCGGGCATTTGGATAGCGATAACGCCACCCCACGCACACATGCATTGCGAGCTCGGCGTGACCGCCGGTTGGTTGGCAATCAACGTCATCGGCGCACCCGGCGTCCACGGTGCCGGCGTGACCGGAATGCACGGCATCGGTGTCAGCACACCGAGCGCGGCAGCGGTCGCGCTCGCGACAGTGGGATTCGCGAGCGACGTGCACATGCCGAACGGCGGGATGTTCAGAATCGGTTGGTGATCCATGATGTTCGCGGCCGGCCGGCCTTCGACCATCACCCGGTTGATCGGTAGCACGTTCAACGTCGACGGCGCGATGCCGAACGAGCACATCATCATCGCCGTGGACACGACCTGCGGTTGACCCATGGGTGACCTCCGTCAGGTCTTCGTGCCCTTGACCGACTTGTGCAGCACCGCGCCGGTCGTGGTGACGAAACAGATGATTTTGCGGTCGTGACTCTGCTGCCATCCGCGCGCCGACGGCAGCAGATACGTAAAGAAGAGCGTGGAGTCCTGGTAGTCGACCCCTACGTACGACGAGAACTTCTGCGCGCAGACGCCGTCGGCGTACGTCTTGAGCACCGTGTCGCCGGGGTAGTCGTCGGTGATGCCGCCGCCACCGCTGTTGCTCGGGGGGCTGTAGCTGACGACGGCGTAGGCCTCCTGGGTGTGGCCGCTGGTACACGAGACCCGCTTGAGGCTCGTCAGCTCGGCCTGTACTTTGCCGGGCGGCAGGAAGCATTGGCCGGCCTTCACCCGGAACACCGACGTGCCGTCACCCTTGCTGGATCCGCCGCAGCCGGCCAGCGATCCAGCGGTCGCGGCTACGGCAAGCACTAGCGCCGCGCCGCGCCGAGCGCGACCGGTGTCCATGAGCCGACGATAGACAGCGCGGCGACCTACCGCCGGGACTTCGCCGGATTGCCCCGCTTCGCCTCAC
The DNA here is from genome assembly GCA_030840585.1 of Frankiaceae bacterium. Lineage (GTDB taxonomy): Bacteria > Actinomycetota > Actinomycetes > JAFAQI01 > JAFAQI01 > BP-197. The sequence continues at coordinate 9,142 of JAVEEG010000073.1, read as the reverse complement.
TCGCCTCCCGGTCATCGCCACTTCGGAGACCTGGTGACCAATTTCGTCGACCTTTAACGGCGTGTCGTGGTCACCAGGTCTCCGAAGTGCGGTCCGGCGGGAGGCTCAGCGGCGGTCGAGCGCCTGCTTCACCAGGGTGCGGCCGAAGCCGAGCGCGAGTCCCGACGGCTTCTCCGCGCCGGCCATGACCTCCGCGAACGCGCCGAGGAACTCCCGCACGTCGTCACTCGTCAAGCACAGCGGCGGGATCAGCTTGATCACCGGCATGTAGTCGCCCGCGACCTGCGTCAGAATCCGGTGCCGGGTGAACAGCGGTACGACGACCATCTGCGCAAAGAGTCCTGGCCGCGCGGCGTTGAGCGTCGACCACATCGCCTTGCCGGACAGCGACGGCGGCTTGCCGAACTCGATCCCGATCATCAGCCCGCGGCCGCGTACGTCGACGATCGTCGGCTGCGTCTTCGCGATGGCGCGCAGCCCATTCATCAGCTCGTCGCCGCGGGCATGCGCGTTCGCGATCAGCTGCTCGTCGTCCAGCACCGACAGCGTCGCGAGGCCCGCGGTCATGGCGAGCGCGTTGCCCATGAACGTCGACGCATGCACGAACACCCGGTCGAGCCCGGAGTACACCTTCTCGAATACACCGGGGCGCATCAGCGTCGCGCCGACCGGGACGAAGCCACCCGACAGCGCCTTCGCGACCGTGACGATGTCCGGCTGCACGCCGTCGTAGTCGTGCGCGTAGAACCGACCGGTGCGGCCGAGCCCGCTCTGTACTTCGTCGACGATCAGCAACGCGTCATGTGCGCGCAACAATGTCTGTGCGTCGCGGAGGAAACCGTCCGGCGCGATGTTGACGCCCTTGCCCTGGATCGGTTCGACCAGCAGCGCCGCGACGTCGCCCTTGCGCAGTTCGCGTTCGAGGTCGTCGATGTTGCCGAACCGGATCCTGGTGTCCGGCAGCAGCGGGCCGAAACCCTTTCGGAACTCGTCCGCGCCATTGACGGACAGGGCGCCGGCGGTGAGGCCGTGGTAAGCGTGGTCGCAGTACAGGACCCGCGGTCGGCCGGTGGCGCAGCGCGCGAACTTCAGCGCCGCCTCAACCGCCTCGCCGCCGGAGTTGCAGAAGTAGACGCGCTCCATGCCGGGCGAGCGCGCGACGAGTTGCTCGGCCAGCAGACCCATAAGCAACGGTGCGTCGAACTGCAGCATGTCAGCGAGACCCGCGTCGAGCACGGTGTGCAGTGCCTGCCGGACCACCGGATGGTTGCGCCCGACCGCGTGCACGCCAAAGCCGGCGAGCATGTCGAGGTAGCGGTTGCCGTCGGCGTCCCAGTAGTACGCACCCTCGGCGCGTTCGAAAACCTTGTCGAAGCCGATCGCGTGCAGCATCCGCGGGACCTGCGCGTTGACGTACTTGCCCTGCAGCGCGTACCCCTCGCCGGCCCGCGCGGCGAGCAGCCCCGCGATGTCGAACGGCACCGGTCCACTCTACGGCCGCCTGCTGCGCCGAAACCCCCCTGATACGCCGCACCGTCGGCACAATGTCGACGTGCCTGCGAAGCGCGACACGGGTTTCGGCGAGTGCCCGGAGTGTGGCTCGACGTCTGTTGTGCCGATCGGCCGACAGCCGCATCCGCTGTCGCTGCTGTCGCCGATTCTCACCGGCGTGCGTGCGGCCATGGCTCGCGATCTGCTGTGCAACGAGTGCGGCGCCCGGTGGCCGCTCGCAGACGCCGAACTAGCGAATCCGTGGGCCGGCACCGAACGCCGCTTCCCGCACACGCCGGCCGACGACGTCGACGAGGACGCGCTCGACGACAAATGGGCCGAGTGGGCGCAGGAGGACTGAGGCCGGTACGGCATGCTCGGTGCCGATGAGCGATCAGTCGAGCGGGCGGGGCGAGTGGACCCGTAGCGGCGCCTTCGAGGTGGCGCCGGGCGTGCACCGGGTCCCGCTGCCACTGCCCAACGACGGGCTGCGCGCGGTCAACGTCTACGTCCTGAGCAGCGACGACGGTCTCGTGTTGATCGACGCCGGTTGGTCCATCCCCGAGGCGCGCGAGCTGCTGGTCACGTCACTCGACTCGCTCGGCCACGGGTTGCGCGACATCCGGCGGTTCCTCGTCACGCACATGCATCGCGACCACTACACCCAAGCTGTCGCGATCCGGCGCGAACTCGGTACGGCGGTCGCGCTTGGCACCGGGGAGCGCGAGTCACTCGAGATCGCGATGAACCCCGAGCGGATGCCGCTGCAGCAGCAAGCGCAGGACCTGCGGGCGATGGGCGCGGGCGATCTCGCCGACTTCGTCGAGAAGCAGAGCGCGGGACACAAGCGGCCGGCGCATGGTTCCGACTGGGAGTTCCCGGACGAATGGCTGACCGAAAGCGATGTCGACGCGGCCGGCCGCACGCTCTCCGTCGTGCCGACGCCCGGACACACCCGAGGTCACGTCGTCTTTCACGACCTCGGCAACTCGCTGCTGTTCGCCGGCGACCATGTCTTGCCGACCATCACCCCGTCGATCGGATTCGAGCCGGTGCTGTCGCCGAACCCGCTCGGTGACTTCCTCGGATCGCTCGCGTTAGTACGCGCCCGGCCGGACGCGCGGCTGCTGCCCGCACACGGCCCGGTGACCGACAGCGTGCATGCGCGCATCGACGAACTGACCGCGCATCACGGCAACCGACTCGACGAGACCGAGCGCGCGATCGCGACCGGCTCGACGACCGCGTACGACGCCGCCCGGCAGTTGCGCTGGACCCGGCGGTTACGGACCCTCGACGAGCTCGATCCGTTCAACCAGATGCTCGCGATCGCGGAGACCGGCGCGCACCTGCAACTGCTCGCCGCGCAAGGTCGCGTGACCGCGACCGGCGACGGCAACGTACGCCGCTACTCCAAGTCCTGACCCGTCCTTCTACGGCGTCCCCGTGAAGACCGTGTACGCCGCCTGCGCGCCGGTGGCATAGGCAGTAAAGAACCGATCCGTCGTGCTGCGATCCGGCATCGGCGCGGTTCCCGCCAACACCTTGCCCGCCAGCGCGCGCGCCGGCGTGTCGACGGCGCCGTAACCGATCGCCACGTACTCCGGGAATGCGGCGGGCAGCGCGGACCACTCCGGCCCGACCGTCTGCGCGCAGGCCGGCCCGTCCGTCGGCTGCGCGACCGGCCGGGTCGTCGCTGTCGCCATGAGCACCTGGCGCCATTCGGCGAGCGTGAGCTTTCCGTCCGCGAGCGGCCCCTGCTTGACCGCACCGGCGGAGCCTTGCGCGACGACACCGTTGCGCACTCCGGTCCGCCGATCGCCCAGCAACCGCCGCGCCGACATCAACTCGGCGACCGCACCCGCGGCGACGTACGGCGTCGCGGCCGAGGTGCCACCGCCGAGCGTCGCGCTGCTCTCCGTCGTGCTGTTGTACGCCGCGCCCCAGTCGGAGCACGCGTCGGCGGCGAGGTGCACGGGCACGTTGGGCCAGGTAAGCACGTGGCCGCTGTCGACGCCGCCGACGATGATGGCCGACGGTGTCACCTGCGCGTACCCGAGCGTCGGGCGCGGCGGCGGCGCGTTGACGTTGCCGGCGCCATTGCCGGAGGCGAGAAACGCGAGCTGCCGCTGCGCGGCCGTTTCGACGGTCCGCGCGAGTGCGGGGTTGCCGCTGAGGATGCCGGTCTGGCTCGTCGGGTCGTACGGCAGCGGCGGCCCCCACGAGTTGCTCTGCGCGTCGATCCAGCCGCTGTTGACCGCCGCCCACTCGACGCCGCGACGGGCCAGCTCGCCGTCGGTCCCGAGCGTCGCGATCCCGACGCCGTCCTCGACCGCCTGCACCGACACCACCCGGCATGCCTGGCAGGCGCCGTAACCGGTCGCGACCGCGCGCGAGGCGGTCATCGTGCCGTGCCCGGCGGCATCGAGAATCGTCGACACGCTGGTGCCCGGACATGCGGTCTCGAACGCCGGGTTGAAGCTGATGGCTCCCACGATCTTCGTGCCCGGGATCCAGTACAGCTGGCCCGTGCGCACGTGCTTCCAGACCCGGTCGCAGTCGGCGCGCAGCGCGGCCTCGTACGACGGCGCATCGAGGGTGAGCCGCAGCGCGGGGACGTTCTTGGGGTAGCCGGGCAGGTACGTGCCCGGGTAGCGCCGGGCCAGCGGCGAACGGTCGCGGAACACGACGTTGTAAGGGTTGATGCCGGTGTCGACCAGCGCCACGACACCTTGCGGGCCGGGCGCGGCGGCACCTTTCGGAGCGGCGGCCACCGCCGCCGGTACGACGCTGACGACCGTTGCTAGCGCAGCGCACATCGCCGCGAGGGAGCGCTTCACGTCATGCAGAACGCAGGCCGGTCCCCGTCGTAACAGTGGGATCGGAAAACTCCAGCGCGGGGTCGTCGACCCGGCGGTGCTTCAACAGCACGATGTCGCGGATGTAGTTCTGGTACAGCCGCCACGGCTCGCGATCGCCTCGCTTCGGGAACTCATGGATCGACCGGAGCACGTAGTTCGACGACAGGTCGATGAACGGGTTGTCCGGCAGCTCACCGTCGGTCCAGCGCGGCACCACCTCGGTGTGGCCGTGCTCGGTCATGTAGTTCAGCAGCCGGCACACGTGCTGGCAGGCGAGGTCGCACTTCAGCGTCCACGAGGCGTTGGTGTAGCCGATCGCGGCCGCGAGGTTCGGCACACCGCTGAACATCATGCCCTTGTAGCCGACCGTCTCCGACAACTTCACCTCGCGGCCGTCGATGGTGATGCGCAGGCCACCGAGGACGAGCATGTTGAGGCCGGTCGCGGTGACGACGATGTCGGCGTCGAGCTCCTCGCCCGAGCACAGCGTCACGCCGGTCTCGGTGAACGACGTAATCGTGTCGGTCACCACCGACGCGCGGCCGCTGCCGATCGCGTGGAACAGATCACCGTCCGGCACGACGCACAAGCGCTGGTCCCACGGGTCGTAGCGCGGGCTGAAATGCTTGTCGATGTCGTAGCCGGCGGGCAGATTGCGTTGCAATCCCTTGCGAATGATGGCTTTCATCAGGTGCGGCCGGCGCTTGCTCAGCTCGTAGCTGAACATCGCCAGCAACACGTTCTTCCACCGCACCAGCGAGTACATGATCCGGTCCGGCAGCACCTTTCGGGCGAGGTCCGCGATCGGATCCCGCGCCGGCAACGACACGATGTACGTCGGACTGCGCTGCAGCATCGTCACGCTCGCCGCGGTCTCGGCCATCGCCGGCACCAGTGTCACGGCGGTTGCGCCGCTGCCGATGACGACGACTTTCTTGCCGGCGTAGTCGAGATCATCCGGCCACTGCTGCGGGTGCACGACCTGGCCGCGGAAGGCCTCGATCCCGGGAAAGTCCGGCGTGTAGCCCTCGTCGTAGCGGTAGTAACCGGCGCACATCATCAAGAAGTTGCAGGTCATCGTGACGACCTCACCGCCGTCGCGTTCGACGTCCACGGTCCAGCGCGCGTCGGGCGTCGACCACCCCGCGCGAACGACGCGATGGCGGAAGCGGATCTTGTCGAGCACGTCGTACTCGCGCGCCGCCTCGTTGATGTACTCGAGGATCGCGGGGCCGTCGGCGATCGCCTTGGGATGCGTCCACGGCTTGAACGAGTAGCCGAGGGTGAACATGTCGGAGTCGGACCGGATGCCCGGGTAGCGGAACAGATCCCAGGTGCCGCCGATCCGATCGCGCGCCTCAACGACGGCGTAGGCCTTGTCCGGGCACTCGCGGGTCAGGTGACAGGCGGCACCGATGCCGGATAACCCGGCACCGACGACGAGGACGTCGACATGCTCCATACGAGCGGAGTTTATCGTCGCGACGTGGACGCCTTCCCGCCGAGTGAGCCGTACGACGCTGGACTGCTCGACGTCGGTGACGGACATCACATCTACTACTGCGTCGCGGGCAATCCGGACGGCAAGCCAGCGGTGGTGTTGCACGGTGGTCCAGGGCAGGGATCACGCCCCGGGCACCGGCAGTGGTTCGACCCGGCCCGCTACCGGATCGTGCAGTTCGACCAGCGCGGGTGCGGGCGCAGCACTCCCCCGGCCAGTGACCTGCGTACGACGATGCACGCGAACACAACTCACCACCTCGTGGACGACATGGAGAAGCTGCGTACGCATCTCGGCATCGAGCGCTGGCTGGTCGCCGGCGGATCGTGGGGTGTCACCCTCGCGCTCGCGTACGCCGAACGGCATCCGGAGCGAGTCACCGAGCTAGCGCTGATCGCGGTCACCATGACCCGGCCGCAGGACGTGCACTGGCTCTACCACGAGGCCGGGCGGTTCTTTCCTGAGCAATGGCAACGGTTTCGTGACTTCGTCCCGGCGGCGGAACGCGACGGTGACCTGGTCGCGGCGTACGACCGCATCCTCAACGCTGACGCGGTGTCGGACGACGTACGGGAAGCGGCCGCGGCGAGCTGGTGCGCGTGGGAAGACGCGGTCGTGTCACTGGAGGAAGGGTGGGTGCCGAACCCGCGGTGGGCCGAGCGCGATCACCGGGTCGAGTTCGCCCGGTTGTGCGCGCACTACTTCTCCCACGCCGCCTGGCTCGGGCCGACCGAACTGCTCGACAACGCGCATCGGCTGCACGGCATCCCCGGCGTGCTGGCGCACGGCAGCTTCGACATCAGCGGCCCGCCGGACGTGCCATGGCTGCTGGCGCAGGCGTGGCCGGATGCGGAGCTGCACCTGTTCCGGGTCGGGCACTCCGGCCGCGGGCTGCTCGATCCGATCGTCGCCGCGACCGACCGCTGGGCGTAAGGGGCGATTGGGCGTAGCGTCGGCGCGCAGCCATACGCGACAGAGGAGTATCGCCATGGGACTTTCGTTGGGCGCGACCGCGCCGGACTTCACCGCCGAGACCACCGAAGGCACGATTCAGTTCCACGACTGGATCGGTGACTCGTGGGCCGTGTTGTTCTCGCATCCGAAGGACTTCACCCCGATCTGCACGACTGAGCTCGGCCGGATGGCGAAGCTCAAGCCGGAGTTCGACAAGCGGAACGTGAAGATCATCGGCCTGTCCGTCGACGCGGTCGACAACCACGCGCGGTGGGCCGACGACATCGAAGAGACCCAGGGCGCCCGGCCCAACTACCCGATGATCGCCGACACCGACCTCGCGGTCTCGAAGGCGTACGGCATGCTGCCGGCCGACGCGGGCGAGAACTGCGAAGGCCGCACGCCCGCCGACAACCAGACCGTACGCAATGTGTTCATCATCGGCCCGGACAAGAAGCTCAAGCTGATCCTCGTCTATCCGATGACAACCGGCCGCAACTTCGACGAGGTGCTGCGGGTCATCGACTCGCTGCAGCTGACCGCGACGCACCGAGTCGCGACGCCGGTCGACTGGAAGCCGGGCGAGGACGTCGTCATCGCCGGTTCGGTGTCGAACGACGAGGCGAAGCAGATCTTCGGCGACTGGAAAGAGCCGAAGCCCTACATCCGGATCGTTCCCGATCCCACCAGCTGACCGGCTGACCTCGCGCGGTGTCGCGCTCCCGCTAGCGAACTAGCGGGAGCGCGACCTTTGCGTCCTGGATGAGTACGGCGCCCGGCGTCCGGCTGCCAAAGCCGAAGTACATGTCGTTCGTCGCCGCGGCGATGATGAACAACGACTGGCCGGCCGGGACGTCGACCGCGACCGACGGCAGCTCGATCTTCACCGCCGCCGAGGTGACCGGGAGCTGCGAGCTCCACGGGTACATGTTGCCTTGCACGATCTTCGCGTCGGCCGGGCTGGTGCCGATGCCGAGCGCGTAGAACGCCCGGTTGTTCACGCCGGCCGCGGTGACGGTTCCGGACAGGTACGGCGTACCGGCGATCCGCAGCGGGCCGTCGGCGATCTTCGTGGCGATCGCCGGGCCGGCCAACTCGGGCGTGACGACGGTGCCGGCGTCGACGGTCTTGTTGGGCGTCACCGCGCTGGTCGTGGTGCAAGTGCTGCCCGCGGTGGCGAGGTGGTAGGCACCGAGGCCGGGGAGCTTGACCGTCTCGTGCTTGAGGTAGCGGTCGAAGAACATGACCGTGAGGGCGGCGAAGTTCTTGCCGCCGGTCAGCTGCGCGCTGCACGGGTCGTTGCTCGGCTGGACGGTGAGCGGGTAGGCGTTCGGCAGCACGTGACCGCCGTTGTAGCCGACGAAGATGCTCTTCTCCCGGGCCCGCGGGGTGAGCGCGTTGGCCCAGTTCTTCAGTCCCTGGTCGAGCGGGAACAACTCGTCGGTGATGCCCTGACCGAACAGCACCGGTACGTCGATGTGCCGGCCCTGGGACACCTGCCACTTCGGCCCGTTCTTCGCGAAGAACGCGTCGAGGTTGACGGTGCCCGGGATGCTGCCGTCGGTCCAGGTGCCGGTGGCGGCGGACTCGGCGAAGCCGGTGAGGACGTCCTGCGGCAGCGAGTTCGCGCCAGCCGCGGTGAGGGCGCTGTCCCACTCGGTCTTCGCGACGCCCTGCGGTGCGAGTGACTGCTTGAGGTCCCACCAAGTGATCTGCGGCGCAAGCGCGTCGAAGATCTGCTTGCCGGTGTCGGTGATCTCGCGGAAGGCGCCGACGAACTGGTAGCCGCCGCCGTACGAGCCGCCGACCGCGCCGATCCGCGGGTCGCCCGGGCCGTCCTGGATCACCCAGTTGAGGTGGCTGACGAGGTCGACGAGCTGCTCGACGTCACGGCCTTCGACGTCGGGGTTCTCGATGTACGCCTTGCTGGCGTTGCTCTGGCCGAACCCGCGCTGGTCGAACGACAGGACGCCGTAGCCGGCGTCGAGGTACGGCTTGACCTCGGAGGACGAGGGGTCCGTCGTACGGGAACCGCCCCAGCCGTGGCTGTGGAAGATCAGTGGCGTCTTGTGGCTGGCGTCAGCCGTCGGGGGCTGGAACAGCGAGTAGCAGATCTGGACCGGCGTGGTGGTGCCCGGAGCTGGGACGCTGGTGACACAACCGTTGGTGGTGGTGACCGCCCCGGCGGCGCCGGCGGTGCCGACGATCGGGCTGATGGCGGCGGCAGCGGTGACGATGCCGCCGGCCGCGGCGGCGAGAAGGCGCGGGCGCATGGCTATCCAGGTCTCGACGGGTGACGCGGTGTACCCCCGGTAACCGCGAGTTTCGCCATCCG